>DASTAN010000176.1:0-6196 GCA_035712665.1 Gemmatimonadales bacterium
CACGATCTGCGGCGTGCCCGATGGACGCCCCGCCGCCGTCCCGCTGCCCCTTGGAGGTGCCTCGTGACCGGTCGTCTCCTGCTCGCGTCCGCCCTCCTGCTCGCCGCATGCGGCAGCGACGAACCCTCGACCCCGACGCCACCGCCGCCGGCTCCGTCCAGCGTGACGGCGGTCACGACGACGGTGACCGGCACGCCCGGGTGGCTGCTCGACGACTCGCTCGCGGTGCGCGTCACCAACGCGCAGGGTCAGCCGGTCATCGGGGCGAAGGTCGCCTGGCAGGCCACGGTCGAGGGGGCGATCGTCCGTCCCGACACCGCGACGACGGATGCGAACGGCATCGCCAAGGTGGAGTACGCCCCGGGATGGAACCTTGGGGCTCAGCCGGTGACGGCACGGGTCGGCGAGGCCACGGCGACGGTCACCGTGACGGCCACCGGGATGCGGCTCACGCAGGTCGCGCGCGCCCCGCTTCGCCTCTGCGGATTGGACGACACCGGCAAGCTCTGGTGCTGGATGCGCGCCGGGAACGCGGCCCGGCCTCGGCGACTGCTGGGACGCGACCGCCCGGCCGCGCCGACGACCTCCGCGCGCTTCACCCGGGTGCAGGGCGTGCAGGAAACGACCAGCTGGACGCCGCTCTGCGGCGTGACCACCACCAACGAGCTGCGTTGCGTGGATCAGTGGGCCCTCCGCGAGGACACCACGAACACCTTCCCGCTCGTGTCGTTCGCCCAGACGAACCCGAACGTCGCCACGGACCCGCCGTTCCCCGTAAAGGACGTGGAGATCCATCAGCGGTTCGGAAGCTCGGTCTGCGCGATTGACACGAGCGATGCACTCTGGTGCTGGGGCCGCAACAGCGAAGGGCAGTTCGGCAACGGGACGACGCAGGGGACCTCCACCTGGGTGCCCACCGCCCCCGGAATGCGCTGGCGCCAGCTCTCGACCAATTACGACCGGTCGGTGTGCGGGCTGACGGTCGAGGGACAAGCCTACTGCTGGAGCACCGCGACCGGGCCGATCATCGGGCAAGCGTTTGGCGAAGTGTTCACGACGCCGCAGCCGATGCCATACCCGATTCCACCGCTCAAGGCGATTGCCCACGCAAGCAACGCGCTCTGCGGCATCACCGCTGCCGACGATCGCCTGCTCTGCTGGGGGGAATGGGCCTTCATCGCCTCGCCGCCGCCGCGCGAGCCGGGGCCGCTGCCCGGCCTGCCGACCACGGCCACCGCGATCGGCGGGTACGACGAGGTGCTCACGGCGATTCACGGGGGCCAGGTCTACCGATACGGTCACCCGATTCAGGGTGCGAACTCGCTCGTCCGCGGCCTCACGGGCGTGCGGCGGCTCCTGACGTCGTACAACAGCGACTGGTGCGTCGAGCATGAGGGCGGCGCCGTCCTCTGCGCCGCCGGCTTCGATCGCCCCGTCGCCGTGCCGCTGCCGGCGGGGCCGTAAGGCACGAATGTGCGGAGTGACCGGCGCGGGACGTCACACCATCGATCCCACGCCACGCACGATTGCTGGACCCCTCCTCCCCCGGAGCTCCTGATGCGTTCCTCCACCGCACCCGGCCTGTGCGCGCTCCTGCTCTTCGCGGCGTGCACCGACTCGACCACGGCACCCGAGCGCCCCCAGCTGCAGCCGACCGCAGCCACCGCCAGCGGCACGCCAGGATGGCTCCTCGATGATTCGCTCGAGGTGCGCGTCGTCACCGCCGAGGGTCGCCCCGTCGCCGGCACCCTCGTGACCTGGTCGGCCGCCTCGCCAGGGGCGGTGATCCGCCCCGATACCGTGCGCACCAACGCCGAGGGTCGCGCGCGCGCCGCCTACGCGCCGGGCTGGACCCTTGGGCCACAGACCGTCCGCGCCACCAGCACCGATGGCGAGGCGACGTTCACCGTGACCGCGACCGGGATGCGCCTCACCCAGGTGCAGATGGCAGCGCGTCGCGTCTGCGGCCTCGACGCCGACGGACGGATGTGGTGCTGGGCGAAGTATCAGAATCCCACCGGCCCGACGACGCTTCCCGCCGCCGGCCGCCCGCTGCCGGTCGCGAGCTCGCTCCGCTTCACCGTCCTCCGCGGCAACGAGTACGCGCGGGCGCCCAACGATGCGTTCTGTGCGATCACGACCACTGGCGAGCTCTGGTGCGCGCGCGACAGCGATTTCACCGGTCCGTGGTACACGACGTCCGCCGTCCCGACGCTCCGACGCGTGGACACGCCGGTGCCCTTTCGCGACATCGAGCTCGGCGGCGATCGCGGCGAGTACGCCTGCGGCATCGACACCACGAACGTCGCGTGGTGCCGCGGGCGCAACACGCGAGGCGAGCTCGGTGACGGCACGCGCGACGATCGCGCCGAATGGACACCGGTGAGCGGCGGACTGCGCTGGACCGAGCTCGCGCTGAGCGGCTTCGAGGCCTCGTGCGGACTCGCCCTCAATGGGGTGCCGTACTGCTGGGGCCTCGGCGCCTCGGATCTGGTCCCGCCACCGCACGCCGGTGATGCGCTCCTCACCCCGCGCGCCGTGGGTCTCACCCTGCCGCCGCTCCGTCGCCTCTCGGCGGCACAGCTGGGACTGTGCGGCATCGCAGCGGCCGGCAGCGCGGAGCTCCTCTGCTGGGGGACGATGGTGCCGACCCGAACGGTCGACCCGAGCACGGCGAGCCCGCTCCGCGACCTCCCGACCACCGCGACGTCGCTCGGAGGCGATTGGGCCGGCGGCCGCTTCGTGCACAACGGCCGTCTCTACCGCTTCGGCTACAACGGCGGCGAGGTCGCCGATCTCGAGTTCTACGGCGACGAGCAGCTGGCCCCCGAACCCACCGGCGTGATGCGCCTGGTCACCCGGAACTCCTCCTACTGGTGCGTCGAGCACGCGGCGGGCGCGACGATCTGCGCGGACAAGCGGGAGCGCCCCGTCGCCGTGCCGCTGCCAATGACGCCGTAGCCGAGCCGATCCGCAGGGCCGCGATCTTTCCGAATCCCGGCCCCGCCGATACTCTCTAGCATGTCCAAGATCCGCGTCCTTCCCGCGCTGCTCCTCGCCGCGGCGTGCCGCGCCGAATTCGTGCCTGATCCGACCGGCCCGGGCGGCAACCCACTCCCGCCCGTCGGGCCCGCCATCCCGTTCCGCATCGGCTCGATCAACCCCGAGGAGGCCCGCGGCGTCGTTGCCCTCGGCGACGGCTCGGTCGTGGTCGCCTCGTGGTTCACCGGCACCGTGGACTTCGACCCCACCAGCGAGGCGCGCCCGCGCACCTCGTTCGGCGGGCAGGACGTCGGCGTGGCGCGCTATCGCGAGGATGGCTCGATCCTCTGGGCCTACGGCTTCGGCGGGGCGGGGACGGAGATCCCCAACGCGATCGCCGCGACCCCGGACGGCGGCGTGGTGATCGTCGGCACGGGCCAGGGCGGCAACTGCAACGGGCGCGTCCTCACCTCGCTCGGCGGCAGCGACGGCCTGATCCTCAAGCTCTCGGCCGCCGGGACCTGCGAGTGGGCCCAGCTCATCGGCGGGTCGCAGGACGACGACATCCGCGCCGTGAGCGTCGGCACTGACGGCACCATCGTGGTCGCGGGGTCGTTCCGCCAGACCATCGACCTCGACCCGACCGGCGGCGCCGCGCTGCTGGTGAGTCGCGGCGGCAGCGACGCCTTCGCCGCCCGCTACACCGAGGACGGCGAGTTCATCGGCGGGGTGCAGGGCGGCGGCCTCGAGGATGACGCGTACAACGCCGTGCAGCAGACCCTCGGCGGCGACGTGCTGGTCGTCGGCGAGTTCGCGCTCAACGCCGCCTTCGGTCCGCCGAACGCCCCGCTCGTGCTGCAGAGCGCCGGGGCCACGGACATCGTCCTCGCCCGCTACGCCGACGACTTCACGCTGGGCTTCGCGACGCGCGCGGGCGGCCCCGGGATCGACCGCGGCCTCGGGATCGCCCTCGAGCCGGATGGCTCCGTCACGATCGCCGGCACCTTCGAAGGGGTGGCCGACCTCGACCCGGGACCGTCGGCAGCGCTGGTCACCTCCCGCGGGGCGACCGACATCTTCGTGAGCCGCTACGACGGGCTCTCCGGCGTGTGGGTCGGCCTCGCCACCTCGGTCGGCGGGATCGGCAGCGAGGGGCTGACCGGCTTCCGGCGACTGAACGGCGCCGACCTCCTGCTCACCGGCTTCTTCCAGGAGTCGGTCGACTTCGACCCCACCGCCGGGGCGACCATCGTCAACGCCCGGGGGACAGGCGGCGCGGGCGACGCCTTCGCCCTCGTCCTCGGCACCCAGGGAGAGTTCCGCTGGGTGACCCCGATCGGGGCCCCGATCGCCGGGGCCGAAAACCTGGCCATCGCCGCCGGGGCGGCCCAGGCGACTGACTTTTCGCTCTGGGTGGTCGGCCGGTTCGCCGGCCGGGCCGACTTCGACCCGGGCGCCACCGCCGCCGAGCTGACCTCGGCCGGGGCGACCGACGGGTGGGTGAGCCGATATGATCGGAACACCGGGGCACTGATCAAAGAGTGAAGGGTGAAGGGTGAAGGGAGAATGGTGAAGGGTGAAGGGTGAAGGGCGATGCCGGGGCTGGATCCGCCCTCCACCCTCCACCCGTCGCCCTCCACCCTACCTTGCCATCCGCCCCCCCGCCTGCCATAATTGTGGGCTGAGCAGGTTGGCCCTCGGGGGAGGTCCCCCGGTGGGGTCGCCGGAACATCGTGGCGCGGCTGGGCCGCGCGGGAGCAGGGAAGGGTTCAATGGCCAAGACCAGCATGGTGAAGCGGAACGAGAAGCGCGAGAAGCTCGCCGCGAAGTGGAACGTCGAGCGCAAGCGCCTCAAGGCGATCATCGCCTCGCTCACCGCGACGCCCTCCGAGAAGGAGCAGGCGATGCGGAAGCTCCAGGCGATGCCGCGCAACGCCTCGCCGACCCGCATCCGCAACCGCTGCCAGCTCAGCGGCCGTCCGCGTGGGTTCATCCGCCGTTTCGGGCTCTCCCGCATCGCCTTCCGCGAGCTCGCGCTCGAGGGGAAGCTGCCGGGCGTCCGCAAGGCGTCCTGGTAAGGCCTGAGGAGAGCGAACAATGGCGAAGAAGGGACGCGTGCAGGTCAAGCTCCGGAGCACCGAGAGCGCCTACATGTATGTGACGACCAAGAACCCGAAGAAGCATCCCGAGCGGATGGAGCTTCGGAAGTACGACCCGACGCTCAAGCGTCACGCGCAGTTCAAGGAAGAGAAGTAACCCGCCGCGCCTCGCGCGCGCTGCAACATCCCGGGTCGCCGTTGCGTATGCTACGGCGACCCGTTCGCTTTCGGGCACTCCCCACACATCGCCGCGAGGCCCTGATGCGCCACCTCCGCCTGTCCGTCCTGCTGGTGCTTGCCACCCCCGTCGCCGTGCCGCTCGCCGCGCAGGTCGGCGCCCCCGGCGGCCCGATCCCGGTCGAGCTGCTCCGCCAGCGTCGCGCCGCGTTCCTCGCGAGCTCGCCGGCCGGCGTGGTCGTCATCGAGGCGAGCCGCACCAAGAACATCGACCGCGGCGACTACCCCCAGGACAGCGACTATCGCGAGGCGAACAACTTCCTCTACTTCACCGGCGTCGAGTCGCCGGGGTCGCGCCTCGTCTTCGTGCAGCCTGACTCGGGCTCGTCGAAGGGGTACGTTCGCCTCTACCTCCCGGCCCGCCCCGCGACGCCGGATCGCTGGAGTGCCGCGCGCATCTACGCCGACGAGATCGCTGCCGCCGCGACCGGCCTCGAGCTCGGGTCCGAGATCCTGCCGATGCCGGTGCCCGTGCGGCCGGCCGCCGGCACGCCGCGCACCGCGAGCGGCCCGATCGTGAACGCGCCGGTCGATCCGTTCGCGGCCGTCGCCGACTCGATCCTCGCCGCGACCGGTCTCGCCCGCCTCGACCCGCGTCGCACGATGGGCGGGCTCCGCTCGGTGAAGGATGCCGACGAGCTGCGTCGCCTGCGCCGGGCCTCCGAGATCTCGGCCGAGGCCCATCGGATGGCGATGATGCACGCCCGCCCCGGGATGTGGGAGTACGAGATCGAGGCGATCGTCGAGTACACCTTCCGCCGGATGGGGGCCGAGCGCGTCGGCTATCCGAGCATCGTCGGCGCGGGCTTCAACGGCACGATCCTCCACTACGACGTGTCGCGCGCAGAGGCGAAGGACGGCGACCTGGTGCTGATCGA
>DASTAN010000177.1:0-3245 GCA_035712665.1 Gemmatimonadales bacterium
GTTGCCTGACGGCAGTGAAGGGTGAAGGGTGAAGGGCGAAACGGTGAGGGGTGAGGGGGAACGGGGCATCAAGCCCCCTCACCCCTCACCCCCCACCTTTTTACCGTTCACTGTTCACTGTTGACTGCTGTTCACCGCTCCGGCGGCAGCAACGGCCGCTCGCTCGCGCTCTTCGCCATCTCCTTCAATCCCGGCGACAGGTGGTCGCCGTAGTGGAGCAGGAAGACGCCACGGGCTCGGCGCGCCATCAGGAACGCCATCAGCGGGATGTCGGCCTTGGCCGCATTGCACGGGCGGCAGGCGAGGACCAGGTTGTCGGGCCGATCGTAGGCCGACTGGCCGCGACGCGGCCGGACGTGGTCCAGGGTGATCGTCTCGGGCGGGACCCGCTGGCCGCAGTAGGCGCAAACCGACCCGTGCCGGGCCAGGAGCCATTCGCGGTGGGATCCGTAGGAGCGGCCCGGGGAACGTCGGAGGGCCACGCCGGTGCTGCCGTTGGAAGTCTCGTCCGGCTCTTCGGCCGGGGGTGCGACGTTGGTGCCGCCGCGTCGTCTGGAACGTGCCACGCAAACCCTTCTGGAAAACGGTGGTTCAACCCTGAACCCTAACCCCGGCGACACCGGGGCGGCAAGGCGAGCCGACCGTCAGCGCCCCCGTCGGAGCCGTTGCGCCAGCAGCCAGAGACCGAGCCCGAGGGTCAGAACCATCGACGGGATGCCGACCGGGGCGGCAAGGAAGATCACGTGGGCGCTCGCCGACGCGCGCTGCATTCCCGGGGCGGCCGTGAGCCATCCCGCGACGCCGGCGATGAGTGCCGTAGCACCGGCCATCACAGCGATCGCCCCGAGGAGGACTCGGCTCAGGTGCCCACCGGAGGTCTCGTCTCCGCGGGCAACCTGACGGCCCCGGGTCAGCAGCCACCAGAGCCCCACCGCCACGACGACGACCGCGGCGACCGGGGCGGCGACACTGGCGACCGCCACGAACGCACCGGCGATCCGGTCCATCGGCGGCCGCCCCTCGGTCTCGGCACCAAGCGGGCCGACACCGAGTGCGGTGATTGCCAGCAGCGCGCTCGAGGCGAGCAGCCAGACGCGACCAACCACGACGAGGAATGCCCTCACTGCAGCCGCCGCCACGCCCACTCCAATGGTCCCTGGCGGAAGGTCATCAGCCACGCCCGCGCGAAGGCGAGCTGCACCAGGATCAGCACCGGCACGCTGAGGAGCACTAGCGACAGCCCCACCGTGCCGTACCACCCGGTCGCGAGGCCGCTCCAGAACCAGAGCATCACCAGCGTCTGCGTGAGATACGCGGTGAGCGCGATCCGCCCGAGCGGCGCGAGGCCGCTGAGCCACGCCGGCGGCGTCGGGCGCGCCATCAGGAGTCCCACGCCCGCAGCGTACCCGACCGCGAGCAGTGCCGAGGCAAACGGCTCGACGATCGCGACCACCGGATCCTGCCACCACGGACCGCCCGGCGGGGTGAGGGCGTACGCGAGGTTGAGCGGCAGCCCGAGCCCGAGTCCCCAGTACGCCCAGTGGCGAAGCAGCGGGCGATGCGCCGCGAGGTTCGCCGCGATCCCGCGCCGCCCCACCCAGAGCCCGAGCAGGAACATCGCGAAGACGCGGAACGGTCGCCCCGAGGTGATGAAATACGGCAGCCGCTCGTAGATCCAGTCCTCGACATTCCAGCGCAGGAGGCCGACGAGGTCGCCGCGCTGCACCGCCGCGTCATACGCCGGCCAGATCTCGCGTGTCAGCCGCGCCTGCGTGTCGAAGATCCAGAATTCCGGCTGGCCGAGGAGCGTCATCACCGGATGCCAGATGGCCCAGACCACGGCGGGGGCGATGAGGCAGAGCATCACGCCGCGCAGCAGTGCCGTGTCGCTCCAGTGTCGCGCCGGGAGGAGGCAGAGCCCCATCACCGCATAGAGCACCAGGATGTCGCCGAACCAGAGCGCGCTGTGCAGCAGACCGATCAGCAGCAGTGCCAGCATCCGTCGCACGAAGCGCGCGGGTGGGTGGTTCGCGAGGATCAGCGCGAAGCCGATGCCGAAGAGGAGCGAGAAGATCGAGTAGAACTTGGCCGAGACGAGGGTCCAGATCGCGAGCCCCGCCGCCTGATCGAACGCTGCTGTCGGGAGGGCCTTCGCCGTCTCGGGCGGGATCGCCACGACACCGGCGAAGATCGGCACGTTGGCAATCAGGATCCCGACCAGCGCCAGCCCGCGGAGCGCGTCGAGCGCCTCGATCCGTGTCGTCGTCGTCATCGGCCGCCCTTCGGGTGGAGGTTACCGTCGACTGATCACGAACCCCAGGGCCGCGAGCGCCATCAGCACGAGCAGCAACACGGCCGGATGTCGCGTGACCGCGCGCCCACCGTGCGCCGCCCCTTCGACCAGTGCGGTGAGCGGCGAGGCCTGCGGCGCGGTGAAGGCATCGAGCTCCGCCAGCAGCAGTTCCGCGCGGGCCGGACGTCGCTCCGCATCGAGCAGCCGCTGCACCAGCTGGTCCACCTCGCGCGAGACCGCGCGGCCGGTCGAGCGAAGCGAACGCTGCACGCCATCGGGCCCCTGTCCCTCGAGCGCGGTCCACGCCAGCACCCCGATCGCCGCGAGGTCGCCTGCCATCGCCGCGCCATCCTGCCGGCCGACGCCCGCCACCACCGCGCCATCGGCGTGGAGATACACCTGCCCCGCGTCGAGCGCGCCGTGCGCGAGCCCCTTCCGGTGCATCGCGGCGATGCCGCGGGTCACGTCGCGCAGCATCGCGATCGTGTCGTGCGCCGTGAGCGGTCCGCGGCGGAGTCGCTCGCGCAGCGACACCCCGGCCGGTACCGGCTCGACGACCCACGCGCGCCCCTCGAAGTCGCCGGTCGCGACCGGGGCCGAGACGTTGGGATGCACCAGTGCGAGGGCCAGGTCGGCGCGCCGCGCCATCGCGCTCGGGAGCGGGCCGTCGGGCGGCGGGGCGTGGAGGATGATGGTGCGCGACACCGTCCCGGGCGGCTCGCCGCGGGCGCGTCCGGTGAAGACGCGGATCCCGCCGAGCGCGGGGAGCTCGTCGCCGAGTTCGGCAGCACCGCCCAGGGCGAGGCGGAGGCGAAGGGCGAGGGTGTCGGTCATCCCGGCTTCGTCACCATCACCCAGACACCCGCAAAGAGCAGCGCCGTGGCGAGCCAGCCGATGACACTCCAGCGCAGGTAGAGCCGTTGGAAGCGCGCGGCATCATCGGCCGGACAGC
>DASTAN010000178.1:0-8588 GCA_035712665.1 Gemmatimonadales bacterium
GAGGCCGGCGGCGGTGTACGCCATCGGCAGCATCATCGCCGACATGCGCGACTCCTCGACGATCAGCGCGCTGGTCGCGGCGATCGCGATCGTGGCGATGGTGGAGCCGACGTACGACTCGAAGATGTCGGCGCCGAGGCCCGCGACGTCGCCGACGTTGTCGCCGACGTTGTCGGCGATCGTCGCCGGGTTGCGCGGGTCGTCCTCGGGGATCCCCGCCTCGACCTTGCCGACGAGGTCCGCGCCGACGTCCGCGGCCTTGGTGTAGATGCCGCCGCCGACGCGCGCGAAGAGCGCGATCGTCGAGGCGCCCATCGCGAAGCCCGAGATCGTCTCCGAGAACTCGGTGGCGACCGTCCCCTGCTGCCACATGAAGACGAGCGCGATGCCCAGGAGGCCGATCGACGCCACCGCGAGGCCCATCACCGAGCCGCCGCCGAAGGCGATCTGGAGCGCCTTCGCCTGGCCGCTGGCGCGCGCCGCCTCGGCGGTGCGCACGTTGGCCGCGGTCGCGCCCTGCATGCCGATCCAGCCGCAGGCGATCGAGGCGAGGCCGCCCACGACGTAGGCGATGCCGGTGTTCGGGGCGATGGCGATGCTCAGCAGCACGGCGACCAGCGCCAGGAACGGCAGGAGGACGATGTACTCGCGCTTGAGGAACGCCATCGCGCCCTCGTGGATCTGGCCGGCGAGGCCCTGCATCGCCGCCGTCCCGGGCGACTGCCGCTTGATGCCGGCATAGGTCGCGAAGGTCGCGACGAGGCCAAGCACGGCGGCGATGATCGCGGAGAGGGAAAGCCACTCGGTCATCAGGGATTGCTCACGTCTGGGGTTGGGAAATCACGGCCGGTTGCACGTGGTCATGGCCCGCTCGATGCCTTCGGACACCCAGCATCGCACGGCAGTGGCCATCGGGTCCAGCAGCCCCTCGAGTGCGGTGCACTCGTCGGGGGTCATCCGACCCAGCACCCATTCGGCCAGGTCGTCCACTTCCGGCGGCTTCGCTCCGACGCCGATGCGAAGCCGCGCATAATCCTGTCGGCCGAGCGTCGCCTCGATGCTCTTGAGGCCATTGTGCCCGCCGCTCGAGCCGGCGCCACGGAGCCGGAACTTCCCCGGCGGCAGCGCGATGTCGTCCACGAGGACCAGCAGGTGCTCGGCGGGATCCCACGCGGCATCGGCCAATGCCGGGAGGATCGCCCCGCTGCGGTTCATGTAGGTCAGCGGCTTCACCAGCCGGACCGCAACGCCGTCGAGGACGCCCTCGCTGAGGGCCATCTGCCCGACGCGGCGGAATGGGGGGAAGCCCCACGCCGCCGCGCAGTGATCGAGCAGGATCCAGCCGGCGTTGTGCCGCGTGTCGACGTACTCGGCGCCGGGATTCCCCAGGCCGACGACGGCACGCGTCGCCACTTACTCCGCGGCCGCCTCGGCGTCCGCCTTGCCCTTCTTGATCACCTCGGGCTCGGCGGCAGCCGCCGGGGCCGGCTCGGCCTCGACACGGGCGCCGAGGACGCCGACGATGACGACGTCGCCGTCGTGCATCAGCTCGGCCTTGGCCACCGTGATGTCGCGAACGTGGATCGAGTCGCCCACGCCGAGGGCGGTGACGTCGACTTCGATGTGCTCCGGCAGGTCGGCCGGGAGGCACTTCACGGTGACGCGGTGCACGTGGTGCTCGAGGACGCCGCCGCCGTTGCGCACGCCATCGGCAGTGCCGGTGAGGTGCACCGGGACCTCGACGGTGATCGCCTCGTTGGCGACGACCGCGTAGAGGTCGAGGTGGATCACCTCGGCGCGCTTGACCGGGTTGCGCTGGACCTCGCGCACGATCGCCTTGACCGGCGCGCCGCCGTCGATCGACACGTCCACCAGGACGGTCTCGCCACCGATCACCTCGAGGAGGCGGCCGACGGCCTTCTGCTCGACCTCGAGCGCCTGCGGGGCCCGGCCGTGGCCGTAGATGACCGCCGGGACCTTGCCGCCCCGCCGCAGCGAGCGCGCCGCACCCTTGCCCACGTTCGACCGCGAAGCCGCGGCGAGATTCACCTGATGCATCGTCGTTCCGTCCTTGCCCTCAGTCGAACAGCGCGCTGACCGACTGGTCGCTGTGCGTGTAGCCGATCGCCTTCGCCAGGAGCCCCGCGATGGAGAGCACCTTGAGCGCCGGGAAGTGGCGCTCGGGCGGAATGTCGATCGTGTTGGTGACCGCCACTTCAGTCACCGGCGCGCTCCCCAGGCGCTCCGCTGCCGGACCCGACAGCAGCGCGTGCGTTGCGCAGATGTAGATGTCCTTCGCGCCCAGGCGCTTGAGCGCGTGGACCGCCTCGGACATCGTCCCCCCGGTATCGATCATGTCGTCCGGGATGATGCAGTTGCGGCCGGCCACGTCGCCGACCACGTGCAGCGCCTCGGCCACGTTCGGGCCGCTGCGTCGCTTGTCGATGATCGCGAGCGTCCCGTTGAGCCGCTTCGCGAAGCCGCGCGCCATCTTCGCCGAGCCGACGTCGGGGGCGACGACCGTCACGTCCTCGAGCCCCTTGTTCCGGTAGTGCTGGACGAACACCGGTGCCGCATACAGGTGATCGACCGGCAGGTCGAAGAAGCCCTGCAGCTGGTGCTGGTGGAAGTCGATGGCCAGCACGCGATCGGCGCCGGCCGTCACCACCATGTTCGCCATCAGCTTCGCCGAGATCGCGACGCGCGGCTGGTCCTTGCGGTCCTGGCGCGCGTAGCCGAAGTACGGCATCACCGCGGTGATGCGAGCGGCACTCGCCCGGCGCGCCGCATCCATCAGGAGCAGCAGCTCGATCAGGTTCTCCGCCGGCGGGTTCGTGGGCTGGATGATGTAGACATCCCGGCCGCGCACGTTCTCGTCGATGCGGACGAACAGCTCCCCGTCAGCGAAGCGCTTGCTGGTCACCCGGCACAGCTGGGTCCCCAGCTGTGCGGCGATCTCCTCGGCAAGCGGCCGGTTGGCCGACCCGGCCATGAGGAGCATGGGCTTCGGGTGAAGGGGAAGTTCAGCCATATGACAGCCCGGAAAGATACCGGACGGTCAGGGAGGGGTCAACGGGGAGACCACCCGGCGGTGCCGGGCCGGCCGGGACTCAGAACTCCCGGCGCTTCATTTCCTTGAAGAAATGCTTCCGGTCGTCCTCGGCCGGGTCCTCCTCGGGCCGCTTGGTGGCCTGGAGGGTGGGGTCCACGAACCGGGGGCGCTTGTCCTTGGGCTGCGCGGCCTTCCCGGTGGCCTTCCGGATCAGCTTGTCGAGTTCCTTGTCCTTCATTGGTGCGCTCCGCGAGGGAGGGGTGGGGTCCTGCCAGTTGCCCCGCGTGGATTCGAACCACGATAGCCGGATCCAAAGTCCGGCGTCTTGCCGTTAGACGACGGGGCAATTCGGGGAACAGTAAACGGTGAGTGGTGAACAGGTGAGGGGTGAGGGGTGAGGGGTGAGGGGGTCACCCTCCGCCCTCCACCCTCCACCCTTCACCCTTCACCCCTCACCACCAATCGTTGTCTTCACCACCGTCCCGTGCCCCCCACCCAGCTGCAGGGCGGCCGCATCCCGATCGGCCTCGCTCCGATACACCGCGACCAGGGTGCTCCCCGACCCGCTCATCCGGCACAGGAAGGGGCGGGTGAGGGCGAGCGCCTCGAACGTCGCGCGCACCCGCGGGTGCTGCCCGAAGACCGCCGCCTCGAAGTCGTTCCCGCCGAGGCGTGCCAGATCGCTCCAGTCGGCGAGCGTGGGGAGGTCGAGCAGCGTGGCACCACGTCGGCCCGCACCAGCGCGGACGGCATCCACCCAGCCGTACGCCTCGGGGGTCGGGACGTGCACCCCGGGCAGCACCAGCAGCGCGGAACGGGCGGGGAGGGCCGGCAGCCGCAGCATCCGTTCCCCGTGGCCCCACGCGAGCGCGAGCGACGCCTCGCTGGCGAAGAACGGCACGTCGGCCCCGAGGCGCGCGGCGAGATTGAGCAGCTCGGCCCGCGGCACCGCATGGCCCGCCAGGGCGTTGACGGCCAACAGCGCCTGCGCGGCGTCGCTCGAGCCCCCACCCAGCCCGCCGCCGGCCGGAATGCGCTTCACGAGCTGCATCGCCACGCCGAAGCGACGCCCGGTGGCAGCCAGGACCGCCTCGGCCGCACGGTACGCCAGGTTCTGCGCCACGGGGCCGACATCGGCACCCTCGACGTCGAGCGTGAGCCCGCCCGGGCGTCGTTCGACGACCAGCGTGTCCGCGAGCCCGATCCGACAGAAGAGCGTCTCGAGGCCGTGATAGCCATCGGCTTCGCGCGCGAGCACCCGGAGGAAGAGGTTCACCTTCGCGGGGCAGGCGCGCTCGAGTCGATCGCTCACGGCGCGACCTCGGTCGGTGCCGGACGACGGACGCCGGTCGTGACGGCGGACCACGCGCCGAGCAGCGTGATCGGGATGAAGGTCGTGACGTGGTAGAGCAGGCCGTAGGCGAAGCCCGCCTCGAGCGGGATCCCGTAGAGCGCCGCGAGTGTCCCGGCCATGGCGGTCTCGAACATGCCCACGTAGCCCGGCGCCTGCGGCAGCGCGATGCCGATCATCAGCGCGCCCTGCAGGATCAACGCACCGGTGAAGGGGATCGCGAAGCCGAACGCGTGGAACATCGCCTGGAACGACGCGGCGTTGCAGAGCCAGACCACGAGCGACCACGCGAGGACGGCAACGCCGGTGCTCGGGCGTCCGAGCGCCGCGATGCCGAGCAGGATGCGCTCCGCGAAGTGCACCAGCGCGTCGCCGAGGCGGGACGCCGGCAGCAGCCGCCGCAGCAGCGCGATCGCGTGGTCGCGTTGCCACGCCATCAGCGCGGCGACCGCCAGCGCCGCGAGGCCGAGGAGGCCCACGGTGTTCGCCACGGCGGCAATCGGGCGGCCACCTTCGCTGAGGGTCAGCGCCGGATCGATCTCGGCGAGCACCAGCGCGGTCGACAGCAGTCCTGCCGCGACCAGCGCGTCCATCACCCGCTCGACGGCGACGCTCGAGAGGACGGTGGCGAACGGGAGACGGGCCCCGCGGCTCGCCGCGGCGACGCGCAGCACCTCGCCGGCACGGAACGGCAGCACGTTGTTCGCCGCGAAGCCGATCGCGATTGCATGCCAGAGCGGACGCCACGCCAGCGCGCTGCCGTCTTCGTGACGAAGGAGCAGTCGCCACCGCGGCACGCGGAGCGGAAACGGCAGCGTCGCCAGCACGACCGCGAGCAGCACCCAGCCGCGGTGCGCGCCGACGATGTACTGCCACGAGGCCCGCCAGTCGATCTCGCGGAAGGCCCACCAGATCACGGCCCCGGAGACGGCCAGGCCGAGGGCGAGCTGCAGCGCGCGCTTCCGGCCCTCGTTCACGCGGCCTCGCGCGCGAGCGGCACGAGATCAAGGAGCTCGTCGAGGAGCGGCTGGATGTCGTCCACCGCCAGCGCGCCTTGCACGATCCGCTCGCGGAGGGCGGTGCGCACCTCGTCGGCCCGGGCGAGGGCGGCCGCGCCGCGATACAGCAGCAGCGGCATCTCCACGATCTCGCTGCCGATGAGCCCCGACAGGCTCGGGCTGGGGACGCCGTCGTCACCGTCCGGCACCCAGGCGTAGGCACGCTCGAGCATCCACGGTTCGCCGGGGGCCTGCTCGGGGATGTGCGGCCCGTCCGGGGCGAGCGACGCGATGTCGACGATGTCGTCGTCGGGGGCGAGGGCCGCGATGTCGATGACGTCCTCGTCGGGCGCCAACGCCTCGATCGCGACCACCTCGTCGTCGGGCGCCAGCGCGCTGACCGGAACGATCGGCGTCCCGATGAGGTCGTCATCCTCCGCCACCAACGGGGTCGGCGGCAAGGCGGTGCGTCCCAGCAGGCGCGCCGCGAGCTCGTCACGTCCCCGCGTCAGGTCCGCGCGCTGGCCGCTCCCGGGCGTCGTGGTGAGGAATCGCCCGATGGTGCGGAGCCGCGTGATGAAGTCCTCGGGCGCACGCGTGGCGTGCCCGTCGGCGATCGCCCCCGTGATGGCGGAGACCAGCGGCGCGAGGAAGCGCCCGGTGCCGCTGCGCGGCGGCATCGTCGCCAGCGTGCGGTGGAGCACGAAGCGTCGCAGATCGCGCGCCACCTCGTCGGTGGCCCGTTCGAGGGCATCCGCCTGCAGCAGCAGGTGATCGCCGACGCCGACCAGCTCGACGGCTACCGGCTCGGCGTCGCCCAGCACGGAGGGCGGCGTTCCGCGCTGCACGATCGACGGCTCGCCGTCGGGGGCCAGGGTCCCGATCGGGACGACATCGCGCTCCACCGCGTAGCCATCGAGCAGTCGTCGCGCGACGTCGGCGAGCTCGGGTGGCGTCACCACCCGGCCTCGTTCCGCAACGCTCCGCGCCATCGCGGCCAGGGCGTGCGCCGCGTCGTTGAAGATGCGGGCGACATCGGGCGGGGCGGGGAACTCCGCGAGCAGCGTCCGCGTCGCGGTCTCCATCGCGTCGAGCAGCTCGGGGAGGGGCGAGAGCTCGGTCGAGGCGCCGAGCCCGCGCAGGGAGCGCATCCGCTCGAGCACGGTCGCGAGGGCCTCGGGCGGCGGCAGCGGCGCGAGGGCGCGCGCGGCGTGCTCGAGCGAACCGGCAATCAACGCGGACTCCCGGGCGATGAAGGCGCGCACGCCCGGGGTGAGGCCGGCGGGCACCGGCGGTGCCGCGGGCGTCGAGGGCGTGCCGCCGTCGGCGTGCTCGAGGCGCTCCGCCAGGCCGAGGGCGGTGCGGTCGTCGCCCGCTTCCCAGTGGGGCGCGCGCGCCACCAGCGCGCGGAGCCCGTCGATCGCCTCGCCGAACGCGCGGCGTGTGCCGCCGTCCCAGGCGGTGGCGTGATCGCGCACCTGGCGGGCGTTGGCCTCGAGTGCCGCCGCCGCGCGCGCGAAGGTCCCCAGCCCGGCCATCAGGGCTGCCCCGCGCAGCGCGCGGGCGGCACGGACCAGCCGCTCCGCGTCCGGATGGTCGGTCGCCGCTGCCGCGGCGGAGAGTTCGCCGAGGTACTCGGTCGCTTCGAGTGCGAAGAACTCCGCCCGCCGCGTCGCGCCGCTCATGTGCGGGCCTCGTCCATCACGCGGCGCATCTCCCGCACCGCCGGCCCGATCCCGGTGAAGAGGGCGCGGCTCACGATGCCGTGGCCGATGTTGAGCTCCTCGAGTTCGGCGATCCGCGCCACCGGCGTGACGTTGGCGTAGGTGAGGCCATGCCCGGCGTGCACGGCGAGTCCCATGCCCGCGGCATAGTCGGCCGCGCGGCGCAGCTCGTCGAGGGCCGCATCGCTCTCGCGCCACGTGTGGGCGTACCGCCCGGTGTGCAGCTCGATCGCGGGCACGCCGAGATCCTTGGCCTCGTCGATGACGGCCAGGTCCGGATCGATGAACAGGGCGACGTGGATGCCCGCCTCATCCAGGCGACGGATCGCCGCCCGCATCGCGGGATCCCGGCGCAGCAGGTCGAGCCCGCCCTCGGTCGTCACCTCTTCGCGTCGTTCCGGCACGATCGTGACCTGATACGGCCGCAGGGCACAGGCCAGATCGAGGATCTCGTCGCGGACCGCCAGCTCGAGATTGCAGACCGTGGTCACCCCGGCGGCGATCGCCCGGACATCGGCGTCCTGGATGTGGCGCCGGTCCTCGCGGAGGTGGATGGTGATCCCGTCCGCGCCGTGGGCCTCGGCCTCGAGGGCCGCCTGGAGCGGATCCGGCTCGTCGGTGCGCCGGGCCTGCCGGACGGTGGCGACGTGGTCGACGTTCACATAAAGGCGCTGCGGTCGCATTCGGGCTCGACTGGTGGTTACGTTTCCGGAATCTGCCACCCCGGAGGATAGCGATGCTGCACCGCGTTCGTGGAGTCGGCCTGCTCGCCCTGCTGCTGCTTGGGCCGTCCGTGCTGGGCGCCCAGGCCCGTCCGGCGATGAC
This sequence comes from Gemmatimonadales bacterium, assembly GCA_035712665.1. Lineage (GTDB taxonomy): Bacteria > Gemmatimonadota > Gemmatimonadetes > Gemmatimonadales > GWC2-71-9 > Palsa-1233. The sequence continues at coordinate 7,951 of DASTAN010000178.1, forward strand.
CCCGGCCGGCGCCGTCGAGGAGTTCATGCGCGCCGCGTCGGACAGCAATATCACCCGGATGTCCGAACTGTTCGGGACCGACAAGGGGTCGGCGCGCTCCGGGGCCGTGAAGGACTACGGCAAGCGCATGGTCATCATGCAGGCGCTGCTCACCGGCGTCCAGACGCGGGCCACGGGCGAGGTGGCGTCGTCGCGCAAGGACCAGCGCATCGTGACCGCCGAGGTGAGCCGCGGGGCCTGCCGCGTCAACGTCCCGTTCACGACGGTCTATCACAAGCGCGACGGCTGGCTGGTGCGCTCGTTCGATCTCGAGCAGGTGACCCAGGTGAACCAGCCGTGCGAGGGGCCGGGGAACTCCTAGCCCGCGGCGCGTGTTTGGCTCCTGCGCGCCGGGCTACTCGGTGAGCTCGATCAGGATGCCGTCGGTGGCCTTCGGGTGCACGAACGCGATGCGGCAGCCGCCGGCCCCGGTCCGCGGTACCTCGTCGATCAGGGCGAATCCCTGCGCGCGACAGGCGGCGAGTGCCGCGTCCAGGTCGGGGACGCGATAGCAGACGTGATGGATCCCCGGCCCGCGCTTGGCGAGGAACTTTCCGATCGGCGTGTCCGGGGCAACCGGCTCGAGCAGCTCGACGTCC
>DASTAN010000179.1:0-14157 GCA_035712665.1 Gemmatimonadales bacterium
CCACCGCCGCGACCTGCTGCGCCGTTGCCATCGAGTCGGCCCGCGCCGCCGCCACTGCCGCACTGTCCACGGCTGGCTCGGCCGCCTCGCCGCCACACGCCAGCACGCCACCGAGTACAACGAGGAGTCGCCGCATTGTCAGAATCCGGTTTCGGGAAGGGAATGTCCGACTATTCTACTGCTGCTTGTGGCAAGGAGTGAGGGGTAAGGGGGCGGGCGGTCGGGGAGGCGGCACGTGCCGAGATCCGCTCGGGATGACCTCCCCCTCACCCCTCCCCTGTTCACCATTCACTGTTCACCATTCACCGCCAAACGCCCTTGCCGACGCGCGCCATCCTGCTCCTCATCGACGGCCTCCGCAGCGACGTGGCCGAGGCCGAGCTCTCGGCCGGCCACCTGCCCCACCTCGCGGCGCTCACCGCGGGCGGCACGCGCACAGTCGCCGCGACGGCGTTCCCGTCGACGACATCGGTCGCGTATCTCCCGTTCCTCACCGGCTGCCTGCCCGGCCGATGCAACGTCCCGTCGATCCGCTGGCTCGACCGCGAGGCCTACCGCGGCCGCTGGTGGACCGACCGCGATGCGGTGCGCTCCTACTGCGGCTGGCAGGCGGGACACCTGAATCGCGACATCGCGCCCGACGTGACGACGATCTTCGAGCTGGTGCCGGAGAGCGTGGCGATCTTCTCGATGGTGACCCGCGGACTCGCCCCCGAGGCCGACCGGATCCAGGGCGCACGGAAGTTCTGGGGCACGGTGTCGCACTACACCGAGAATCACCAGCCGGGCGATGACGCCGTTGCGCGCGAGCTGGTGGCGCTCGCCCACGGCGACTGGCGCTTCTGCTTCGCGCAGTTTCCCGCGGTGGATGGTCACACGCACGCCGCGCATCCGCGTGCGCCGCGCGTGCTGGACTCGCTGCGCAAGGTCGATGCGACGATCGGGCAGCTGGTCTCGGCGCTGAAGGCAGCAGGCCGATTCGACGAGACGATGATCACCATCGTGAGCGACCACGGGGCGGCGGAGGTCACCCAGCACCTCGACCTCGCGACCTGGTTCCGCGCGCGCGGGGTCCGTACCCTGGCGCATCCCGTGGTGTGGACCAAGAACCCCGAGGTTGCGGTGATGGTGGCGGGCAACGCCCAGGCCGCACTCTACGCGATGCCGGGCGTGCCGCGGTCGCATCGGCTCACGATGGATCAGCTCCGGAGGCCTCGCGCGCTCGGGCTCCCGGAGGATGCCGTGGCGCTGCTCTGCGCCGAGCCCGGCATCGCGCTCGTCGCGGCGGAGGACGGCGCCGGCGGCGTGCGAGTGGCGTCCATCGATGGCGAGGCGACGCTCACGCACGTCGGCGATCGCGTGCGGTATGCGCGCGCCAGCGGCGATCCGCTCCGGATCGGTGCGGACGCCGAGCACGACCATCGCGAGTGGCTGGCGCGGACGCTCGACGGCCCCTTCCCCGATGCGCCGACGGCGCTCTGGGACCAGTTCCGCGCGCATCGGACCGGCGACCTCGTCATCGCGGCGAACGCGGGGTGGGACTTCCGCGACGCGTGGGAGTATCCGGAGCACAAGTCGGGGCACGGCTCGCTGATCGCCGAGCACATGCGGACGCCGCTCTGGAGCAACGTGCCGCTCCCCGAGCGCGCCGCGTGGCGGACGGTGGATGTCTTTCCGCGGTTGTGCGAGTGGCTGGATGTGCCGGTTCCGATGGGTATTGACGGCTGGTGAGGCAGAGATCAGCGATCGGAGATCGGAGATCAGAGGGTGCAGCCTCCGATCTCCGATCTCCGATCGCTGATCTCCTTCACGGGTTGGCAGCCGACTGTCAGAACGCCAGGTCCGCAATGACCGGCGCGTGGTCCGACCCGATCGACTCGCCCACCCACGCGCCGACGACACGGAAGGCGTCGTCGACCAGGATGTGGTCGATGCGCAGGTCGATCCACCCGGTGTCCTTGGTGTAGCCGAAGCCGCGCCCGGCAGTGGCGAAGGCATTGGTGAGGTCGCGCCAGTGGCGTCGGTAGATCGCGCTCTCGTCGGGGACGTTGAAGTCACCCGCCACGATGGCCGGCCCACCGCCCGCCGCGATGAAGCGGCGCGCCTGCAGGTGCTCGATGTCGCGCAGGGTGGTGTTGTCCTCGACCGCCCCCGTCGCATCGTTCGCCCCGACGAGCAGGCGCTCGAGACCGTGGCGCGCCGTCTCCAGATGGATGCTCGTCACGACCAGCGGTCGATCATCGACACGCAGCCGGTAGCGGACCACCAGTCCGGCACCCTCGGCGGCGCGGATGTTCTCCCGCGGCATCGCCTCCACGCGGTCGAGCGTCCCGCGCGTCGCGAGGCAGCCCTCGGTGGTCTCGACCGTCCAGCCCTCGAGCTGCTGCAGTTCGGCGACGAGCGCAGGCCCGCATTCCTGGAAGACGGCGACATCCGGTGCCCATCGCTCGAGGAGCAGCGGGATCCGCTGCGCCACCTCCGCACGCCCGGCGACATTGAAGGTGAGGACGCGGATCGTCGGGCCGGACGACGGCCAGAGCGCGCGCCATCCGGTCTGCAGGTCCATCACGCCGAACAGGACGACCCACGCCGCCGCGAGGGTCGGGACGAGCGAGGGGAGCAGCGGCCGCGGTCGCCACGCGAGCAGCACCAGCAGCCATCCCACGATCGGCACGAGCCAGATCCAGCGGCCGGCAAAGAGAATCGTGGTGCCGAGCCACTGGCGATCGCCGAGTCCGTACAGGGTGACGAGCACCAGCACCGCCGCACCGAAGGCGGCCCAGCTCACCTGCACCGGACGTGTCCAGCGCTCCGGCCAGACCAGCTCCACCGCGCGACGCACGCGCCAGCGATCGACCGGCGCACGACAGACGGGGCACCGTGCGGAGCGCCAATACCGCTGCGGGTCGAGACGGACGCGGTGCTGACCGGAGGCGCAGGGAACGGGACGGGGCATGGGGGGAATGTAGGAGAGGCACGCGGCGAACGGCGAACGGGGAGGACGACCCCCTCACCCCTCACCCTCATACGCCAGCAGCCGCAGCGCATTCGCGATCACCACCAGCGTGCTCCCCTCGTGGCCCACGACCGCGGGGCCGATCGGGAGGATCCCGGTCGCGGCGAGGACGACGAGCGTCGCCATCACGCCACCGGCGATCGCGAGATTCTGGCGCACCAGCCGCCGCGCGCGGCGCGCGAGGCCGATCGCATACGGCAGCCGCGCGAGGTCGTCGCCCATCAACGCCGCATCGGCGGTCTCGAGCGCCGCGGCGGTCCCCGCCCCGCCCATCGCGATGCCGACCGTCGACGCCGCCAGCGCCGGCGCATCGTTCACGCCATCGCCGACCATCGCCACGCTCTGGTGCGCGGCGACCAGCGCGCGAATGGCGGTGACCTTGTCCTCGGGCATCAGGTCGGCACGTACCTCGTCGACGCCGACCTCGCGCCCGATCGCCTCCCCGACCCCGGCGTGGTCGCCGGTCAGCATCACCAGCGGGCCGAGGCCCATCGCGCGCAGCCGCGCGAGCGTCGCCGGGACCGACGCGCGCGGCGGATCGGCGAGCCCCAGCACGCCGAGCACCGCGTCGCCGTGGCGCACGATCATCACGCTGCGGCCGCGCGCGCTCAGGTCCGCCAGCGCCGCCGTCACGGCATCCGGCAGCGCCACCCCCTGCTCGTCGAAGAGCCGGGCCGAGCCGACCACCACCATCGCGCCATCGACCTCTGCACCCACACCGCGCCCGGTGAGCGAGACGAGATCGCCCGCCGGCGGGACCGGCACGCCGTCGCGCTCCGCCCGCCGCACCACCGCGCGCGCCAACGGATGCTGCGACCGCGCCTCGACCGCGGCGGCGATCGCCAGCAGGCGATCCGCCGCGACACCCGGGGCGGGCGCGAGTTCGGTGACCTCGGGCCGCCCCTGGGTGAGCGTCCCGGTCTTGTCGAACGCGATCGCCTGCACCCCGGCCAGCGCCTCGAGATGCGCACCCCCCTTGATGAGGACGCCACGACGCGCTGCCTGCGCGATCCCGGCAAGCATCGCCGCCGGCGCACCGAGCGCCAGCGCGCACGGCGACGCCGCGACCAGCACCGTCATCCCGCGATAAAGCGAATCGTCCCAGCTCATCAGCCCGAGCAGCGGGGGCACGACGATGAGGAGGATGTCGGCCACGACGACGAGCGGCACGAAGACCGCCTCGAACTTCTCGGTGATCCGCTGCGTCGGCGCCTTCGCCGCCTGCGCTTCCTCGACGAGGCGGATGACGCGGTCGAGCGTGCGATCACCGACCGCCCGCGTCGCGACCAGCTCGAGCGCGCCCTCGCCGTTGATCGTGCCCGCATAGACCTCGTCGCCGGGGCCCTTCTCGACCGGGACCGACTCGCCGGTGATCGGTGCCTGGTTCACGCCCGAGCGCCCCGCGCGCAGCGTGCCGTCGGCCGGAATCCGCTCCGCGGGCCGCACCACGATGACGTCGCCGACGCGCACCTGCTCGACGGGGATCTCGATCTCGCGACCATCCTGCAGGACCCGCGCGCGCGGCGGCGCGAGATCGGCGAGGGCACGAATCGCATCGCGCGCCCGATCGAGCGCGTAGCTCTCGAGCGCGTTCGCGAGCGCGAAGAGGAAGAGGAGGAAGGCACCTTCAGCCGGCGCACCGACGGCGGCCGCGCCGATCGCGGCGACGACCATCAGGAAGTCGATATCGAGGAGGAGCTTCCCGCGGAGGAGGCCGCTGACCAAATGCCGCACCGGCAGCCAGCCGCCGATGATCCCGACCGCGGCATAGCCGGCGAGCGGCATCCACGCCGGCACGCGCTCGGCCAGCGATGCCACCCACGACGTGAGGAGGAGCAGCCCCGCGAGACCGGCCCACGCCAGCTGCTCGTGGCGCGCAAGGAGTTGGGCCAGTCGCGAGGGGCGGCCATCGCCCGCCAGGATCCGCTCGAGCCAGCTGCTGATCGGTCGCATCGCTGAAACCTAGCGCGGCGTCCTGACGAACATCCCGGACGGAACGGGTTATGTTGCCGAGGACCCGCGGCACGAGCGCCGCCCCGACAGAAAGGACGCCCGATGCTGTCGTTGCCGATCCTGCCGATGCTCGCCGCCGCCGAGGGCGGGGCGAGCGTGACGGCGATTTTCCTGCAGCTCGCCGCGCTGATCGCCGCGGCCCGGCTGGGCGGCGCCATCGCCAAGCGCGTCGGCCAACCGACCGTCCTCGGGGAGCTGCTGGCCGGCATCCTCATCGGGCCGTCGCTCCTCGGCCTCGCCGATCCGAACGACCCGTTCGTGCACCTGCTCGCCGAACTCGGCGTCGTCATCCTGCTCTTCCAGATCGGCCTCCACACCGACCTGACCTCCCTGCTGCGCGTCGGCCCCGCTGCCGGGGCGGTCGGTGCCGTCGGCGTCGTGCTGCCGTTCGCCCTCGGCTACGGCGCGGCGCACCTCTTCGGCCTCGACACGATCCCGGCGCTGGTCTGCGGGGCGGCACTCACGGCCACCTCCATCGGCATCTCGGCGCGCATCCTCGGCGACCTCAAGATGCTCGAGACGATCGAGGGGAAGACAGTGCTCGGGGCGGCGGTCCTCGATGACGTCGTCGGCCTCGTCATCCTCGCCGTCGTCGCGACGATGGCCGGCGGCGGCGCGGTGACGGCCGGGAGCATCGCGACCACCGTGGGCGCGGCCGTGGGCTTCCTGATCATCGCCATCGCGCTCGGCAACGTCGTCGCGCCGAAGCTCTTCCACCTGATCGATCGCCTCCCGGTGCGCGGCACGACCGCCGCGCTCGCGCTCGCCTTCGCACTCGCCCTCGCGGCGCTGGCCGACCTCGTCGGCTCGGCGATGATCATCGGGGCGTTCGCGGCGGGGCTGATCCTGCATCGTACCCCGCAGCGCGAGCGGATCGAGGACGCGACCACCACACTCGGCCACTTCTTCGTGCCGGTCTTCTTTGCGTCAGTCGGCGCGGCGGTCGAGCTGTCGGCGATGGTCGATCCGACGGCACTGATGCTCGGCGGCATCCTCCTCGCGATCGGGGTCGCCGGGAAGTTCGTCGCCGGCTACGCGCCGTTCTGGGTGCCGATGCGGAAGGCGATCGTCGGCGCGGCGATGGTGCCGCGCGGCGAGGTCGGCCTGATCTTCGCGCGGATGGGGCTCGCGACCGGTGCGCTGAATCCCGAACTCTTCGGCGGGCTGATGATCATGGTCATCGGCACCACCGTGATCACGCCGCCGTGGCTGGCGTGGCTGGCCGGCAGCTCACGCGCCGAGATGACGGCCATGGGCCGCACCGCGCAGCCGCAGGATATCGGGACGGTGGATGATCTGGTGATGGGGGAGAGAGACGGGTAGGAGGAGATCAGCGATCCGCGATCGGAGATCGGAGACTGCATCCTCCGATCTCCGATCACCGATCTCCGATCTCCTTTTACGCGGCGCTCTTCGTGTCGCGGAGTATGGTCCTCATCCTTATCGCCAGCTTCTCGATCTCCTGGAGCCCGGTGCGCACCTCGTCCGGCAGCGGGGTCTCGCTGAGGAGCATCAGCTGCGTCTCGGCCAGCAGCGCCGCCAGCGGGTTGGCGAGGTCGTGGCGCAGCTTGGCGATGGCGTCGGGTTCGGTCACGGCGGGCTCGACAGTCGATTAGGAGGGGAACGGCACCGGCACGAAGGTTAACGCGAAGATCACCAGACAGCACCATCCCAGCCATCGGCCCGCGCGGAGCACCGGCCGCTCCGGCACCACGACCGCCTCGTGCGCCCAGCGGCCGCCGCCGATCACGAAGGTGAGCCCGATCCACAGGTACCAGACCGGGGCCTGCCGCGCGAGCACCAGCAGCACCGCGACCACCAGCAGCGACAGCATCGCCTGCCGACGCCCGGCCAACCCGTAGAGCACGTGCCCGCCATCGAGCTGCGAGAGCGGCAGCAGATTGAGCGCCGTCACGAACATCCCGACCCAGCCCGCGAACGCCGCTGGCGAGAGCAGCACCGGGCCGACGCCCGGCACCAGCCACTGGTCGAGCCAGCCGACGAGCAGCGACTCGCCGAGGAAGAGTGGCCGCCCCGCCAGGAGGATCATCGCCGGCGCGTCGACCTCGAGCCCGGCGAGCCGGAACGAGTGCGAGAGTCCCCAGATCAGCACCGCGAGGGCGACCACGAACCCCGCCACCGGCCCCGACGCACCGACATCGAGGAGCTGCCGCCGATCGTAGACCGCCGACCGGATCCGGAGGAACGCGCCGAGGTTGCCGATCGGCGACCAGCTGGGCGGGACCGGGAGGAAGTAGGGCGGCGAGACGTCGATGGCATACCGGCGCGCGGCGACGTAATGCCCGAGTTCGTGCACCAGGAGAATCGCGAGCAACGGCACCGCGAACGGCACCCCCGGGAGCAGCGCGCGCGTCGGGTTGGCCCAGACCCAGGCGATGAACTCGAGGAGCGAGAGGATCGCGCCGCCGAAGCCGGCGTGGGGAATCGGTCGCCACGCCCCGGCGAGGACCGCCCCGGCGCCCAGGGTCGAGACGACGGTCGCGAGGAGGAGTGCCCCGTGCCAGAGCCAGCGTTCGGGCCGGGCCGGGGCGGTCCCCTCGACCAGCACCAGCCGGCTCCGGGCATCGTCGCCCCAGTACCACGCGCCGGGCCACGCCGCGAGGAACTCGGCCAGCTCCGGCGACGGACCCCGGTGTGCGTCCGCAACCACCCCATCCGTCACCGCCCGGTCGCCGGGGAGGGTCAGGGTGCGGTGGATCGCGAAGAAACGATCCGGGCTCCGCATCGGCGGGGTTGACGCGGTCAGGGGCGGCCCGTATTGTGGTGGCGTAGGAACTCCCTGTACCTCTGCACGCAGTCATCTCCCGCGCCCTGGCGCGCTGACCATTCGAGACTTCTAGACACTACCCGCACCGACGCCATCGCCAGGGCCCTTGGGCCGGACGAGCGGCGCGTGCCGGAGCGACCCTATGGATATTGCCGAACTGAAGCAGAAGTCGGTCGCCCAGCTGCAGGAGCTGGCCGCCGAGCTCAACATCACCAACTACTCAGGCCTCCGCAAGCAGGACCTGATCTTCCGCATCGAGCAGTCGCTGCTCGACAAGGACACCGTCATCCGGGGCGAGGGCGTCCTCGAGATCCTCCCCGAAGGGTACGGCTTCCTCCGCTCGCAGGACTGGAACTACCTCTACGGCCCGGACGACATCTACGTCTCCCCGAGCCAGATCAAGCGCTTCGACCTCCGCACCGGCGACACGATCACCGGGCAGGTCCGCCCGCCGAAGGAGGGGGAGCGCTACCTCGCCCTCCTCAAGGTCGAGACGGTCAACTTCGAGGAGCCGGAGACCACCAAGAACCGCATCGCATTCGACAACCTCAAGCCGCGCTACCCCGACGGGCGGATCCGGCTCGAGAACAAGTCGGGCGACCTCTCGATGCGGGTGATGGACCTGATGTCGCCGGTCGGCAAGGGCCAGCGCGGCCTCATCGTCGCGCCGCCGAAGGCCGGCAAGACGATCCTGCTGCAGAAGCTCGCCAACGCGATCGTCGAGAACCACCCCGAGGTGTACCTCATCGTGCTGCTCATCGACGAGCGCCCGGAGGAGGTCACCGACATGCAGGAGAACGTCCCGGCCGAGGTCATCGCCTCGACCTTCGACGAGCCGGCCGACCGCCACGTGCAGGTCGCCGACATGGTGATCGAGAAGGCGAAGCGCCTCGTCGAGCACGGGCGTGACGTGGTGATCCTCCTCGACTCGATCACCCGCCTCGCGCGCGCGCACAACGTCGTCGTGCCGCACTCGGGGAAGATCCTCTCGGGCGGTGTCGACGCCAACGCGCTGCAGAAGCCGAAGCGCTTCTTCGGCGCGGCGCGCAACATCGAGGGCGGCGGGTCGCTCACGATCATCGCGACCGCGCTGATCGAGACCGGCTCGCGGATGGACGAGGTGATCTTCGAGGAGTTCAAGGGCACCGGCAACATGGAGCTCGTCCTCGATCGCCGCCTCGCCGACCGCCGCGTCTACCCGGCGATCGACATCAACCGCTCCGGCACGCGCAAGGAAGAGCTCCTCCTCGAGAAGGACGAGCTCAACCGCGTCTACCTGCTGCGGAACTTCCTGGCCGACATGCCGTCGGTCGAGGCGATGGAGTTCCTCCTCGAGCGGATGAAGCGGACGAAGACCAACAAGGAGTTCTTCGCGACGATGGCGCAGTAGGCCTTGAGCCTTGAGCCTCGCGCCTTGAGCCTTGAGCCATGAGCCACTCCCCGCAAGGCCCAGGGCCCACGGCCCAAGGCCTGATTCCGCGGAACGGGCGGGTCCTCGCGCTCGATTGGGGCGCATCCCGGATCGGCGTCGCCATCTCCGACGAGACCCAGCTCCTCGCCTCCCCGCTCGGCGTCCTCGCGCGCCGGGCGGGGAAGCGCTTGCCCCTCGGCGACTTCCTGACCCTCTGCGAGCGCGAACACCCGGTCGGGCTCGTGGTCGGACTGCCGCTCGACGATCACGGCGCCGAGGGGCCGAACGCCGTGGCCGCGCGCGAGATGGGGGAGCAGTTTGCCGCCCGCGCCTCGCTGCCGATCGCCTGGGTCGACGAGTCGTTCACCACCGCCGAGGTGCTCGAGCGCCTCACCGACCGCGGCATCGCGCCGCGGCAGCGGCGGGAGCTGGTCGACGCAATGGCGGCGGCGGTGCTCCTCGAGCGGTGGCTCGAACTTCGACGGAGCGGCCGCGCGTGAGGTCGCTGGTCCTCGTCGCCGCCGCGGCGGTGCTCACCGCCTGCGCCCCGCGACTCGATGAGCCGGTCAAGGTGCGCATCCCGCCGGGGAGCTCCTTCAGCGCGGCGACCGACTCGCTCGTCTCGGCCGGCGTGGTCCGCTTCCCGGCGTGGTTCCGCTGGCAGGCGAAGCTTCGCGGCGCCGATCGCGCGCTCAAGCCCGGCATCTACGCCTTCGAGGGACGCCCGTCGAGCGTGCAGATCCTCGATCGCCTGGCCAAGGGCGACGCGCTCCGCTTCCGGGTGACGCTGATCGAAGGCGGGACCCTCTGGGACCTCGCGCGCACGGTCGAGCAGTCGATGGGGATGCCCGGCGACAGCATCCACGCGGCGGCGCGCGATGCCGCGCTGCGCGAACGGTTCGGGGTGCCGGGCGCGACCGTCGAGGGGTGGATGGCACCGGTCACCTTCAACTTCGGCGGCTTCGAGTCAGCGGGAGAGATCCTCACCGCCTTCCTCCGCGCCCGGCGCGACCAGTGGCCGGCGAACTTCGCGCGACGGGCCGATGCGGCCGATCTCGACACGGTGGAAGTGCTGGCCATCGCGAGCATCGTCGAGGCCGAGGCCCAACTGGCCGAGGAGCTGCCGCGCATCGCCGCGGTGTATCGGAATCGGCTGCGACTCGGGATGCCGCTGCAGGCCGACCCGACGATCCAGTATGCGTTCCTCGTCGACAGCGGCGCCCGCAAGCCTCGGCTCTTCAACAAGGACTACGCCTACCCGTCGGCGTACAACTCGTACACCAACCGCGGCCTCCCGCCGACGCCGATCGGCAACCCCAGCACCGCCGCCATCGAGGCCGTGCTCGCCCCGGCCAACACGCGCGAGCTCTACTTCGTCGCCCGCGGCGACGGGGGACACGTGTTTGCCAGGACGTACGCGGAGCATCTCAGCAACATTCGGCGGGTGCGGCGCTGACGCGAGATCTGTGATCAGCGATCGGAGATCCGAGGGTGCATCCTCCGATCTCTGATCTCAGATCTCCCCTCTCGTTGCATACCGCCCCGCCCGCTCCCGCACATCAACGCCAGCCAGAATGCCGCTCACCACCGCCACCCCGGCGAACCCTGCCGCACGTGCGGGGGCGACGTCCTCCGGCTGCACCCCGCCGATGACGACGCACGGTCGCCCCTCGGCGCGCGCCACCAACGCGGCCGCACCATCGAGGCCGAGCGCGGCCCCCGCGTCGCCCTTCGTCGCGGTGCCGTGGAGCGGGCCGACGCCCCAGTAGTCCGCGGCGAGCCCACGCGCGATCTCGGCCTCGACACCGACCGAGGCACCGATCACGAATCCGGGTGGGACGATCCGCCGGGCCAGCGCCGGCGCGAGGTCGTCGCTGCCGAGGTGCACCCCGGCCGCGCCGGCCACGAGGGCGACGTCGACCCGATCGTTGAGGAAGACCGGGACCGGCAACGCCGACACCAGCGCGCGCGCCAGCGCCACGAGCTCGCGATCGGCCACCGTCTTGAGGCGGAGCTGCACGCTCGTCACCCCGCCCTGCACCGCCGCCTCGCAGAGCGCCACCAGGTCGCGTCCCGCCACGAGCCGATCGTCGGTCACCAGAAGGAGGCGGAGCGCCTCGGCTAGATTCGTCATATGCACCTCGCAATCACGCCGGATCGGCGACCGAACGCCAGCCGGAGCCCGCGATGACCCACGCCGTCGTCAATGCCCGCGGGGCCCGACGCTGGGCGCAGGGCCATCCGTGGATCTACCGCAGCGACGTCATCCGCGCGCCCGACGTCCCGGGGATCATCCCCGTGCGCGACGAACGCGGCCGCGTCCTCGGCCAGGCACTCTGCTCGCCGGCGTCGGAGATCCGCCTCCGCCTCCTCGAGCGCGGCACCGTCCCCATCGGCGCCGAGTGGTGGCGGGCGAAGCTCGCCGCCTGCCGTGACCGCCGCGCCGGGATCGACGCGAGCGCGTGGCGCGCGGTGCACGCCGAGGGCGATGGCCTCCCCGCCCTGGTCGTCGACAAGTACGACCGCTGGCTGGTGGTGCAGCTGCTCTCGGCCGCCCTCGAGACCGAGCGCGCGGTCATCATCGATGCGCTCCGCGAGGTCTTCCAGCCCGAGGGAATCCTCTGTCGGCACGACACGCCGACGCGCCGTCTCGAGGGACTGCGCGACGAGGTCGAGCTCGCCTGGGGATCGGTCCCCGAGCAGGTCGAGGTGCGCGAGGGGTCGGTCCGCTGGTACGCCGCGCCGTGGACCGGGCAGAAGACCGGCGCCTTCCTCGACCAGCGCGAGAACCGCCGCCTCGCCGGGGCGCTCGTCCCCGAGGGCGGCACGGCACTCGACTGCTTCGCCTACCACGGCTCGTTCGCCTTGCACCTCGCCCAGCGCGGGCGCGCCGTCGCGGCGCTCGACGTGAGTGCCGACGCGCTGGCCCGGGGGGCGGAGCACGCCGCGCTCAACGGGGTCGCGGATCGGATCACCTTCGTGGAGGGGGACGCCTTCGACGTTCTCCCCGAGCTCGGTCGCCAGGGCGAGCGATACGATGTCGTGGTCGTCGACCCGCCGGCGTTCGCGAAGGGGAAGGCGCACGTCGACGCCGCGCTCCGCGGCTACCACGAGATCAACCGACGCGCCCTCCGCCTGGTGCAGCCCGGCGGGTACCTCGTCACCGCCTCGTGCTCGTTCCACGTCCGGCGTCCCCAGTTCCTGGAGATGCTGGTCGGGGCGGCGGCCGACTCGGGGCGGCGCGTGGTGCTCGAGCAGGTGCTTGGGCAGCCCGCGGACCATCCCGAGGTGCTCACCATCCCGGAAACCGGCTATCTCAAGGGCGCGGTGCTGCGGGTGGATTGACGCGACGCGCCGAGGGCACGACTTTCGGATATGCTCTCGGCGCAGCAACTCCTGATGGCCGCCCCACGGCGGCGGCCGCTTCGTTCGCAGCGCCAGCAGTACGACCTCTACATCATGGACCGGATCGAGCACTACAAGAACTCGATCTCCCGTGAAGAGCTGCTCCGGCTCGCCAACGAGGCGATGACCGAGCTCCGGGGCGACGACGAGTCGCAGTTCCTCCTCACCGAAGTCCTCGCGGCCGACGCCGTCGACGAGCTCATCAAGCGTCGGCTCGGCATCCGCTCGTTCGAGGTCTGGCGCAAGCAGTGGCCGAAGCTCCGGGCGGCGCAGCGCGACCCGAATCACTGGGGGCTCGACCCGGCCCATCTCGTCGCGGGGCTCGCGCCGCGCCTCGAGCCGGACGACCCGGTGCTCGTGGTCGGAGCCGGGGCCGAGGCAGCGGCGTATCTCCTCGCCGCGCACGACGGTGACGTCACCTTCCTTGATCGGGACTTCTCGGTCGTCGAGCGGGTCGAGCACCGGGTCGCGGCGGAATCGCTCTCGTGCACCTTCGATGCGATCTGCGTCCAGTTCGGGCAGTGGCTCCCGGCGATCGCGGGCGGCTTCGCGCTGGTGGTCATCGACGCGGGGACGCTCGCGGCGCTGTCGCCGGGCGAGCGTCGGGTGCTGGTGACGGACCTGCAGCAGCTCACCGCCGACGGCGGGCTTCACGCGCTGGTCCCCGATGCCCTCGGCAGCGGCCCGGAGGGATTCACCGCGCACTATGCCGGGTGGTCGCGCGAGTCGCTGCCGCCGAGCGGACGGCGGGTGCGCGGGGCGGCGCCGTCGCGCGGGGCGCTGTTCGTGAAGCCGGCGGCGGCGGAGAGTCCGGCCGCGCCGAGGCATCACTTCCGGGCGTAGCGCCCGCGGTGGGGGGAGATGCGAAGCGGGGTCGGCGATGAACGCCGACCCCGCTTCGATTTCGGGAACGCGGAAGGCCGCGTCCCGGTGACTCAGCCCATCGGGGCAGGAGCCGGAGCAGCGGCCTTCTTCGCGCGGGGCTTGGCCTTCTTCGCGGCCTTCTTGGCCGGACGCTTGGCAGCCTTCTTCGCGGTCTTCTTCGCGCCACGCTTCGCGGCCTTCTTGGCCGGGCGCTTCGCAGCCTTCTTGGCGCCCTTCTTCGCGGCCTTCTTGGCCGGACGCTTCGCGGCCTTCTTGGCGGTCTTCTTCTTGGCCGCCTTCTTGGCCGGACGCTTCGCGGTCTTCTTGGCGGTCTTCTTCGCCGCCTTCTTGGCCGGACGCTTCGCGGCCTTCTTCGTGGACTTCTTCGCAGCCTTCTTGGTCGCCATGGAGCCTCCCTGGGGAGTTGATGTGACGAGCGTCCGACGATCGTACGGAGCTCGCGACGGCGTGTCCGTGCCCGGCACGGAGTAGCGCCGACAGATACAATTTCAAAATTTTCCGACGGAGCGCAATACCCCGCGCCGTCCAACTTCCGCTCCGGCAGGGAGTTGGCGCCGTCGTCCACATCGGAAAACCGGGGCGGCAGCGGTGCCGATCGCGCGCGCATTCGGAGCGGCCGCACCACCATCGTGCGCCGGG
>DASTAN010000180.1:0-2865 GCA_035712665.1 Gemmatimonadales bacterium
GTAGGCGCCGAAGATCTTCTGCATTCCGGGTCATCGAGACGAGGCGAACCGCGGCTGCGAGCGCCTTCACTCGCACTTCGGAAGGCCCAATCTTTTCCGCGATATCCATTAGGTGGCTCGTCTCCCGGCGAACGTCGACAGGAGGGATCATCCCAAGCCAGCGTCGTGAACTCGAGAGGTAGACCTCGCGCAGGTCGCGCTCGGATGGACTGAAAGGCTCCTCTGAATGCACCAACAACCGCAGCGCGTCCGCCCAGCGGCCAAGTTCCTGGAGCGCCTCCGCGAGCAGCAGGATCGCCGTGCGGCGCGGCTGGCCGGTGAGCTCGTTGAGTCCCGTCGAGAGCGCGAGGTCCGCCTCGTGCGGCGCCCCGAGCCGGATCGAGCTCCGCGCCCCGTCGAGCAGGTACGGCGTCCCCTCGGCGAGGCGATCGGCCCGGACCAGGTGCCACGCCATCTCCAGGCCCGGGATCGCCTCGCCCCCGGCCTCCGCGTCGAGCAGACGATCCGCGACCACCGCGTGCAGCATCCGCCGCAGCGAGCCGGGCATCGCGAGGTAGACCTGGCTCCGCACGAAGTCGCTGGCGAACTCGAGCCGATCGCCGGCATCGCGCAGCAGGTGCCGCGTCGACAGGTCGCCGAGCGCGCGAATCGTCCGCGCCACCGGCAGGTCGACCAGCGTGTACATCGAGAGGTCGTTGAGCCGCGCCCCGAGCACCGCACCGAGGTCCGCTGCCGAACGCGACTCGGGCTCGAGGTGGCCGAGGATGGCGTCGATCAGCGCCCGCCACGTCCCTTCGCGCGGGCCCTGCGCGGCCGTGGTCATCGCCCCGAGCGAGAGCGCCAGCGACGCCGTGCCGCACCGGTGCCAGTCCTGCACCAGCAGGTCGAGCACCATCGGGTTGCCCCGCGACGCCCGGAGCATCGCCTGTCGCGCCGTCGGGCCCGGATCCGCCCCGCCCACGAGGAGGGCGTCGAGCAACGCCTCGGTCTCGCCCTCCCGCAGCTCCCCCAGCGGCAGCAGCGTCATCCGGAGCGCCTCCGGATGCCCGCTGAACTTCCGCGCGGTCTCGTCCTCGTCGTTCGGGATGCTCGAGGACGTCAGCGCGAACATCACCGGGACGCCCTCGAGCCGCCGCAGGATCAGGTGCAGCACCGTGAGCGACGCGACGTCCGCGAGGTGCAGGTCGTCGATGACGACCGCGAGCGGATGCTCGACCGCCAGCGTCTCGAGGAGCGCCATCACCGCCTCGGTGAAGCGGATGCGCGCGTCCTCGCCCCGCGCGTTCGGGGCCGGCGGCAGCGTCGGCCACCGCTGGCGCACCCTCGGCACGATCATGCTGAGTTCGCTGAGCTGCTCGGGGGCGACCGTCCCCGACCCGGGGAGGTCGAGCAGCTTGTTGACCATCGCCCCGATCACCCCGTACGGCAGCTCGCGCTCGAGCGCGAAGCAGGCCACCCGTACCACCGCCGCCCCCTCGATCGCCGCAGTCGTGAGCAGGCGGTCGGTGAGCGTGGTCTTCCCGACGCCGTGCGTGCCGCGCACCATCAGGTGGCGCGTGTCGCCACGGCGGACCTGCTCCCAGACGCCGTAGCAGGTGGCATACTCCGCCGCCCGCCCGAGGAAGGTCCGCTCCTTCCACTGCTCGGTGGGCAGCGGCGCGAGCGACGCGGCCGAGGGGGCGAGACCGCGACGCCGCAGCCGGTCGGCAAGCCGCACGAGGTCCGCCGACGGCACGGCGCCAAGTTCGTCGGCCAGCCGCGCGCTCCAGACCTCATACGCCCGTAACGCTCCGATCCGGTCCCCGGCCAGCGCACGCGACTCGAGCACCGCGCGGATCCCCTCCTCCGACAGCTCGTCGACGGCGTGCAGCTGGTCGGCCAGCGCCGCCATCTGGCGCGCGTCGCCGGTCCGCCGCGCCCGCTCGATCCGGGCGCCAAGGAACGAGTGCAGCTTCGGCAGCAGCTGCGCCCGCTGCGCGTCGCACCAGAGCGCGAACTCCGGCGCGTCGGGCACGTCGACATCGTGCAGGAACGGACCGATCCGCGCGAGATCGGGATCGTCGAGATCCCCGCGCTCGAGCGCCGCCAGGTCGGTCGTGATCCGCCCCGGCAGGAGCCGGACCGTGTCGCGCTGGTTGTCGAACGCGTCAGGGCCGAGGCGCCCCTTCAGGATCGACAGCGCCGTGGCCAGGGAGTGGCGCGCCTCATCGGTTTCCGCCGTGCTCCAGAGGAGGTGCGCCAGACGGTCGCGGCGGATCGGGCGCGGCGGCTCGACGGCGAGATAGATGAGCAACGCGAAGTGCTTCCGGGTGCGGAGCCGGATGACGTCGCCATCGGGGCCGACGAGCGTCGCAGTGCCTAGGGTCTGGAGATGGTATGGGAGCATCGGCGTCAGGGGCAGGGGTCCGGACGACCTCGGGACGATGTCACGCTCGTGTCACCGGGTAAACTGACGGTCAAACGAGAATCCGCTACCCCCCGCGCGACCCTCGGCCCCCCCTCGGCATCCTACAAGGTGTCCGATCCTCCGCTGCTGGGTCGGATGCAGGATCCTTTCCTCCCTTGGGCCCCCCGGTCCCCCGGCCAAGTTGTTCGGGATCGCGGGGGCTTCCTGCGTCCTACCCCTTCGCGCCGCCGCGCCGGCAGCGCTCCGAGCAGTACTTCACCTGATCCCAGTCGCGCTCCCATTTCTTCCGCCACTGGAAGGGGAGCCCGCAGCGCAGGCAGGTCTTGGTCGGGCGCTCGGATGGGGGGCGGTGGCGGGGCATGAGAGAGATCGGAGATCGGGGATCTGAGAGCGGAGGTTGCATCGGGTACCCTCGCCCGGAGGGCGAGATCCCCGCCGATCTCCGATCTCGGATCGCC
>DASTAN010000181.1:0-9353 GCA_035712665.1 Gemmatimonadales bacterium
GGTCCTGGTCCTCAACGCGTGGCGCTGCCCGCTCACCGACATCGCCGCCCGCTACACCGACGACCGCCAGCCGAACTTCGACATCTACCTCCCCGCCTGGCTGGCGCAGCACAACAAGACGATCTTCGGCTCGCTGTATATCCTCGGCATCGTCTGGACGCTGGTGGGGTGGCTTCGGCGGTGAGGGATCGCTCAGTATGACGGTTCGCCTTCCACCCTCCACCCACCACCCACCACAGATCAGCCCCTTCCTTCAAGACACCCCAACCCCCGCGCGCCATCTTCTCGGCAGTCGTCGGCCCCCCACCGACCGGACCCTGGAGATGCACCCGTGACCGCACCCACCGCCGATCGCCCCGTCGCCCCCGCCCGCGTGGAACGCGTGGACACCCTGATCGTCGGGGCCGGACAGGCCGGGCTCGCCGCCGGGTACCACGCGATGCGACGCGATGACGACGTCCTCCTCCTCGATGCCGGCAGCGCTGTCGGCCAGAGCTGGCGCGATCGCTGGGATTCGCTCCGCCTCTTCACCCCCGCCGCGCACAACCATCTCCCGGGGATGCCGTTCCCCGCGCCGCCGCATCATCGCCCCGACAAGGACGAGGCGGCGGACTATCTCGCCCGCTACGCCGATCGCTTCGAGCTGCCGATCCGCCACGACACGCGCGTGACCTCGGCGACCTGGCACGGCGGGCGCTTCGTCGTCGAGAGCAGCACCGGCCGCTACGAATCGCGACAGCTGATCGTCGCGACCGGACCATACGCCCGCCCGACACTCCCCGCGTGGCATCGCGAGCTCGACCTGGCGATCACGCAGCTCACCACGCTGTCGTATCGCTCGCCATTCGCGCTCCCGTCCGGGCCGGTGCTGGTCGTCGGTGCTGGCAACTCCGGGGCGCAGATCGCGCTCGAGCTTGCGCGGACCCACAAGGTCTGGCTCGCCGGGCGCGATACCGGCTCGCTGCCCCGCCGCCTCCTGGGACGCGACCTCTTCGACTGGTTCGGCCCCGTGCTACGCGGCCTCCCGATTGATCGCGGACTCGGCGCTGCGCTGCGCCGACGGATGGCCGGCGGCGATGCCCTCGTCGGCTTCGGCAACGCCGAGCTCGCTGCGGCCGGCGTGGTGCGGGTGCCGCGCGTCGAGGGTGTCTCGGCCGGGATGCCGCGCGCTGGCGACACGGTGCTCGAGCCGAGCACGATCATCTGGTGCACCGGACTCCGGCCCGCGCACGAGTGGTTGCCGAGCGGAGCGCTCGACGGCGAGGGACGGGCGATGCACCGGTACGGCCTCTCGACGACGATCCCCGGGCTGGCGTACGTCGGCCTGCGCCACCAGCGTCGCCTCGCGTCGTCGCTGCTGGGCGGCGTCGGGGCGGATGCGGGGTTCGTGGTGCAGGCACTGGCCGACCCGGCGCTGGGAGGTCACGGCTAGCCATACCGCGACACGCCGCGAAGCAGTACGTTCGTTCCTTCGCACAGCCAGCTCGAGGGAACGATGATCATTGCCGGCGGCGTCGGCCGCTTCGTGCCGTGGGATGGCGGCTGCCTCTTCATCGGCCGCCGCGTGGGGTTCGTGCCGCTCCACGCGCACTACGCGATCCAGATCGTCTTCGGCGCCGAACCCGGCGTGCGTCTTCGTCCTGACGATGACGCACCGTGGGTCGCGTACGACGGGGCGATCATCGCCTCGCGCCAGCCGCACGCGATGGACGCGAGCGCGATGTCGATCAACGCCGTCCTCTTCGTCGAGCCCGAGACCGCCGAGGGGCGCGCGCTCGTCGAGCGACACCTGACCGACGGCATCGTGGCGCTCGACGGGGCGTATCGCGCCGCGGCGATGCCGATCTTCGCGGCGTTCGATCGCGACGACCCGGTGGCCCTCGCCGAGGCCGCACGTGGGCTCGTGTCGGCGCTGACAGGCGGCGTGGCGCCCTCGACGGTGACCGACGAGCGCATCCTCCGGGCGATCCGCTACATCAATCAACACCTCGCCTCGCCGCTCACGCTCGAGGACGTCGCACGCGAGGCGTGCCTCTCGCCCGGGCGCTTCCGGCACCTCTTTGTCGAGCAGACGGGGATGGCGCTCCGGCAGTACATCCTCTGGCGGCGCTTCCTCCACGTCTGGGCGCTCCTTGGCCAGGGCGCCTCGCTCAGCGCGGCCGCGCACGGTGCGGGGTTCGCCGATGCGCCGCATCTCTCCCGCACGTCACGCCGGATGTTCGGCTTCCCGCCCTCGCTGATGACCGTCCGGGAGTAGCGCCCCGAAGTCAGCCCTTTCGTTCAAGCAGACAGCCGCTTCGTTCAAGCGGTCAGAGGGTCCCGATCGGTATCGTGTCATCGCGTCGCACCACTCCGGTGCACAGCAGCTGACTCACGACACGAGGCCCGATCGATGCGCACGCTTGCCGCTCTGCTCCTGACCACGATGCTCGGTGCCTGCATGCACATGCAGGCCCGTCCCGCCAACCTCGACTTCTCCCGCACGCGCACCAGCGCCGAGGGGCAGTACCGCGCGACGATCGTCCCCGAGGGCGACTCGATCCCGCAGGGTCGCCTGCATCGCTGGCGCCTGGTGCTGCAGACCGCCGCCGGCACGCCGGTCGATTCGGCCGCCATCGCCGTGAACGGCGGGATGCCCCAGCACGGCCACGGCCTGCCGACCAAGCCGCGCGTGACCCGTGCGCTCGGCGACGGTGCGCACCTCGTCGAGGGGATGAAGTTCAACATGGGCGGCTGGTGGGTGGTGACGTTCCGCGTGCAGTCGGCGACGGGCACCGATTCGCTCACCTTCAACCTCGACCTCTGAGGCGCGGACCAATGGGACTCGCCCTGCGCCTCCAGACTGATGCCGCCCCCGCGCTCGCGCCGCTGCCGGGGCTCGCGTTCGGCGCCTCGCGCGACGCGGAGGACTATGCCGCGATCCGCGGTCGTCCGCTCGACGATCTCGCCACGCGGCTCGACGCCGGGCACGAGCCCTGGGTCGCGTACGTGGATGGCGTCCCTGCCGCGTTCGGCTGGGTCGCCACGCGCTCGGCGACGCTCGGCGAGCTCGACCTTTCGGTGCTGCTGCCGCGCGACGCGCAGTATCTCTGGAACTTCGTCACCGCGCCGGGCTTCCGGGGGCGCGGACTCTATCCGCGACTGCTCGATGCGATCGTGCGCGCGGCGCCCTGGGAGGTGACGCATTCGTGGGTGGCCTTCGCGCCCGAGAATCACGCCTCGGCAAAGGGTGTCGCGACGGCGGGCTTTCGCCGGGTCGCCGATCTCTCGCGCGATGCGCACGGCGCGCCCGCACTGTACGAGCGCCTGGCCGGTGCCGGGTCGCTGGCTGCTGCGATGCTCGGCGTGCCGCTTGTCACCGACCCGCTGGCGCCGTGCTGGCGCTGCGGCCGCGTGATGCCCGAAACCTCCGCCTGCCGTCGCACCGGCGCCTGCCAGTGCGACTACCAACATCCTGACCGCGGGTGCGCCTCGGCGCATCGCGCGGCCTGAGAAACGAGGCCGTCCGATGTGGATCCATCTGCTGCTCGTCCTGGCCACGGTGGCGTGGCACCCGCGCGAGGCGCGCTACGCCCGCCTCGCCGACATCCCGTCGCACCACGGTCGCTATCGCGCCACGCTGACATTTGCACCTGACGTGGCCCCCGACGGTGCGCAGGGCGTGGTGCGCGTCGTCACGGCCGATGGCCGTCCGGTGCCGGGCGCGCGACTGGTCTTCGAAGCCTCGATGCCCGAGGACTCCACCGCGCGTCGTGTCACGCCGACGATGACGCGCGAGCTGGGTCGCGGCCACTATGCGGTGCGTGGGGTGCGGCTCGATCGCGAGGGGTGGTGGGCTGTCCGCGCCACGATCATCGCGCCGAGCGGGACGGATTCGCTGGCCTTCCTCGTGGTGCGGTGAGGCGATGATGATGCGCATCCCGATGGCTGCAACGCTGGTGGTGCTGGCGACCCTGCTCGCCGGCGGTGCCGCGACCTGGCAGGGCCACGACGGCAACTCGGCCTGGACCCCGCGCGAGCGCGAGCAGCTCCGCGCGCTGGGCCTCGATCGCCTTGGCCCGATGCCGGCCGACCCGAGCAATCGCGTCGCCGACGATCCGCAGGCGGCATCGCTTGGGGCACGACTCTTCGAGGACGCGCGCCTGAGCGGCAACGGCACGGTGTCGTGTGCCACCTGTCACGTGGCGACGGCGCAGTTCCAGGACGACCGGCCGCTCGCCGTCGGCGTGGATACCGCATCGCGGCGCACGATGCCGAGCATCGCGACGGGGCACGCGACGTGGCAGTTCTGGGATGGCCGGACCGACTCGCCGTGGGCGCAGGCGCTGGGGCCGCTCGAGAGCGCGGTCGAGCACGGCGGCGATCGCGTCGCGCTGGTCCGCGCGGTGGCCGCGCACTATCGCATCGAGTACGAGGCGCTGTTCGGGGCGCTGCCGTCCCTCGATGGGCTGCCGGAGCGGGCAGGGCCGGTCGCCGATCCGGTGCGCGCGGCAGCGTGGGCCGCGCTCGATTCGGTGCGACAGGACGAGGTCACGCGGGCATTCGCGAACATCGGCAAGGCGATCGCGGCGTTCGAGCGGACGATCCAGTTCGGGGCGAGTCGCTTCGATCGGCATCTCGCGGCGCTCGAGGCGGGCGGTCCGATTCCGGCTGATGCGCAGCTGACCGACGACGAGCTTGCCGGGGCGCGCCTCTTCGTGGGGAAGGCGCAGTGCGTGACCTGCCATAACGGGCCGCTGTTCACCGACCAGCACTTCCACAACACCGGCGTTCCGGCGGTGGCGGGGCTGCCAGCCGATCGCGGGCGGGCCGAGGGCATCGTGCAGGTGCAGGCCGACCCGTTCAACTGCCTTGGTCGCTACAGCGATGCGACGCCGGAGCAGTGCGGCGAGCTCGCCTTCCTCGCGACCGATGACACGATGATGGTGCGGGCCTACAAGACGCCGTCGCTGCGGAATGTCGCGGAGCGTGCGCCCTACATGCACGCCGGGCAGTTCCGGACACTCGAGGAGGTTGTGGCGCACTACGATCGTGCACCGGCGGCACCGATGGGCACGAGCGAGCTCAAGCGGCTCCGGCTCAGCGCGCGCGAACGGGCGCAGCTGGTGGCGTTCCTGCGCACCTTGAGCGGCCCGGTCGTGGTGGTGGGGAGGGGCGAATGACCGCGGCGATCATCGGGGCGCTGCTCGCGTGCGGCGTGGCGGTGTTCGCCCGGGTGTCGCGCTTCGATCGCGACCGGAGCTTCTACGCGACGGTGCTGATCGTGGTGGCGAGCTACTACGTGCTGTACGCGGCGATCGGCGGGGTGATGTCGGTGCTCGCGGTCGAGCTCGCGGGGTTCGCGGTCTTTGCGATCGCCGCCGTGGTCGGCGCGCGGTGGGTGCCGTGGCTGGTGGCGGTCGGGCTCGTCGCGCACGGGGTGTTCGACCTGGTGCACGGGGCGCTCGTCACCAACCCCGGGATGCCGGCGTGGTGGCCATCGTTCTGCGCGTCGTACGACGTCGTGGCGGGGGTGGTGTTGGGCGTGCAACGCGCGTCATCCCGACCGCAGTGGTTCGGTGTGGTGGCACCTGCCGAGATCCCTCGCTCCGCTCGGGATGACAGCCCCCTCACCCCTCACCCCTCACCCCCATCCACCCTTCACTCAACCACGACCTTCACCGTCACCACCGGCGTCCGCTGGGTGAGTCGTGCCGGCGTGCCGGGGCCGTCACAGAGCTGGCGCTCCACGGCCAGAATGCCGCCGCCCCACGCGCTCGCCAGATCATCACGCGCCATCAGGTCGTTGCCGTCGCCCCACGTTGGCGTGCCGCAGCGCCAGTTCGTGGCACTCAACACCCAGTGCGCCGCGGTCTCGGGTGCGGTCGCCCACGCGAGCCAGTACGTCCCGGGCATCGTCGGCGCCGCCCGTCGCACGCGCGCGCTGAGGTAGCCATCGGTGGCGTTGTAGTGCAGCGATGCGACCGTGACCGTGTCGCTCGCGATATCGCCGAACGTCGAGCTCTCGGCCAGCCAGTAGATCACCGGGTCGGACGGCGTCGTGTAGTGCAGCAGTACCTCGCCCTCGATCGGTGCGCCCGGTGCCACGCGGATCGTCGGCTCGCGTCGCGAGAGGAGCTGCCCGGCGAGCGTCCCGTCGGCGAGCTCGAGGCGATACGCCAGCACCGCCGGGCGGAAGAGCGTGATCGGACGACTGCGCGCCGGTCCGACCTCGAACACGGCGACCACGGAATCACGCGGCCCGCCCGACGGGGCCAGCAGCGTGACGCCGGTCGCGGCGACCATCCCGTCGCGTACCGTCGTGGTGGTGCGATTCGCGAGGCGCGCATCGCCGTGCTGCTGGCGCACGACCAGCGTGTCGCCGGTGAGTGCCGAGACCGGACGTCCGAGACGATCGTACACGCGGAAGACGGGTGGATTGTTGTTCGATCGCCAGGTCGCGACGTGGTTGGTGTCGAGCGTGGGCATCAGCACCGGCGAGTTCTCGAGGCGCAGCATCGCCGGCTGGCGGAGCCACGCGTTGAGCCCGACGCCGATCGCGGCCAGCACGATCGCGACCGCGACCGGAGCGACCCACGCGTTCGGCGAGAGCACCAGCCGGAGGCGCGCGCGGAAGAGTCGTGACGCACCGTCCGGCGCGAGGACATCCGCCATTCCGAAGAGCCGCTGCCGCGTCCGGCGCCGCCACTGCCGGACGGCCGAGAGCGCGGCATCGCCATCGCCCGCCGTGACGAGGATCGCCATCAGCTGCTGCAGCTCGCCGAGCGTCGTGCCGTGCCGCACCAGCCACTCGGCGCGCGTGCGTCGCCAGCCGCGCACCGCACCGTCGCCGAGGGCCCGCGCCACCTGGTCCGCCATCACGGCGTGCGTGAGCGCGATGCGATCACCGCCGTCGTCGAGCGTGACCCAGCCGCCGATGACCAGCGTCTCGAGCGTCGTCGCGATCGCATCGGGCGAGGTCCCGGCGAGGGCGCGCTCGAGCTCGTCGCGCGAGATCGGATCCTGCGCCGCGGTGCAGTAGCCCAGGATCGCCTGCGCGACACGATCGGCAGGGAACGACGGATCGCGATGCAGCATCAGTCCGGTGATCGCCTGCGGCATCCCGTCGAGGTCGTGCACGCTCCACTCACCGCTGGGGCGGCGATGCAGGATGCCGCTCGCCTCGAGCTGCCGGAAGGCGCGCGCGACGGCAATCGGGATCCCGCCGGTGACGAGGAGTGTCGCCTCCGCCACCGGCAGCATCGAGCTGTCGACCTGCAGGCCGAGCGCGCGATCCCACAGCGCGGCGAGCTCATCGCGATCGAGCGCGGGCACCTGCCACCGCGGCCAGTGCGCCGGGACGCTGCGCACGCCAGGGCGTGCACCTGCCACAAGCGCGGGAGCGTCATCGCCGGCGCGGTGCATCGCCTGGCCGAGGACGCTCAGCGATCGCGGGTCCGCGAAGTGCAGGTCGTCGAGGAGGAGGATGAAGCGTCGTGTCGAGTGCGCGGCGGCCAGCAGGTCCGCGACGGCCTCGGTGAGCGTCTCCTCCTTCGGCACGTCCTGCCCCGCGCCCTGCACGCCGCGGAAGCGATTGGCGAGGTCCGGCGCAATGGTGAGCAGCGCCGCCGCGTGCGCGGGGGCGATGCCGAGCGCACCGGGGAGCCGCAGCACCGCACGCACGACGTGCGCGAGGAACGCCCACGCGGCCGTGCGCTCCGCGGCATACGCGGTGACGGTCAGCGTGACCTCGCCGCGCTCGGCGCAGCGCGTGGCGAGCTCGCGCAGCAGGCGACTCTTGCCGAGGCCGGCGGCGCCTTCGAGCAGCACGATCCCCGGGCGATGCTCGGGGTTCGTGGCGTGCGCGAGCTGCTCGAGCCGCTGCAGCATCAGCGTGCGCCCGACGAGCGGCAGCTCGCGCGGCGGCGGCGGAAGCGGTCGATGCGCGCCCGGTATCGGACGCGCGGTGTCGGTCGGCACGAGGAGTCCGCGCGCCGTCTCCGCATCGCTGCCGCGCAGCGTGCCGTCGGCGAGGAGCGCCTCGAGCTGCGCGCGCGCGTCGCGATGCGCGCCGAGGAGGCTCGGATCGTCGGTCGCGGCGAGCCGGAGCGCCCACGCGGCGATCAGCGTCGGATGGGCCTCGGTGAGCTCGGTCGCGATGCGGGCCGTGGTGGTGCGATCGCCGAGGCCGAGGTGTCGGTCTGCCTCGCGCAGGGCGGCGTCACGCCAGAGCGCGGCGAGGCGCTGGCGCTCGCGGGTGTCCCACTGGCCGAGGCCGTCGACATCGCTGCTCGGCACCCCGGCGAGGAACGGTCCGCGATAGAGCGCGATGGCGGCCGCGTCGTCGCCAGCGGCAATGGCGTCGAGGAACTGCTGCCGATCGGAGGTCGCCTCGACGCGCAGGGTGACGTGCTCGTCGGTGGCGTCGAGGGCATCCGGACCGAGCAGGCTCCGGAGCCGGTAGATCGCCTGGCGGAGGGAGCCGCGGGCGCGCTGGTCGTCCTGCTCGCCCCAGCCGAGGGTGGCGAGGGTCTCGCGGGAGGCACCGCCGGGGTGGGCGGCGAGGTACGCCAGTATAAGGAGTGGCTTGCCGGGTCCGAGGACGATCTCGTCCTGGCCCGCCTCGGTCCGTCGGACGAGGGCGGGGGGGCCGAACAGCTGGAAATGGAGCACGTGAATGGTGGCCATTCGCCTCAGGGAGGGGGGACGGGCGCGGCGGAGGGCGCGCCGGGCACCGTCAAGAGGCACGTCAAAGGTGGCGTGCGACTGTCAACGGAGCGTCAAATGATATCGGGGGGGTGTGTCAAAGGGGGCGGTGAGGGGTGAGGGGTGGGGGGTGTGTCATCCCGAGCGGAGCGAGGGATCTCAGTGCGCTCGGGATGACCGTGCCTCAGCAGACTTCCACGCTGGTGATCGTGAGCGGGTCGGGGTCCACCGCCTCGGGGTAGATCCGAGCGAAGGCTCGGCGCGCGGCGACCAGTTCGGCATCGGGGGCCGTCCACCTCCCGCCGCGCCCCTGGCAGATGGGGCAGGGGGCCGGCTCATCCGGCGGCAGCCCGTAGATGCCGCTCCCGTGGCAGGGGTCGCACGGGGTTCGGAGCGGGTCGAAGAGCGACCGGGCGAAGTCGGCGTGCGGCCCGTGCATCTCGATGCCGTAGGTCGCCCGCCCCTTGAGGCGCCGGCTCTTGCGGCCGACGATCTCCCACCCAGGTGGATCGTCGTTGGGCCTGACGAAGAGGGTGGTGTCGTCGGCCTCCTCGGGCCAGACCTCGTCGTTCAGCCGCTCGATCTCGAACTGCCGCAGCAGGCCGGTGCGAAGGATCTCGGACAATGGGGAGAGGTCCGTCGCCGCCTTCTCGGTCTTCCAGACTTCA
>DASTAN010000182.1:0-23093 GCA_035712665.1 Gemmatimonadales bacterium
GATCGTCGAGTACACCTTCCGCCGGATGGGGGCCGAGCGCGTCGGCTATCCGAGCATCGTCGGCGCGGGCTTCAACGGCACGATCCTCCACTACGACGTGTCGCGCGCAGAGGCGAAGGACGGCGACCTGGTGCTGATCGATGCGGCAGCGGAGTTCGGCTACTACACCGCCGACCTCACCCGCACCTTCCCGGTCAACGGAAAGTTCACGCCGCGCCAGAAGGAGCTCTACGAGCTGGTGCTGCGTGCGCAGCAGGCGGCGATCGACTCGATCCGCCCCGGGATCACGCTGGCGCGCATCCAGCAGATCCCGCGCGAGTACCTCAAGGCGAACTCGGGAACGATCTGCGGCGAGCAGGCGTGCGACCGCTACCTGATCCACGGCACGTCGCACATGGTCGGGATGGACGTGCACGACATCAACAACCCGTTCTTCCGCGAGATCGGGCCGGGGTGGACGTTCGTCGTCGAGCCGGGGATCTACATTCCCGACGAGAAGATCGGCATCCGCATCGAGGACGTGATCCTCGTGACGCCGACCGGCTCGGAGATCCTGACCCGCAACGCGCCGCGCACCGTGGCCGACATCGAGCAGCTGATGGCCCAGGGCCGGCGCACCGCGCCCCCGCTGCCGCAGGCGTCGCGCTGATGGATCACGAGGCGTTCCGGCGGCACGGGCACGCGATCGTCGATCGCCTCGCCGACTACTACCGGGACATCGAACGGCTGCGCGTCACCCCCGACGTGCAGCCGGGCGACCTGCGGCGCGCGCTGCCGACGTCGGCCCCCGAGCAGGGCGAGCCGTTCGAGGCGATCCTCGCCGATGTCGAGCGGCTCATCCTGTCGGGGATGACCCATTGGGGCCACCCGGGATGGTTCGCGTACTTCCCGTCGAATGCCTCGCCGCCGTCGGTGCTGGCCGAGATGCTGACGGCCGGCATCGGTGCGCAGTGCATGAGCTGGATCACCTCGCCGGCCGCGACCGAGCTCGAACAGGTGACGCTCGAGTGGCTCCGCACGCTTCTTGGCATTCCGGATGGCTTCACCGGCTCGATCCAGGACACGGCATCGAGCGCCACGCTGGTCGCCTTCCTCACGGCGCGGACGCGCCTCGGCGCCTCGGCCGATCGGATGACGGCGTACTGGAGCCGCGAGGCGCACTCATCGGTGGCGAAGGCGGCGCGACTCGCGGGGATTCCCCCCGAGCGCCAGCGCGTGCTGCCGGTGGACGAGCAGTTCGCGTTCCGCCCCGAGGCACTGGCCGAGGCGATCGCGGCCGATCGTGCCGCGGGGCTGGTGCCGGGCATCGTCGTCGCGACGATGGGGACGACCTCGAGCACCGCGTGCGATCCGCTGCGCGCCATCGGGACGCTCGCGCGGGAGGCCGGCGCGTGGTATCACGTCGACGCGGCGTACGGCGGCACTGCGGCGATCTGCCCCGAGGTGCGGCCGCTGCTCGATGGGCTCGAGCTCGCCGACTCGTACGTCACCAACCCGCACAAGTGGCTGATGGTGAACTTCGACTGCAGCGCCTACTACGTGCGTGATGTCGAGGCGCTGCTGGCGACCTGCTCGATCCTGCCCGAGTACCTGCGCACGGCGTACGACGCCGATGTGGTGAACTATCGCGACTGGGGGATCCCGCTCGGCCGTCGCTTCCGGGCGCTTAAGCTCTGGTTCGTGCTCCGGAGCTACGGCGCCGAGGGGCTCCGCGCGATGATCCGCCGGCACATCGCGCTGGGGCACGAGCTGGCGTCGTGGGTCGATGCGGCGCCGGAGTGGGAACGGCTCGCGCCGACTCCGCTGGGGCTGGTCTGCCTGCGGCACGTCCCGCCGCAGCTCGCCGGCGACGAGGCGGCGCTCGCAGCCCACAACGCGGCGCTGCTCGCGCGCGTCAACGCGCACGGCGATGTCTTCCTGACCCACACGATGCTCGGCGACCGCTACGCGATCCGGGTGGCGATCGGCCAGTTCCGGACGGAGCGGCGACACGTTGAAGCCGCCTGGCGGCGGCTTCAAGAGATCTGAGATCCGAGATCGGAGATCAGAGAGAGCGCCCTCCGATCTCTGATCGCTGGTCTCCCCTCTCCCTCTATTTCAGCAGCGGCGCCAGATACCTGCCGGTGTGGCTCGTCGGCGTCGCCGCCACCTCCTCGGGCGTTCCCATCGCCACGATGCGGCCGCCGTCGGCCCCGGCCTCGGGGCCGAGGTCAATGATCCAGTCCGCGCGCTTGATGACATCCAGATGGTGCTCGATGACGACGACGGTGTGTCCGGCGTCCACGAGCTTGTCGAGCACCGCGATGAGCGTGCGCACGTCGTCGAGGTGGAGGCCGGTCGTCGGCTCGTCGAGGAGGTAGAGCTTGCGGCCGCCGCGCTTCGGGGCGCTCAGCAGCTCGCGGGCGATCTTGAGCCGCTGGGCCTCGCCGCCAGAGAGCGTCGTCGCGGGCTGGCCGAGCCGGAGGTATCCGAGCCCCACCTGCTGCAGCTGCCACAGCGCGGCGCCGAGCTTCGGCTGGTGGCGGAAGCGGCGGATCGCCTCGTCCACGCTCCACTCGAGCACGTCCGCGATCGAGTGGCCCTGGATCTTCACGTCCAGCACCTCGCGCTTGAAGCGCGTGCCGCGGCAGCTCTCGCAGGGCACGTAGACGTCCGCGAGGAAGACCATCTCGACCTGGATGTGCCCCGCGCCCTCGCAGGTCTCGCAGCGGCCGCCGGCGACATTGAACGAGAAGGTCCCCGGCGTGTACTTCCGCTGTTTCGCCAGGGCCTGGTCGGCGAAGAGCTCGCGGATCTCGTCGAACGCCTTGATGTAGGTCACCGGGTTCGAGCGCGGCGAGCGGCCGATCGGCTGCTGGTCCACGACCACGACCCCCGCGATCGCCTGCCATCCCTCGAGTGCCGTGACGCTGCCGACCTGCTCGCCCAGGTGGCGCTTGGCCGAGTGCTCGCCCTCGAAGCGCTGCTCGAGCTGGCGGAGCAGGATATCGTGGGCCAGCGTGCTCTTCCCGGAGCCCGATACCCCCGTGAGCGCCGTCAGCGTTCCGAAGGGGATCCGGACGTCGACGCCCTGGAGGTTGTGGAGCGTGGCGCCCTTCACCACGAGCGCCGGGCCGTTCACCGGTCGCCGGGCACTCGGCACGCCGATCCGCTTGGTGCCCTGCAGGTACTGCGCGGTCAGGGTGTCGCGCGCCTCGCTCACCGGTCCCGCGTGCACCAGTTGTCCGCCGTTCGCGCCGGCGCCTGGACCGAGCTCGATCATCCAGTCAGCCTGCTCGATCGCGGCCGGATCGTGCTCGACGACGACGAGCGTGTTGCCGAGGTCGCGGAGCCGCCGGAGCAGGGCGAGGAGCCGGTCGGTGTCGCGCGGGTGGAGCCCGATGCTCGGCTCGTCGAGGACGTAGAGCGCATCCACCAGCTTCGAGCCGAGCGCATTGCTGAGCGCGATGCGCTGCGCCTCGCCACCGCTCAGGGTGCGCGTCTGCCGCTCGAGGGTGAGGTAGCCGAGCCCGACGTCCTGCAGGTACTGCACGCGGGCGGCGACCTGCTCGAAGATCAGGTCGGCGATCTGCCTAGCGTTGCCGTCGAGGGCGAGGCCGTCGAGCCACGCGTGCAGCGCATCCACCGTGAACGCCGCCACCTCGGCGATCGAGCGTCCGTCGATGGTGATGGCCAACACCTCGGGCTTGAGGCGCGTGCCGCGACACGCGGTGCACTCGTGCGCCAGCTGGTACTGCCGGAGGAAGACGCGGATGTACTGCTTGTAGCGCTTCTCCTCGAGCCGCTCGAGGAAGGGGAAGATCCCGACGTAGCGACCGACCTTGCCGCGGAGCAGCGTCTCGCGCGCCTTCGCCGGGAGGGTGCGCCACGGGGCATCCGGGTCGGCGCCGAGCGAGGTCGCCGTGGCGACGACCAGTCGGCGTTGCGCCTCGTAGCGCGGCTTGGTCCACGGGTCGATCGCCCCGTCGCGGATCGAACGCTCCGGATCCGGCACCACGAGCGACAGGTCGTACTGCAGCACGGCACCGAAGCCATTGCAGGTCGGGCAGGCGCCGCGCGGGTTGTTGAACGAGAAGAGCGCCGGGGTGATCGACGGGGCCGGGGTGTCGCAGGCGCTGCACGCCGGGAACTCGGTGAAGCGCCGGCGCGGGCCGCCCTCGCGGAGCACGAGGGCGACGCCCTCGCCTTCCAGAAACGCGGTGCCGAGCGCCTCGACCAGGCGGCCGCGGTCGTCGACGGTCCCGCCGAGGCGATCGACGATGACGACGAGATCCTCGGCGGCGGCAAGGTCCAGCCCCGCCGGCAGGTCATCGAGCCGGTGCGGCACGCCCGCAACCTCGACGCGCACGAAGCCGAGCGCGCGCAGGTTCTCGGCGGTGGCCGCGCCCGCGCCGCGCGCCGCGGCCGGCAGCGGGAAGCCGACCTGCAGTCGCCCCGGGCCATCGGCGAGGACCACGTCGGCCGCGGCGCCGGGCGTGTCCTGCCGCACCACGCCGCCGCACGCGACGCAGTGGGGCACGCCGACGCGTGCCCAGAGCAGCCGCAGGTAGTCGTAGACCTCGGTCGCGGTCCCGACGGTCGAGCGCGAGGACATCGCCGGGGTGCGCTGCTCGATCGCGACGGACGGGGCGATCCCCTCGATCCGGTCCACCAGCGGCTTCGGCATCCGCTCGAGGAACTGCTTCGCGTAGCTCGAGAGCGACTCGATGTAGCGTCGCTGTCCCTCGGCGTAGAGGGTGTCGAAGGCCAGCGAGCTCTTGCCGCACCCGGACGGACCGGTCACGACGACGAGCCGCCGCCGGGGGATCTCGACGGTGATGCCCTGGAGGTTGTGCTGGCGCGCGTTGACGACGCGGATCACGGGTTCGGCCACGGGGCGAAGATAAGTGTTGCGGGGGTGAAACGTTTCACTTTTCACCACTACCCCACTGCGGCTAACTTGTCCCCCAATGGCGAGCCTGCTCACCCCGACCGCGCTGCGGCGCGGCTTCGAAGTCTTCCTGCTGATCTCGATCGCGAGCTACGTCGGCGTCCTCTTCTACGGGAACGACGCCGGGGCGTTCGTCGCGTCGCTCGGGACGATCCAGTGGGGCTGGGTGCTCGTGGGGCTGGGCCTCGCCTCGATGGACTGGATCGGCGGCGGGCTCCGGCTCTGGGTGCTTGCCCGCGAGGTGCACCCGAAGCCGCCGATCGGGCCGCTGATGATCGCCGGGGGGATGGGGGCGTGGGGCGCCTATGTCACGCCGATGCAGACCGGCTCGTCGCCGATCCAGATCTACGCGATGAAGCGCGCCGGCATCCCGGTGCCGAAGGCGATCACGATCGTGCTGATCTCGTTCATCGCGACGGTGGTCTTCTTCGCGCTGAGCGGGCCGCTCGCGCTGGCGCTCGGTGCCGGCCAGTCGCTCGGCGCCAAGGGGAATGTCCTCGGGCTCTCGCTGCTCGACCTCTTCAAGGGGTCGATGGCGATCTTCGCGGTCCTCGGCGTGCTGCTGATGACGGTGATGGTGGCACCGAAGCTCATCTCGCGCGGCGTGCATCGCATCGCCGAGGCGCTCTCGCGTCGCAGCACGAAGATGGCGGCCCGGCTCGAGGGGGTCCGCGCCGGGATCGACCAGATGCACGAGTCGATGGCGGCGTTCAACACCCCGCGCGGCTGGCTCTCGCTGGTGTGGGCCACGATCATCTCGGGGCCGAGCCACGCGAACAAGCTCCTCGCCGGGTACGTCGCGCTGCGCGCGGTCGGCATCGAGGCGAACTTCGTGGATGTCCTCCTCGTCCAGACGCTGATCACCTTCCTGCTCTACTTCGCGCCGACCCCGGGCGCGTCGGGCGTGGCCGAGTTCCTGTCGGCGGCGGTGATGAGCGTCTACCTCCCGCGCGAGCTGGTGCCGCTCTACACGCTGATCTGGCGCTGCATCCTGAGCTGGTTCACGATCGCGACCGGATTCTTCGTCTTCTCGACGTGGGTGCGGAAGGGACTCAAGGCGATCGAGGTGCCGGCGCCGTGACG
This sequence comes from Gemmatimonadales bacterium, assembly GCA_035712665.1. Classification (GTDB taxonomy): domain Bacteria; phylum Gemmatimonadota; class Gemmatimonadetes; order Gemmatimonadales; family GWC2-71-9; genus Palsa-1233. Next base: position 6,014 of record DASTAN010000182.1, read on the forward strand.
ATCGAGCGGGACGAGATCGCGCCCGATCGCGACCCGCAGATGCGTCGCCGCCTGCTCGCCTGGATCCGGCCCTACCGGTGGGGCGTCGCGGGCGCGGTGGCGCTCCTGCTGCTCGAGGCCGGGCTGGCGCTGGTCGGGCCGGCGCTGACACAGCGCGTCATCGACGTCGCGATTCCCGCCCGCGACGGCGCGCTCCTGCTCCGGTACGCCCTGCTCTTCCTCGGTGCCCTCACGGCGGGCTTCGTCGCGGAGTACGGCTACACCGTGCTCACGGCGTGGGTCGGCCAGCACGTGATGTCGGACGTGCGCCGCCGGGTCTTCGGCCACCTGCAGCGCCTCTCGCTTCCGTACTTCGACCGCCAGCCGGTGGGGCGGCTCGTCACGCGCGCCACGTCCGATGTCGAGTCGCTGAACGAGCTCTTCTCCTCGGGCGTGGTCACCGTGATCGGCGACATCGCGACCCTCGTCGCCATCAGCGCGATGATGCTGGTCGTGGACTGGCGGCTCGCGCTGCTGGTCTTCACCACGCTGCCGCTCATGGTGCTGGTGGTGGCGATGTTCCGCACACGGATGCGCGACGCCTTCCGCACCATCCGCGGCGTGGTGGCCCGGCTCAACGGCTTCCTGCAGGAGCACCTGTCCGGGGTGCGCGTGGTGCAGCTCTTCGACCGCGAGGCGGCGGTGCGCCGTGACTTCGCCGAGGCGAACGACGCGCACCTCGCGGCGCAGCTGCGGTCGATCACGCTGTACGCCCTCTTCTTCCCGATCGTCGAGGTGCTGACGGCCACGGCGGTGGCGCTGCTGCTCTGGGTCGGCGGGGTGCGCACGCTCGACGGCGCGGTGACGGTGGGCACCCTCGCGGCGTTCATCCAGCTGGCGCGCCGCTTCTTCCAGCCGCTGCAGGACCTCTCGGAGAAGTTCAACCTGCTGCAGAGCGCGATGGCGAGCGGCGAGCGGATCTTCCGCCTGCTCGACACCCCGATCGAGGTGCCGGAGCCCGCGACGCCGCGCGCGTTGCCGGTGCCGGCCCGCGGCGAGGTCATCTTCGAGGATGTCTGGTTCCGCTACGCCCCCGACGCGCCGTGGGCGCTCCGCGGCGTGTCGTTCACGGTGCCGGCGGGGGCGACGGTCGCGCTGGTCGGGCACACGGGCGCCGGGAAGAGCACCATCCTGTCGCTGCTGCTGCGCCACTACCTCCCCACGCGCGGGCGGATCCTGCTCGATGGCGTGGACATCGCGGAGGTCGCCTCGCGCGACGTGCGTGCCCGCATCGGCTTCGTGCCCCAGGACCTGTTCCTCTTCCGCGGCAATCTCGAGCGGAACCTGCGGCTCGACCGATCGATCGACGATGCGGTGCTGGCGCACGCCGTGGCGACCGCGGGCGCGGATGGCCTCGTCGCCCGCCTGCCGGGGGGGCTCGGGCACGATGTCGCGGAGCGCGGGCGCTCGCTCTCGGTCGGCGAGCGGCAGCTGCTCTCGTTCGCGCGCGCGCTGGCCGGCGATCCCGCGATCCTCCTCCTCGACGAGGCGACCAGCGCGATCGATCCGGAGTCGGAAGGCCGCATCCAGCATGCGCTCGCGCGGAGCCGCGCCGGTCGCACCGCCATCGTGGTGGCCCACCGCCTCGGGACCATCACGGAGGCCGACCGCATCCTCGTCTTCCATCACGGCGAGCTGCGCGAGTCGGGGACCCATCGCGAGCTCCTGGCCGCCGGCGGCCTGTACGACCGGCTCGTCCGGCTCCAGCGCGGCGAGCGCGCCGCCTGACCCTTCGCTTGCCGGGGCGGCCCGGCGGCAGGTACTTTTCAGGTCCGTCGGCTCTTCCGCAACATTCGAGGGGTGCCTCCTGCACGACACTGCACTTGCCCAGTCCGCCGCCTCGTCGGGGGCACCGCTCCTGGCCGAACTGATCGCCAGGGCCGGGGTGTCCGAACCGGGCATCCGGTGGCCAGTGCGGGCCGAGCGCGTGTTCCTCGGGGCGGGCGAGGCGACTGCCGTCCCTCGCGTGGCCGAGGAGGTGCCGGGGTGTCGCGCCGAGCTCGCGTTGCACGACGGGGTCTGGCTGGTGAGCGACCTCGGCAGCGCCTCGATCCGGGTCGATGGCGAACCGCTGACCGGGGCCGCGCCGCTCGCCCCGGGTTCGACGATCCGGTGTGGCGACCTCGAGGCGGTCTTCCTGCCGCACGATCGATGGACGGCCACGCCGACGGCACCGGCACCGGAGGTCGACGCGCCGCGGGCTGCCGCGCCCGCGCCGATCCAGGCGCCGCTGTTTGCCGCGATGCCGGCCTCGGCCCCGCGTCGGATGCCGACCTGGCTTCTTCTTTCCCTGGTGGCGGTCGCGGCAGTCGCTGCGGCCGCCTTCTTCATCCTGCGGAGTCGCTGATGCGCTTCTCCTGTGCAGCCCGCACCGATGTCGGCGTGGTGCGGAGCGGCAACGAGGACAGCTACCTGATGGCGAACGACCGCGGCCTCTTCATCGTGGCCGACGGGATGGGCGGCCACGCGGCCGGCGAGGTCGCCAGCGAGATGGCGACGCAGCTGGTGTCGCAGGAATTCCGCCCGGCGCGCGGGATGAGCGATGACGAGCTGATGGCGCAGATGGTCGGCGCGATCCGCGCGGCGAACAGCGCCATCTATCGCCGCACGCTGCAGGAGCAGGACAAGCGGGGGATGGGAACAACGGTGACGGTGCTGACGCTGCTGCCCCGTCGCTACCTCATCGGCCAGGTCGGCGACTCGCGGGCGTACCTGCTGCGCGGCGGGGTGCTCACGCAGATCACGACCGACCATTCGTACGTGCAGGAGCAGGTCGATGCCGGGCGGCTCACCCCGGAGGAGGCCCGCGTCCATCCGTACGCGAACGTGATCACCCGCTGCGTCGGCTCGAGCGGCGACGTGGTGCCCGACCTCTTCATCGGCACGCTCGAGGCGGGCGACCTGCTGCTCCTCGCCTCCGACGGCCTCACCGGGATGCTCGAGGACGAGGATGTGCGCGCGGTGCTCGAGCGCGACCTCACGCTCGAGGACATGGTCGACCAGCTGATCGAGGATGCCAACCGCCGCGGCGGCCTGGACAACATCACGGTGCTGCTGGTGAAGATCGAGGAAGTGTCTCCCCCCACCGCAGAGACCCCGATACAGAAGTGAGTCGTCGCGAGCCTTGAGCCGTGAGCCCTGAGCCTTGCGCTGCGAGGCCCAAGGCCCGAGGCCCAAGGCTCACGACTCTTGCAACACCGCCGGTATCCCCGCCAGGTCTCTTGCTTCCGCAGTAAAGATTCGCAGCCGCCGCGCGCTCCGATACAGCTCGCCCGCGATGCGCGGCAGGCCCAGCTGCCCGGCACGGCCCTCATCGGTCAGGCGCTCGACCCGGCCACCGCGCGTGAGCAGCGGCAGGTCGACGCCGAGCATCGTCGCGCGCGCGGGAAAGTCGACCAGCACCCCGCCGCGCGGCAGGTCGAGGGCGCGGGCGAGCGCGTCCTCCGCGGCTTCGAGACGATCGGGGTCTTCCCAGAGCCACGACGGCAGGTCGGTCGGCACCTCGCTCGCCGGGAGGTCGAGCGCGCGCTTGTGGAGGCGTCGCTCGCGGAGCGCGCGCGCCAGCCCGGTCCCGTCGTGGGCGAGCATCGCCGTGATCAGCGAGTCGTCGGTCGCGTCGGCGACCTCGGCGGGGACCAGCCCGCCGGCGCGCACCGCCTCGCGCACCGCCCGCTTGAACATGCAGGTCGCGCTTCGCACCGCGTGGTGCCAGTAGACGTTGCGGTACATCTGGTACTTGGCGAAGAGCAGCGACTCGAGCGCGCTCACGCCCTTCTCGTGCACGCCCACCTCGCGCCCGCCCTCGCCATCGGGGACCAAGGTGAGCGAGGCCAGGAGCCGGTCGACATCGAGCGTGCCGTAGGGGACGCCGCAGTTGCGCGCATCGCGCGAGAGGTAGTCGATCTTGTCGAGGTCGAGCGACCCGCTCACGAGCCCCGCGAGCGGGTCGCGGCTGGTGCCCTGCATCGTCGCCGCGATCCGCGCGATGAGGGTCTCGCCGCCCAGCGCCCGCAGCACGGTGCCGAGCTCACCCTCGGCGAGGCGACGCGCACCGATCGCCTCGTGGTGCGGGAACCCCGCCTCCTCGAGCGCGTGCGAGAACGGATAGTGCCCGATGTCGTGAAGCAGTGCCGCGAGCCGTACCGCGAGCCGCTCCTCCTCGGGGATGCCGTCGAGGTCACCACGCTCTGCCAGCGCGGCGAGGGCGCGCCGGGCGAGGTGATACGCCCCGAGCGCGTGCTCGAAGCGCGAGTGCGTGGCCCCGGGATAGACCAGGAAGGCGTAGCCAAGCTGTCGCACGTACCGCAGCCGCTGCACGGCCGGCGTGTCGATGCAGAGCACCGCCGCCGGCTCGAGCCGGATGTTGTCCCAGAGCGGGTCGCGGATGACGTCGAAGCGGGCCATAGGGGTCGAGATGCCATGAGCCATGAGCCTCGAGCCTTGAGGGTGCATCCTCAAGGCCCAAGGCCCAAGGCCCAAGGCCGCCTACACCTCCGCCTCCAGCCGCCAGTGCTCGGGGCTGCGCCAGAGGGCGGAGAGGATCAGCTCGCGCATGTACATGAACTCCTGCGGGAGCCGGTCGTAGAGCTTCTCGAAGAGCTCGCGGTGGCCGAGGAGCTCGTGCTTCCACTGCTCGCGGTCGACCTCCATCAGCTGGAGGAAGGTCTCCTTCGGGAAGTCGAGGCCGTCCCAGCGGAGGTCCTCGTAGCGCGGCATCCAGCCGATCGGCGACTCGATCCCCGCCGCCCGCCCGCGGACGCGGCCGACGATCCACTCGAGCACGCGCATGTTCTGGCCGAAGCCCGGCCAGATGAACTTCCCGTCGGCGTTCTTCCGGAACCAGTTGACGCAGAAGATGCGCGGCGGCTCGGCGAGCCCGCGCCCCATCTGCAGCCAGTGGTTGAAGTAGTCGCCCATGTGGTAGCCGCAGAACGGCAGCATCGCGAACGGATCCCGGCGCACCTGGCCGGTGGCGCCGGCCGCGGCGGCCGTCGTCTCGGAGCCGATCGTGGCGCCGAGGTAGACGCCGAAGCTCCAGTTGAACGCCTGGTGCACCAGCGGCACCGTCGAGGCGCGGCGGCCCCCGAAGATGAAGGCCGAGATCGGGACGCCGGCCGGATCCTCCCACGCCGGGTCGATGCTCGGGCACTGCGACGCCGGCGAGGTGAAGCGCGCGTTCGGGTGCGCGGCCGGGGTGGTACTCTCCGGCGTCCACGCGTTGCCGCGCCAGTCGGTGCAGCGCGCCGGCGGGGTGTCGGTCATTCCCTCCCACCAGACGTCGCCGTCCTCGGTGAGGGCGACGTTGGTGAAGATCGAGTTCGCGGCGCACGACGCCATCGCGTTCGGGTTCGTCGCCATCGACGTCCCCGGCGCGACGCCGAAGTAGCCCGCCTCCGGGTTGATCGCGTAGAGCTTGCCGTCGGTGCCCGGGCGGATCCACGCGATGTCGTCGCCGACGGTGGTGATCTTCCACCCCTGGTAGACGTCGGGCGGGATCAGCATCGCGAAGTTCGTCTTCCCGCAGGCGCTCGGGAAGCCGGCCGCGACATAGGTCTTCTCGCCCTTCGGGTCCTCGACGCCGAGGATCAGCGTGTGCTCGGCCATCCAGCCGTCGTCGCGGCCCATCACCGAGGCGATGCGGAGCGCGAAGCACTTCTTGCCGAGGAGGGCGTTGCCGCCGTAGCCCGAGCCGTACGACCAGATCTCGCGGTCCTCGGGGAAGTGCACGATGTACTTCTCGGGATTGCAGGGCCACTTCACGTCGGCCTGCCCCGGGGCGAGCGGCGCACCCACCGTGTGCATGCACGGGATGAACTCGCCATCGCCGAGCGCCTCGAGGACGTGGCGGCCCATCCGCGTCATGATCCGCATGTTGACCGCGACGTACGGCGAGTCGGAGAGCTCGACGCCGATGTGGGACAGCGGCGACCCGACCGGCCCCATCGAGAACGGCACGACGTACATCGTGCGCCCCTGCATGCAGCCATCGAAGAGCCCGCGGAGGGTGGCCCGCATCTCCTTCGGGTCGACCCAGTTGTTGGTCGGGCCGGCGTCCTGCTTCCGCTTGCTGCAGATGAAGGTGCGGTCCTCGACGCGGGCGACGTCGCTCGGGTCCGAGTGGGCGAGGTACGAGTTGGGGCGCTTGGCGGGGTTCAGGCGGATGAAGGTGCCGGCGTCGACCAGCTGCTGGCAGAGCGCGTCGTACTCGGCCTGCGACCCGTCGCACCAGTGGATCCGCTCCGGCCGGGTGAGGGCAGCCATCTCGGCCACCCAGGCCTTGAGGCCCTCGTGGGTGACCCAGGTGGGGGCGGATAGGGGCGACGCGGCACTGGCAGTCATCACGGCTCCTGACGGAAGTCGGCGCCCCCCGCCCGTCGGGCGGCGCAAGACCCCAAAAATGGCCGCGCGCCGACCCCGGGGCAAACCCGGGAGCGGCGCGCGGGACCGGCGCGGTTGCGGTGGGGCCTACCGCCGCCCGAACGGCTCCAGCGTCGGGGCCAGGTGGTACGCCGTCTCGGCCGTGAGGCGGTCGCGCTCGGAGATGCCGTCGAGGACCGGATTCGCGAACATCACGTCGCCGCTGTTGGGCGAGTGCGCGAAGATCCCGATGGCGTGGCCGATCTCGTGGGTCACCGTGAGGCGATAGCAGGTCGGCATCTCGGGGTCGTTGGCCAGGAATCGCGGCCAGACATAGACCCGGATCGGCAGCGTGAGCCGACGCTGCGCCCGGTTGGCATCGATGTCGGTCGCCCCGAGGCACTGCGGCGCCAGCGACTCGAGGCGCGAGAGATTCGGGCCGGCCGGCGCGATGACGTTCCGTACGATGATGTCGGCGCGCGACGAATCGCTGACGAGGTCCGCACGCCATTCGCCATAGAGGAACGCGCCCTCCCACCGCTCGATCGCGGCGAGCACGCCTTCGCGCAGCGGATCGTCGCTCGCGACCCAGATCCGCACCGGCATCGTGCTGCGCGGCCAGTGGAAGGCGAGCGTGTCGGTGCCGCCGGTCTGGTTGCTGACGAAGACGCGGTACTCGTAGCTCGCGGCGCGGCGCGGCGAGGCGATCTCGCTGCAGCCGGCGGTCGCGGCGGCGCCGAGGACGAGGAGGAACGAACCGAGGTGACGCATCAGAAGCTCCGCTCCACGCCGAGGGTGAGGCCGACGCGGTGCACCGCCTGGAACTGCCCGTAGTTGAGCGTGTCGAGGCGGCGGGTCGTGAACGGATGGAAGGCGTAGCGCCCGGTCGCGACGACCGTGAGCGATGGCGAGACGGGCCGCGACCAGGTGAGCCCGGCCCCGACCTGCCACCGCGTCGGCGCGCCCTCCGAGAAGATCCCGGTCTCCTCCGACGGCCGGTACAGGATGGCACCAACCCCGGCGTGCCAGTGCACGTCGCGCGCGATCGGGCCGTCGAGCAGCGCCATCACCTCGAGGGTGCGGAGCGTGCCGAGCTCGTCCGCGGCGCCGTTGTCATCGACCTCGAGCGCGCTGCTCGCGACGCGCGCCTCGATGCCGACGCGATACCCGCGCCCGGCCGGATGGCTCACCTGCAGCGCGATCGTCGGGGCGATGGCGGGGGTGAGCTCGATGGTGCCGCCGAGGTTGTCCTCGACGAGGCGGGTGCTCTGCGTGGCGCCGGCCGAGAGGCGCAGGGTCGTCTGCGCGGGGAGCGGTGCCGCGAGCGCGAGCGCGACCAGCGCGCCAGGAAGGATTCGCATCGTCGGAAGATGCCCCGGATCGAGGGTGAGCGTCAAACGCCTGCGGCAAAGCCGCGCAGCAGGGCGAGCATCCGCCGATCGTTGCTGACCTCGTCGTCGCCCTTCGGCGTCTCGAGGAGCTTCGGCACCCGGGCAAATCGCGGGTCGGTCATCAGTCGACGGAACGGCCCCTCGCCCAGCGACCCGTCGCCGATCAGCTCGTGCCGATCCTTGTTGGAGGCGAACGGCGTCTTGGAGTCGTTGAGGTGGAGGCAGCGGAGCAGGGGGAGGCCGATGATCCGATCCCACGCCGCCCAGACCCCGTCGAAGTCGTTCACCAGGTCGTAGCCCGCGCTGTAGAGGTGGCAGGTGTCGGCGCAGAATGCGACCCGCTCCCGGACGTCGGCCCCCACGGCGCCCCGGATCGCCGCCAGCTCCTCGAAGCTCCGGCCCAGCGCCGTCCCGGTCCCGGCCGTGGTCTCCAGGAAGACCATCACCTTCCCGGGGACGGCCCTGAGCGCCTCGGTGATCGCCGCCGCGTTCCGGGCGATCCCGGCCTCGCGGTCGTCGAGATAGTTCCCGGGGTGCGAGACGATCCCCTCCAGCCCGAGGGCCTCGGAGCGGGTGAGTTCACCTTGGAACGCGGCGAGCGACTTGGCCCGGAGCGCCGGGTCGGGGGAGGCCAGATTGATCAGGTACGAATCGTGCGAAACGATGGTCGTGACCGGGTGCGCCTCCCGGGCCGCGGCGAAGGCCTCGGCGATCTGGGGGGTGATCTCGGGCTCCCGCCACATGTTGGGAGTTTTCGTGAAGATCTGCAGGGCCGTGGCGCCGATCGCCGCGCCGCGCGCCGGGGCGGTGGCCGGGCCGCCCTGGATCGAGACGTGAGCGCCGAGGCGCTCGCCGGGTACACCCGACCCCTGGGGCTTCGTCGTGATCGTGGAAGACTTCGGCATCAGATCGACTCCTGTCGGCCCCGGCGGACGCCATGCGCGACCGCTGGTGGTCCTGGTTGGTGATGTCGAGGCACGTCCCGCCGGCCTCGAGCGCGGCCTGCTGCGGGCGGGCTTCCAGGTCGCGGAAGCCGACGAGGCGGGTGCGCTGCCCGGTCGTCCGGCCGTGGTGCTGGCGACCTGCCCGGTCCTCTCCCCGAACTGCGGTGAACTGGTGTCCGGTCTCGCCGCTGCGCGCGCGGCCGGTGCCCAGGTCGTGGTGCTGCTCCCCGGCGGCCAGCCCGACGATCTCGTGCGCGCCGCCGAGGCGGGAGCCGACGAGGCGATCCTGCTGCCGGCCGAAGAGGCACAGCTCCTCGCCCGGGTCCGCGCCCGCGTCCACGCGCCGCGCGTCTCACGACAGGGACCGGCCGGCCACGACCAGCGCCTCTTCGACGTCCTGCAGGCCGTCGCCACCGAGATGCATCGCGACGACATGCTGCACGCCCTCGTGCGCGGCGCCGCGCGTGCGCTCGACGTGCGCTCCGTGCACTGCCTGCTCCACGCCGAGGAGGCGACGATCGGTCGACTCGTCGCGTCGAGCAGCGACCCGAAGCTCCGCGATGCCGACACCGAGCTCGCCAACTGGCCCGACGCCGTGTCGGCGCTCGCGACGCGGAGCACGCTCTTCGTGCCCGACGTCCGCAGCGAGGCCACCTTCGCGGTGCGGACCGCGGGGATGACGCGCGACCTGCGCTCGTCGCTTGCCGTGCCGCTGTCACCCTTCGGGCGGCCGATCGGGACGCTCGTCCTCCGGACCACCGAGGGCGAGCCGCCGCTGACCCGGGCGCATCTCGCCTTCGTCGAGGCACTCGTCACGGCGGTCGGCCGTCTCCTCGAGGTCGATGACCGCCGCTCCGCGATGGCCCGACGGCAGGTGCTCGCCGCGCACGTCGACCCGCTCACCGGGTGCGGGACCCTGGATGCCCTCGATCGCCGCATCCGCGAGGAGTTCGAGCGCGCGCGTCGGTACCACGTCTGCTTCTCGCTGGTGCTGCTCGACGTGGACCAGATGCGCGTGATCAACGAGCACCTCGGTCGCGACGGCGGCGAGCAGGTCCTCGCGCACCTCGGCCGCCTGCTCCAGCGCGAGCTGCGCTCGCCCGACTTCGTCGCCCGCTACGGCGGCGAGGAGTTCCTGCTGCTCCTGCCCGAGACCGACACCGCGGGTGCGCGCCTTGGCGTGCAGCGACTCCGCACGCTGCTCGAGCCCGCCGGCCTCGCCGAGGCCCACCTCGGCACGCGGGTGCGCCTCAGTGCCGGCATCGTCACCTACCCGCACCCGGCCGTGCATCGGCCCGAGGATCTCTTCGCCCTCGTGGAGACCGCGCTGCTCGACGGGAAGGCGCGGGACCCGGAGCGGATCGGGGCAGCGGCCTAGCGGCAACGCCGCGGAGAGGGGCGATCGGAGATCGGAGATCTGAGGGGGAAAGCAAGTTCGGTCCCCCTCACCCCTCACCCCTCACCTCCTGCTCTTGAGCCACGCCATCGGATCCAGCGCGATCTGGTCGCGCCCCCGGATCTCGAAGTAGAGGTGCGGTCCTTCCTCGAGCCCCTCGCCGCCGACCGACCCGATCGCCTGGCCGCGCGTGACCTTCGCGCCCTGCGCCACGCTGGTGCTGCGCAGCTGGCTGTACAGCGAGTAGTAGCCGTTGCCGTGCTCGAGGATCAGCGTGAGCCCGTAGGTCCCGAGGCGCTGGACGAGCGCCACGGTGCCGGCCTCGACGGCCTTCACCGGCGTCCCCGGCGGGGCGCCGATGCCGATGCCGTTGCGGCGGATGGTGCCGCCGTTCCGCAGCTCCTCGCGCCCGAACTGGAAGAGGATCGTCCCCTCGGCGGGCCAGTCGAGGCGGCCCAGATCGGCGGTGGTGAGCCCGCGACCGGCCGGTGCCGCGCCGCCCGGGCGCGCCGCCGCGGTCGCCGCGGCGTTGCGTCGGGCGCGCTCGAGCGAGGCGAGGACGTCGTTGAGCCGCGCCTCGTCGCGCTGCAGCGCGGTGAGGCGCTGCGTCGTCTGCGTGCGGGTGCGCTCGAGCTGCCGGAGCCGCGTCTGCCGCTCCGAGGCGAGTCGCGCATAGCGCTCGAGTTCGGCCTCGCGCTCCTCGCGCCGGCGGTCGAGTTCGCTCTGGATCCCGAGGAGCTCGTTGCGGGTGCGCTGCACGCGCCCGGTGAGCCGCTCCACCTCGCCGACGAGGGCGCGATCCTGGCGTGAGGTGAGGTACAGGTACTTGTAGCGCGTCAGCAGGTCGCCGAACGACTCCGCCGCGAGCAGCACCTGGAAGGTGTAGAGCGGACCGCGCTTGTAGATGTCGGCGAGTCGGCGGCGGAGCACCGCCCTCCGCTCCACGAGATTGTCCTGCGCGAGCGCGAGCTCGGCCGCGCTCCGCTCGAGGCGCGAGCCGAGCCCGCCGATCTGGCGCTCGATCTCGTTGACGAGGCGATTGGTCGCCTCGCGCTGCCGCTCGAGATTCCGGAGCTGGGCGCCGACGTCGGTGACCTGGCCGGTGAGCTGCTGCTGCTGGGCCTGCAGGCGGGCGCGTTCGCGGCGGATCTCCTCGAGGCGTCGGCGCGACTGCTCGAGGTCCTGCGGCGTCTGCTGGGCCGCGAGCGGGGCGGCTGCGAGCAGGGCGAGGCAGAGCAGCGCACGGCGCATCGTCAGACGCTCTTCAGGTGCCGACTCACGCTCACGAGGGAGCCGGTCAGCCCGAGCAGCGTGCCGAAGAGCAGCAGGAGGAGCGACTGGCCGATGTTGAAGAAGCCGAGGCCGACGCCGAGCCCCAGGCCCTGGCTCTTGAAGCCCGCGAAGACGAGGCCGCAGAGCACCAGCGCCGCGATCCCGCCGAGGAACCCCTTGATCGCGCCCTCGAGGAGGAACGGCCCGCGGATGAACCAGTCGGTGGCGCCGACGAGGCGCATGATGTGGATCTCGCGCGCGCGCTGCAGCACGGTGATCCGGATCGTGACGCCGATGATCACGATCGAGACCAGCGCGAAGGCGAGGCCGATCGCGAGCCCGACAAGGCCGGCGATGTTCCGGAGCGCGTCGAGGCGCTGCACCCACTCGCGACCGTAGCGCACTTCCTCGACGAAGCCGAAGCCCTGCAGGCGCTCGCTCACCTCGGCGGCGACCTCGGCGTTCCGGAAGCCGGGGCGGAGCCGGAGCTCGAGCGAGGGCGGCAGCGGGTTCACCTCGAGGTCCCGGTACGCGTCCTGGAACTCGACCAGATCGGTCCGGGCCCGCTCGAGCGCCTCGTCCTCGGAGACGTAGGTCACCGAGAGCACCTCGGGGAACGCGGCGATGTCCTGCGTCGCGACGGCGATCGTCTGCGTCGGCGTCCCGCGCAGCACGAAGGCGACGATCTCCACCCGCTCCTCGAGGTCGCCCAGCGCATTGCGGATGTTGAGCGACACCAGCCCGAAGAGCCCCGTCACGAAGAGCGCGAACGCGATCGTCGTCACGGAGAGGACCGAGAGGGTCCGGGTGCGCCGGAAGGTGAGGAGCGCCTCGCGCCACAGGAGGTTCATTCGGCGGCCTCCGCGTCGGCATCGGCGGCCGAGTCGAAGACGAGGTGCCCGTCCCGCAGCTCGAGGACGCGGCGCTTCGCGTGCCGCACGAGGTCGAGGTCGTGGGTGGCCATCACCACGACGGTCCCGGCCTCGTTGATCTCGTGCAGGAGCTGGAAGACGCTTCGCGTGGCGCGCTCGTCGAGGTTGCCGGTCGGCTCGTCGGCGAGGAGGACCGGCGGGTCGTTGACCAGCGCGCGCGCGATCGCCACCCGCTGCTGCTCGCCGCCGGACATCTCGCGCGGATAGGCGTCGGCCTTGGCCTGCAGCCCGACCTGCGCCAGCGCTCGGGTCACCCGCGCGGGGATCACGTCGGGGCGCGAGCCGGTCACCTCGAGCGCGAAGGCGATGTTCTCGGCGGCGGTGCGGTCTTCGAGGAGCCGGAAGTCCTGGAAGACGATGCCGAGGCGGCGGCGCAGGCGCGGCACCTCGTCGCGGCCGAGGGCCCCGATGTTGAAGCCCGAGACGCGCACGTCGCCCGCGCTGGGGCGCTCGTCGGCGTACATCAGCTTGAGGAGGGTGGACTTCCCCGCGCCGGAGTGGCCGGTGAGGAAGGCGAACTCCCCCCGCGCGATGTGGAAGGTGATGCCCTCGAGCGCGGCGCCGGTGCCCGTGGCGTAGTGCTTGGAGACGTTCGCGAAGCGGATCACGTCAGGAAAGTAGCACGGGCCGCGCTACAGCGCGGCCTCGAGGTCGGCGATCAGGTCGGCCGCATCCTCGCACCCGCAGGAGAGCCGCAGGAAGCCGTCGGGAATGCCGAGCGCGGCGCGCTCCTCGGGGGCCAGCGCCTTGTGCGAGGTGAGCCGCGGCTCGCTGATCAGCGATTCGACGCCGGCGAGCGACGGCGCGTGGGTGATGACCTTCAGGTGCGCGAGGAACCGCGCGGCCGCGGCGGCCCCGCCGTGGAGGACGAGGCCGACCATCCCGCCGAAGCCGTCGAACTGCCGGGTCGCGAGCGCGTGGTCGGGGTGCGTCGTGAGGCCGGGGTAGTGCACCGCCGCGAACTCGGGCCGCGTCGCCGCCCACGTCGCCACCGCCATCGCGTTTGCGTTGGCGCGCTCGACGCGGAGCGCCAGCGTCTTGAGCCCGCGCTCGACCAACCACGCGGCGTGGGGGTCGATCGAGGGGCCCCACAGGCGCATCAGGCGGGTCACCTCGTCGATGACGTTCGCGGAGCCGGCGATCGCCCCGGCGATGACGTCGGAGTGGCCGTTCAGGTACTTGGTCGCCGACGTGATGACGATGTCCGCGCCGTGCTCGAGCGGCCGGCAGTTGACCGGCGACGCGAAGGTCGCGTCGACCAGGAGCGCCAGCCCGCGCTCCTTCGCCGCCTGCGCGACGAGCGCGATGTCGACGACGCGCATCAGCGGGTTGGTGAGCGCCTCGATGAAGATCGCCCGCGTGTTCGGCCGGATCGCGTCCCGCCAGTCGCGCGGATGGTCCGGGTCGACGTAGGTGATCTCGATGCCGTGCTGGACCAGCTCGGTGTCGAAGAGCACCCGCGTCCCGCCGTAGATCCATCGCGACGAGACGAGGTGGTCGCCGGGGCGCAGGACCGCGAGATGGGCCAGCGCGGTGGCCGCCATCCCGCTGGCGACGAAGATCGCGCGCTCCGCCCCCTCGAGCGCGGCATAGCGCTCGGCCAGCGACTCCTGGTTCGGGTTGTTGCCGTAGCGGGTGTACTGCACCTCGCGCGTCGAGCCGATCGGGTTCGCGAAGGTCGCGCTCTGGTAGATCGGGGTGACCGCAGGCGCGCCGTCGGGGAGCCGATGCGGCAGGCCGTGAATGGCGCGGGTGGACAGGCCGGGACGACGGGTCACGCCGTGGCTCCGAGTTCGTAGGTGGCATCGGGGTGGCAGCGCAGGCAGCGCATCGTCACCAGCGCATCGAGCGCGATCGCGGTGCGCGCGGCCGGCCAGGCAAGGTGGTCCGCCACGCGCGTCGCCGCGGCGCGACCGAGATCCGCGACGGCCGCGAAGGCGAGGCGCCAGTCATCGGCGGCCTCGCCGAGGAGCACGGGGCGCGTCGCGTCGGTGGCGAACGCCGCCACGACGAGGCCGTGGCGCGAGAGGGCGTGGTCGATCGCCTCGACGTGATCCTCGCGGAGGCCGCGCAGCACCACGCCGGCGCACGGCATCGGCTCGACCGACGCCGCGAGCAGCTTTGCGACGATCTCGTCGGCGCAGGAGTAGTCGACCAGGCCGACGGCGCTGAAGTCGAGCGTGGCATACGTCGCACCGACCTCGCGCAGCACCATCACCAGCCGCTGGCGCACCGCCTGTCCCGTCGGGCGGGTGATCAGGTCGCGATACGGCAGGGCGGTCGCGTCCTGCAGGACGCGATCGAGGCGGATGACGGCGCTCACGGCGCCTCCCGCGCGGGGATGACGATCGTCACCTGCGAGCCGGGGAAGAAGGCAAGGCCCTGCGTGAGCGGTGGCTCGTCGTCCCAGGGCGGCACGATCGCGACACGGGCGGTGCCGCTCCGGATGCTGATCTTGCCCTGCCACCGCGCGAGGTAGCGCTTCGTGCCCGCGAGCCCCTGCCCGCGCCCCGGATCGCGGAAGCGCGAGATGTTGTGGATCAGCGCCGTCTCGAGCGCCGGGCCGTCGCCCCAGCGCTCGCCGAAGCGCTTCGCCTGCGTCGCCTCGAGCGAGCGGCGGAAGCCGACCCCGCTGTCGCTCACCGCGATCACCGCGGCCTTGCGGCCAAGGCGCCGGCGGAAGTTGTAGACGTGCACCGCGACCCACCCGGTGGTGCCGGAGTGCTCGACGATGTTGGAGCAGGTCTCGGAGATCGACTGGCCGAAGCCGCCGACGACGCTGGCCTCGAGGCCGAGCTCCTCACGCAGGATCGTCGTGGCGCGATCGGTGATGCCGCCCACGACGGCGTTGACGTCCTGCGCCTCGCGGATCGCGGTGAGCGGCAGCAGCACGTCGCTCTGCTCGGCGGCGCGCCGGCGCGGCACCTTGCCGTGCAGCTCGAAGAGGCCATCGGCGTGCTGCAGGAAGCCGACCTTGGCCCAGTACGAGGTGACCTGTTCGTTGGCCGGGAGCGCGAGTCGCGGGGCGGGGGCCCCGAGTTCCTGCAGCGCCTGTCCCAGCGTGAGCAGCGCGGTGAACCCCGCCGGGGATGCCCACTCGGTGGCGTGCGCATCGACCAGCAGGCGCTCGGTGGGCGGCCAGGACGGCAGGCCCGCCGCGAGCTGGTCGAGGGTGCGATCGTCGAGATGGGTCGGGACGGGGACCACGTGCATCAGGCCTCCACCAGCTGGCCGCGAAGGTGAGCTGCGAGGCCGCTCGCGCCGCGGAACGCCGCGTTGCGGGCTGCCGCGGCGTTGGCACGCGCAAGCGCCTGCTCCACAGTATCGCCAGCGACCAGTCGGGCACAACAGGTCGCCCCGAAGACGTCGCCGCAGCCGGTCGGGTCGAGGACCTCGATGCCCGGCGCCGCCACGCGCGCGGTGCGCACCGGCTCGGCGACGCTCGCGGCCGCCGGCGCCCCCAGCCGATCGAATCCCGGTCGCGCGACGTAGATCGCCCCGCGCGGCCCGACCGTCACGGTGAACAGCGAGACCCCCTCGCCAAGCGCGCGCGCCGCGATCACCAGCAGGTCGTCGCCGAGCAGGGCGAGCACATCCTCGTTCACCTGCAGGACGTCGAAGCAGCGGTACCACTCCTCGGGGCGCTCGAGCGGGGCAGGGACGCGCACGCCGCCGGTCGCGGTGCCGAGGAAGAGCGAGTGGAGATCGGCGTAGATCGGGCCCGCGAAGCCGAGCCGAAGCTGCTGCGCGGTCCAGCGGCAGAGTTCGTGGCCGCTGATGAAGTTGACGTAGAGCGCGTCGAGGTCGGCGACCATCGGCCCGAGCTCGGGCCACGTCCAGCCCGGGAGGCCGCCGCGCAGCGTCTCGCAGCGTCGTGCGGTGTCCACGTACTGCAGCGTGACGCGATTCGTCGCCGCGTCGGTCTCGATGAACCGCGCGCCGGGGGCGACGCGCTTCAGCGAGGCGAGAAAGCGCGCGGCCGCCGGTGCCAGGTCGGTACCGACCTTGATCAGCGGGACGATCTCCCAGTCATCGTCGAGCGCGGCATCGAGCGCCGCCAGGGAATAGGTGATGCCACCCCACTCCTCGACCACGGGCGCGCCGGGGTCCCGGCCGTGGATGGTGTCCCACACCATCGTGCCGATGATGCCGAGGCGCTTCCTCACAGCCCGGCGTCGGCCTGCTGGTCGAGGAACGCCCGCGCCGCGCCGAACACGCCGGCGAGCCCGCCGAGGGTGCCCGGCACGATGCGGCAGCTCTCGACCGCGGGACGGAACGCGCGCCGCGCGACCTCGCGCCGCAGGGGCTCGAAGAGCCGGTCGCCCGCCTGCGTGACGCCGCCCATGATCACCACGAGCTCGGGGTTGAAGATGTTGAGCAGGTTGGCGATGCCGGCGCCGAGGTAGCGGGCGGTGTCGCGCACGACCTCGTTCGCGAGCGCATCGCCGAGCGCGGCCGCGTGGTAGACGGTCTGTGCGGTGACGCGCGTCGGATCCCCGCCGGCGAGATCGAGGATCTGCGTCGGCGCGGCGTCCGGCAGCTGCTCGACCGCGCGCAGCGCGATCGCCGGGCCCGACGCGTAGGCCTCGACGCAGCCGTAGTTGCCGCAGCCGCACTTCCGGCCGTTGAGCTCGATGGTGACGTGGCCGATCTCGCCGGCGCAGTCGGCCGCGCCGTGATGCACGCGCCCGTTGAGGATGAGGCCCCCGCCGATCCCGGTGCCGATGGTGACGCCGATCGCGGTCTGCG
>DASTAN010000183.1:0-11610 GCA_035712665.1 Gemmatimonadales bacterium
TATCGCGAGCGGTTCGGGCTCGACTACCCGAGCGCGGTGCGCGAGGTCGCGCGGCGCTACGGCATCGTGATCCCCGAGGCCTCCGAGCGACAGGGCCCCGATCCGCGCGAGCCGCTCTACCAGGCGTGCGATGCGGCGCAGTCCTGGTTCGCGGCGCGCCTGCGTGACGGCGCCGATGCCGAGCCCGCGCGCCGCTACCTCCTCGACCGCGAGTTCTCGCTCGATGCCGCGGCGGAACTTGGCCTGGGCTGGGCGCCGCGTGGCGATGACTTCCTCGTGGCGATGCGGGCGCTCGGGATTCCCGAGGCGGTCCTCGAGGAAGCGGCGCTGATCCAGCGACGCGAGGACGGCTCGTGGTTCCCGCGCTTCCGCCAGCGGCTCCTCTTCCCGATCCACGACCTGCGCGGCCGTCCGGTCGGGTTTGGCGGCCGCCTCCTCGGGCCCGGCGAACCGAAGTACCTCAACTCGCCCGAGACGCCGATCTTCCACAAGGGCGAGCAGCTCTACCACCTGCATCTCGCCAAGCACGCGATCCGGAAGGCCGAGCACGCGATCGTCGTCGAGGGCTACTTCGACGTCCAGCGGCTCGCCATCGCCGGGATCGAGCAGGTCGTCGCCCCGCTCGGCACCGCGCTCACCGACGCGCAGGCCGCGCTCCTCAAGCGCTACACCGGCGACGTGATCCTGCTGTACGACTCGGACGCCCCGGGCCTCAAGGCGACCTTCCGCGCCGCGGATGCGCTGCTCGCGCACGGGGTGCGCGCCCGCGTCGCGACGATGCCCGAGGGCGAGGATCCGGACACGCTCGTTCGCCGGGGCGGGGCCGCCGCGCTGCAGCCGATCCTCGATGATGCGGTCGATGTCCTCGAGCGGAAGCTCGGCCTCCTCGAGCGGAAGGGATGGTTCAGCGATGTCGGCCGCGCCCGCGAGGCGCTCGACCGGCTGCTCCCGACGCTGCGCGCCGCGAGCGATCCGGTGATGCAGGCGCTCTACGTCTCGCGCGTGGCGGAGCGGCTCGGGATTCCTCGCGAGACGGTCGCCACCGAGGCGGCGACGAAGCCCGCACCGGTGCCGATGCTGCCGCCCGATCGCCAGGGCGCAGGGCAGGGCAGTGGCCCGGGCGCGCCGTCTCGGCAGCGCCGCGACGACGGGGCGGCTGCGCGCCCCCGGACCCGCACCGCGGAGATCGAGCGGAAGCTGCTGCGACTCCTGCTGCTCGACCCGGTCTGGCTCGCGCGCGCGCAGGAAGAGCTGCTGCCCGACCGCTTCCTGGTGCCGACCTTCCGGCGCATCTACGAGGCCGTGGCGGCCCTCGAGCCCGGGGTGCCGGCCGGTGAGGCGCTCGCCGCGCTCGACGAGCGGGCCCGCGAGGTCTGGAGCCAGCTCGTGGTCGATGGGCCACGGGTCGACGGCTTCGATGCCGACCGCGAGTATGCCGGCGCGCTGGCCGCGCTCGAGGAGCAGCACACCTTCGACGAGATCGCGGCCGAGCCCGATCCGGTCGAGCGCCGTCGGCGTCGTCTGGCCCTCTCCTCCGAGGGGCAGCGCCGCTTCGAGTACTATCTTAAGTCACGTCCCGCGCGCCCCGATTCGGCGCCACCACCTCCCGAGGAGTACGCCTGATGCATCCCGACCTCCCCAAGCTGCTCGACCTCCAGGCCAAGGATCAGCGACTCGCGTCGATCGCCGCCCGGCTGGTTGACCTGGCCGCGGAGCGCGCGGCGCTCGACGCCGCCCTCGATGGCGCCCGGGCGCAGCTCGCCTCGGCGACGCGCGGCGCGGACGAGGCGGCCCGGCGTCGGGATGCGGCCGAGCAGAAGCTCGAGACGCAGCGCAGCAACCAGGAGCGTCGGCGCACGCGGCTCGAGCAGGAGCGCAATCCGCGCGTCGCGGCCCAGCTGATGGCCGATGTCGAGCTGGCGCGCAGCATCCTCGCGCAGGAGGAGTCGGAGTGGATGCGGCTCGCCGAGGAGGCGACCGGTCGCCAGCGCGTCGTGGGCGAGGCCGAGGCCCATCTGGCGGCACTCGAGGCCGAGCAGGCCGACCTCCGGGGCGACATCGCCGCGCGCGAGGCGGCAGTGCAGGGCGAGCACGACGCCGCGCACGCCGAGCGCGAGGCCGCGGCCGCGCAGCTCGACCGGCCGCTGCGCATCCGCTACGATCGCCTGAAGAGCGGCCGCCTCAAGGAAGTGATGGTCCCCGCGACCAACGCCACGTGCACCGCCTGCTTCACGCAGATCCCGCGGTCGCGCGTCGGGCAGCTCGCCGCTGACTCGGTGCTGCTCGAGGGGTGCGAGATGTGCGGCGCGATCCTCTACCTCGTCGAGGCGACCGCCTGATCGAGGCCCCGCGCTGGCGCCTGGCGGCACCGCCGGATCCGGGCGCGGCCGGGGCGCTCGCCTCGGCCCTCGGCATCCCCGCGCCGCTTGCGGCCCTGCTGGTCCAGCGCGGTCTCGGGGCTCCCGAGGCCGCGCGCGCCTTTCTGCGCCCGTCGCTCGAGACGCTGGGCGATCCGTACGCCCTTGCCGGGATGACCGAGGCGATCACGGTTCTCGTCGCCGCGATTCGTGCCGGCGAGACGATCCTCGTGCACGGCGACTATGACGTCGACGGACAGTGCGCGACCGCGCTGCTCGTGCGCGCGCTGCGGGCGGCCGGCGCCAAGGTCCACGCGTTCGTGCCGCATCGGCTCACCGACGGCTACGACTTCGGTCCCGCCGGGCTGGCCGAGGCCGAGCGGCTCGGCGCCGGCCTGATCGTCACCTGTGACTGCGGCGTGCAGGCGGTCGACACGGTGCGTGCCGCGAAGGTGGCAGGTCGCCGCGTCATCATCACCGACCACCATCTCCCCGGGGCGATGCTGCCCGAGGCCGATGCCGTCATCGACCCGCAGCGCAGCGACGACACCTCGGGGCTCACGATGCTCTGCGGCACCGGCATCGCCTTCAAGGTGGTGCAGGCACTGGTGCCCGCACTCGGCCTCCCCGCGCACCTCCATCTCCACCTGCTCGACTATGTCGCGGTGGCCACGATCGCCGATGTCGTCCCGCTCGTCGGCGAGAATCGGGTGCTGGTGCGCCACGGGCTCAAGCTCCTGGCGGCCTCGCGCTGGGCCGGGTGGCAGGCGCTCATCGAGCAGGCGAAGCTCGCCGGGAGCGAGCTGCGCGCGGGGCAGGTGGGGTTCATCCTCGCGCCGCGACTCAATGCCGCGGGTCGGGTCGCCGACGCGAAGGTCGGCGTGCAGCTGCTCACGACGGACGACCCCGCAGAGGCGCAGCGGCTCGCCGCCCAGTGCGAGCGCTGGAACACCGAGCGCCAGGCGATGGACCAGGCGATCCAGGAGGAGGCCCTGGCGCGCGTCGCCCGGGACTATGCCGATCCCGAGGCCCATCGCGCGCTGGTCATCGACGGCGAGGGATGGCATCCCGGCGTCATCGGCATCGTGGCCTCGCGCGTCGTCGAGCGGTACGGTCGCCCGACATTCATGGTCGGGGTGAGCGGCGAGGTGGGGAAGGGGAGCGGGCGCAGCATCGATGGCTTCGACCTCCACGCCGCGCTCGCCGAGTGCGACGACCTGCTCGAGCGCTGGGGCGGCCATCGCATGGCGGCGGGACTCACGATTCGTCGCGACCGGATCCCCGCCTTCCGCGACCGGTTCCGCAGCGTCGCGGCCGAGCGGCTGACGCTCGACGAGCTGGGCCCGACGCAGCGCGTCGACCTCGAGGTGACGCCGCTGGAACTGACCGAGGATCTCGAGCGGCTGGGGCGGCATCTCGAGCCGTGCGGGATGGGCAACCCGGCCCCGGTCTTCGGCGTGCGCGCCGCGCGACTCGCGGAACCGCGCACGGTCGGCAGCAACCACCTCAAGGCCCGGCTCACCGCACCCGGCACCTCGCTGGACGCGATCGCGTTCGGCTGGGCCGATCGGGCGACGTTTGCGATCGCGGGGGCGGTGGACGTCGCGCTGCGCCTCGAGCGCAACGAATGGCAGGGGCGCTCGTCGCTGCAGGCCAGGATCCTCGCCCTGGCCCCGGCCGGCGTCACGCCGTGACGCGGATCGTCTCGGGGCGCTGGGGCGGGCGACGCCTGCAGGTACCCAAGGACAGCCGCGTGCGACCCACCGCGGAGCGGGTGCGCGAGGCCTGGCTCAGCATCCTCGGCCCCGACCTCCCTGGCGCGCGGGTCGGCGACCTGTTCGCCGGCTCCGGCGCGCTCGGACTCGAGGCGCTGTCGCGCGGCGCGGCGCACGCGACCTTCGTCGAGCTCAACGCCCCATCGCTGGCGGCACTCAAGGCCAACATCGCAACGCTCGGCGCCGAGGCCTCGACGACGGTGCATCGCGGCGACGCCATGCGCTTCATCACAGGCCTCGCGCCCGACGCGTTCGATGTGGTGCTCGCCGATCCGCCCTTCAGCGTGGATTTCGCGCCACGACTTGCGGCCGCGTGGCTGGCCGCGCCCTTTTCATCGGTGCTGGCCGTCGAGCACGATCCCCGCACCACCGTGCCCGGCGGCGAGACCCGTCGCTGGGGCGACATCGCCGTGACCTTCTTCCGGAGGCCCTGATGCGCATCGCGATCTATCCCGGCTCGTTCGACCCGCCGACACGCGGCCACGAGGACCTGGTGCGCCGCGCCCTCGGGATGGTCGACCGCCTGATCGTGGCCGTGGCCATCAATCCCGCGAAGCAGCCGCTCTTCTCCGTCGAGGAACGCCTCGCGCTGCTGCAGACCGCGATCGGCGACGACCCGCGCGTCGAGCTCGCCTCGTTCCACGGGCTGCTGGCGGATTTCGCCAAGGAGCGCCACGCCACGATGGTGATGCGCGGGCTCCGCGCGGTGAGCGACTTCGAGTACGAGTTCCAGCTGGCGATGATGAATCGTCGCCTGCACGGGACGCTCGAGACCGTCTTCCTCGTCCCGGCCGTCGAGCTGACCTATCTCTCCTCGTCGCTGGTGCGCACCGCGGCGCGCTTCGGCGGCAACATCGAGGGGCTGGTGCACCCGGCCGTCGCCGAGGCGCTCAAGGAGAAGTTCCGCACGTGAGCTTCCGCGCGCTGGTGCGCCAGCGTGCGGCCGGTCGACGCGCGCGGCTCGTCTTTCCCGAAGGGGCGGAGCCGCGGATCCGCGAGGCCGCGGCCACGCTCGCGTCGCTTGGCATCGCCGAGCCGATCCTGCTTGGGCGCGACGGCCTCGATCCCGTGGGCGATCCGCGTCTCCCCGCGATCGCCGAGCGCCTCCGGAGTCGTCGACCGCACGCGGTCCGCGACGGGATTCACGCCCTCGACCTCGCCAGCGATCCGCTCCGCTTCGCCGCGGGCCTCGTCGCGCTGGGCGAGGCCGATGGCTGCGTGGCCGGCGCCGTCCTCCCGACCGCGGAGGTGGTGCGCGCCGCCCTGTGGACGATCGGCCCCGCGCCGGGGATCGCGGCCGTCACCTCGGCGATGTACCACGGGCTCGCCAACGGCACCGTGCTGACCTACACCGACATTGCGGTCCTGCCGATGCCGACGTCCGAGCAGCTCGCCGCTGCCGCGCTCGCCGCCATTCGCGATCGGCGGGCGCTGGTGGGCGACGAGCCGGTGGTCGCCTTCCTCTCCTACAGCACGCACGGCAGCGCCGGCGGGGCGGACCCGGAGCGGGTGCGTGCGGGGCTGGCCGCCTTTCGAGCGCTTGCCCCCGACGTCCCCGCTGACGGCGAGCTGCAGCTCGATGCGGCGCTGGTCCCCGAGGTGGCGGCTCGGAAATGCCCGGCGTCCCCGGTGGGCGGCCGGGCCAATGTCCTCGTCTTTCCGTCCCTGGACGCGGGGAACATCGCCTACAAGCTCACGGAGCGACTCGCCGGGGCCTCGGCGGCAGGGCCCCTCCTGCAGGGGCTGGCCCGGCCGATGTCCGACCTGTCGCGCGGGGCGGCACCCGACGATATTGTGGACGTTGCAGCCATGGTGGCCCTGCAGGCGGGGGGCGCCATCTCATCGACCCAAGTGGAGTCCTGACGCCGATGCCTTTTCACGCCACCCGCGAAGCGACCGGGGTCACCGTCATCACCGTCGAGGGGCAGCTGATCGTTGCCAACCGGCAGGAACTCAAGGAGATGATCGGGACGGCCCTCGAGCGCGGCGACCGCAAGTTCGTGCTCGACTTCGGTCCGACCTCGTACATCGACTCCTCGGGCCTCGGTGCGCTCGTGTCGATCAACAAGAAGGTCCGCGAGGCCGGTGGCGAACTCCGCCTGGCGGCGCTCAACGACGACCTGCGGTCGCTGTTCGAGCTCACCAAGCTCGACACGCTCTTCAGCATCAGCGACAGCGCCGCCGGGGCCCTCGCCGGGTTCTGAGGCGGGCGTGACGATGGCCCATCCGCGCCCCGAGCGGCACGAAGGCGAGCGGCGGACCCGGTTCACCGTGTCGAGCGAGGTCGCTCGCGTCGGTGAGGTCGTCGAGATGGTGGTCGCGTGGTGCAGCGAGCACGGCCCCCTCGGCAAGACGGCGCGCTTCCGCCTCTGCACCGTCGTGGCGGAGGCGGTGGCGAACGCCATCATCTACGGCAACGATCACGATCCCGAGCGCCTCGTCACCATCGAGCTGACCTGCCTCGGCGATCGCGTCGTGGTCGGCGTGCTGGACGAGGGGCAGGGGTATCTCCCCGAGCAGGTGCCGGACCCCACCCTCGAGGAGTGCCTCGAGAACACCTGCGGTCGCGGCCTCTACATGATCCGCCACCTCGCCGACCACGTGGCGTTCAACGCCGAGGGGAACGCCATCTGGATGACGCTGCCCCGCTGCTGAGTCATCTCGGCGGCGTCCTCGCGCCGCTGGGTTCGCTCGCCGGGGCCACGCTGCGACTCTGGCGCCTCGACGGGGATCGCTGGCGTCTGGTGGCCGGGCCGCCGGCCAGCGGCGGCGTGCCGCGCGCCCCGCGCGGACAGGCCAGCGATGCGGCGGCCTTCGTCGCCCTCCCGGATCTTCCCGGCCTCTATCTCGAAGTCGTCCCCGATCGTCCCGAGCTGCGCGCCGACGAGCTGGCGCCGCGCCTCCTCCCGGTGGTGCAGGCGGTGCTCGAGGCCGATCGCAGCGTCTCGTCGCTCACCGGGGAACTCGCCGCACGCTACGAGGAGATCGACCTCCTCTATTCGATCGGCGAGTTCCTGGTGCACGGCCGCTCGGTCGACGAAGTCGCCCAGACGATCCTCCGCGAGGTGACCGCCGTCACGGGAGCCAGGCGGGCCGGGCTCCGCGTGTACGACGAGACGCGCGGTGTCCTCCAGTCGGTCGCCATCCTTGGCGGCGATGACGGCCGCATCCCGCAGGCCGTCCCGGTCGACGCGCCCGATGACGTCATCGTCGCGCGCGCCTTCCGCACGCGACGCATCGAGACCGGACGCCAGCCCGCGTGGGTCGATGGCGAGCTGGTCGCCGTGCCGATCACCTACGCCTCGGGCGGGCAGACCCCGCGCGTGATCGGGATGCTCTCCCTCGCCGATCGTGCCGGCGGGGGGATGTTCACCCGCGAGGAGACCAAGCTCGTTGCCGCGGTCGCCACGCAGATCGGCGCCGCCCTCGAGAACGCCCGGCTCGCGGCGCAGGAAGCCGAGTCGCAGCGGCTGGCGCGCGAGCTCGAGCTTGCCCACGACCTGCAGGTGAAGCTGATGCCGACGCCCGCGGTGCTGCAGGGCGATGCCGAGGTCGCGGTGCACCTGCGGCCGGCGGAGTCGCTGGGGGGCGACTTCTACACCTTCTCGCGCCTCGGGCGGCACCGCATCGGCGTGATGATCGGCGACGTCTCGTCGCACGGCTTCTCGGCCGCGCTGATCGCGGCGCAGGTGATGGCCGCGGCCGGCATTCACGCGAACGCCGCCACACCTCCCGACGAGACGCTGGCAGAGATCCGCGCGTCGCTGGCCGACGAGCTCGCGAGCACGGAGATGTACCTCTCGCTCTTCTACGGGATGCTCGACCCGACGGCGGGACGCCTCACCTTCAGCAACGCGGGGCACCCGCACGCCTTCCGCGTGCCGCGCTTCGGGCTCGTCGAGCGCCTCGCGCCCACGGCGCCCCCGCTCGGCATCGTGGAAGACGCCCCGTTCGGGCGCACCGTGCTGCCCTGGCGTTTCACGCAGGACCTGCTCGTGCTCTGCACCGACGGCCTGACGGATGCGCTGGGGCGCGACGGGACGCGATACGGCGAGGCGCGCCTCCTCCAGCGCCTGAGCGAGGGGCGGCATCTCTCGCCGGATGGCCTGATGCGGCTCGTGCTCGACGACCTCGCCGCCTTCAGCGCCGACCCGCACGACGACATCACGCTCCTCGTGCTGCGGGCCTGAGCGCGTGCGCGCCAAGAAGGCCCTCGGCCAGCACTTCCTGACCCACGGACCGCTGCTCGACAAGATCGCGGTCGCGACCGAGGCCGGCCCCGACGATGTGGTGCTGGAAATCGGCCCCGGCCCCGGCGGCCTCACGCGCGCGCTGCTCGAGACCGGCGCCACGGTGGTGGCGATCGAGAAGGATCCGCGCATGGCCGAGGGGCTGCTGCGCCAATTCGGGACGGCGGCGTTCGCCCTGGTCGAGGGCGATGCGCTCGCACTGCCGTGGCACGAACTCGTGGCCCCGTGGACCGCGCTGGGCAAGCGCTGGCGCGTGGCGGGGAACATTCCGTACTACATCACCTCGCCGCTGCTCGACAAGGCGCTCACCGCACCGCTGCCCGCGACGGTGACCTACCTCGTGCAGAAGGAAGTGGCCGATCGCGTCGTGGCCCCGGCCGGGAGCGACGCGTATGGTGCGCTCTCGATCGGCATCCAGGCGGTGGCGGACCCGACCCGCTGCTTCATCGTGGGGAAGGGGGCGTTCGCGCCGCCGCCGAAGGTCGACTCGGCGGTGCTGCATCTGGTCCCGCGCGCCGACCCGCTGGTGCAGCCCGAGCAGATCCCCGCGTTCCGCACCCTGGTCACGTCGCTCTTCAGCTACCGGCGGAAGCGGATGCATCGCGCCCTCCGCGAGGCGCTCGGCGTGGACGCCGAGGGCGCGTCGGCCCTCTGTGCTGCGGCGCAGCTCGATCCGGATGCGCGGCCGGAGACGGTGACGCCGGAGGGGTTCGTGCGGCTGCTGAAGGCGGTGAAGGGTGAAGGGTGAAGGGTGAAGGGTGAAGGGTGAAGGGTGAAGGGTGAAGGGTGAAGGGTGAAGGGTGAAGGGCGATGAGGGTTCGGGGGGAATGTCCCGTGTCCCTCGTCCCGTGTCACCCTTCACCCTTCACCCGTCGCTGCAGTCCTTACTTCTTCCCGTCCTGGATCTTCTTGATCTCCGTCCGGAGGTCGGCCAGGTGCACGCGGGTCACCGCGTCACCGGCGCGGCCCTGCGCCGCGGCGAGGCTGCGGTCGAGCGTCGCGAGCTCGGCGCGGAACATCGCGCGGACGTCATTGCCCCACACCGGCGTCGCGGCCGGCAGTGAGAAGCCCGGCGGGAGGCCGGCCGGCGCTGCGGCGGGCGCGGGATTCAGCGACTGGTCCACGCGGTCGAGGAACGCGCGCTGCAGGTTGCGGCGATGGATGTCCACCGTCACCGTCGGGCGGTCGAGCTCGCTCCAGAGCGCCTTCCGCATGTCGCCGAGGTACTCGGCCAGCGTGTAGGTGTTGCCCTTGGTCAGCGCCTCGTACTCGATCAGCGTGTTGAGCTTCGACGCCTGCAGCAGCGACGACACCAGCGACGTCTGCGCGCTCCGGATCCGGTCGATCCCGCCGCGCGCCTCGAGGCGCCAGAGGATGTCCGGGTCGAGGAACATCGCCGGCACCTGGAACGCGTTGGTCGCGAGGAACTGCATCGCCTCGCGCTGGCGCGCCTCGGCCACCGGGGTGAAGCGCGGACCGGTGCCGAGCTTCTCCTGGGTGATCGCGCCGCCGATGATCGCGGCGACGTGGCGCATGTAGCGACCCCACTGCGACACCGCCTCGTCGTACATCCCCGACATCAGCTCGTAGTCCTCGCCCGGCGTCTCGGTCGCGGCGCGCAGGTTCTTCATCACGCGCGCGAGGTTCTTGAGCGCGAGGCCGGTGGACTTCACCGCATCGGCGTCACCGACCGCCTCGGTCAGGTTCTCCGGATCGTTCGGCGCGTCGTTGGTGCTGAAGCGGAACCACGGGATCGTGTCCTGCTCGCGCGACCAGCGATCGAGCGTCGGGAGCTCGTCGTCGGGGGTCTTCGCGTCGAGGATCGGGCGATAGCCCCAGCGCACCGCGTACTTGTCGTACGGCCCGACCTGCGGGATGAGCAGCTCGGGCGGAATGTTGTCCTCGGGCTGCGCGACGTAGTTGAAGCGCGAGTAGTCCATCAGCGTCGCGACGTGACCGCCCATCCGCTCGAGGAAGGCACGGCTGCGGATCGAGTCGGCCGGGTACATCGCCGACGCCTTCATGTTGTGCGGGAAGCCGATCGAGTGGCCGATCTCGTGGGTCACCACGTACTCCACCAGCCGCCCCATCAGCGAGTCGGGCAGCGGCAGCCGCTGCGCGCGCGGGTCGAGCGGCGACACCTGGACGAAGTACCAGCGACGCTGGAGGTCCATGATGTTGTGGTACATGTTGACCTCGCCCTTCAGGATCTGGCCCGTGCGCGGGTCCACGATCTGGCCGCCGGTGGCGTTGGGCACGGTCGAGGGGCGCCAGTAGATGATCGAGTGGCGCAGGTCGTAGATCGACCAGTCCGGGTTGTCGGCCGGGGCGTACTCGCCGCGGATCGCGTTCTTGAACCCGGCCTCGCGGAAGGCGACATCCCACTTGTCCACGCCGACCTTCACCCACGGCTTCATCCACTCCGGCGTCGCCGGGTCGATCCAGTAGATGATCGGCTCGACCGGCTCGACGAGCTCGCCGCGACGGAACGCCGCGGTGTCCTTGGGGACCAGCTTGAAGCGGTGGATGATCCGCTTGATCTCCGAGGTGTGCTCGCGCGACGAGAAGTCGTAGTACTGGGTCGAGATGTAGCCGACGCGCGGGTCGCTGTAGCGCGCCATCATCGGCACGTCGGGGAGCTTGCGCCAGCTCCAGTGCAGCCGGACGGTCTGCGGCGTCGGCTGCGCGGTCGCGGGCGCGCCTGGCGCACGGGCGTTGCCGGTCTGGGTGATCTCGACCTCGAGATTCTCGGGGAACGACGCGACGTGGTCGAACCAGCTCTGGTTCCGGCTGGCCCCGGTGAGGCCGCCGAGGGCGGGGCCCGCGGTCAGGAAGAAGTCGGTCGCATCCACGACCGCGGCGCTGTCGGCCGGGTTGAACGCGGCGATGTCGAGCTTCGCGAGGACGGGGCCGTTCTGGAACCCCTTCACCTGGCGGTAGATGTTGTCCGTCGGGTCAGCCGTGAGGCCGTACGAGCGACGGCGCAGCACGAGGCTGTTCCCCTGGCGCTCCCAGCGCACGAGCGCGTTGGCGCCGCCGCCGAAGAAGCCGCCCGGGTCCTGCAGCGTCGACTCGACCGCGCGGGCGATCACCATCATCTCGACGTTGAGCGCGCTCGGCGCGAGCTCGAGGAAGAGCTTGTCATCGATCCGGTGCGAGGTGATCAGCCCCTTTCGGGTCTGCGCCTTTGCGGTGATCACGTCCTTGTACGGCTTCGGCCCGGCAGTC
>DASTAN010000184.1:0-3157 GCA_035712665.1 Gemmatimonadales bacterium
GAGTACGTCCTCTACTGGATCCAGGTGACCCAGCGGGCGCACGACAACTACGCGCTCGAGTACGCCATCGAACAGGCCAATGCCCTCGGCGTCCCGGTGCTCGTCTACTTCTCGCTCCGCCCCGACTATCCCTGGGCCAGCGACCGCTTCCACACCTTCATGCTCGAAGGGGTGATGGACATGGCGGCGGGGTTCGCCGAGCGCGGGATCCAGTTCGCGCACTTCCTCGACCGGCGCGTGCAGGGCGAGGGGGTGGACCATCACGCCAACCTCAAGGCGCTCGCCGCGCGAGCGGCGCTGGTGGTCACGGACTGGTTCCCGACCTTCATCATGCCGCGCCAGCTGAAGCAGCTGCGCGAGGCGGTCGAGGCACCGGTCGTGGCCGTCGACTCCGCGTGCGTGATCCCCTCGAAGCGCCTCGACAAGGCGTACTCGGCCGCGCGCTACATCCGCACGGCACTGATGGGCGAGCTCGACCAGTGGCTGCATCCCGTGCCGAACAGCGAGCCACGCGTCCGGCGCACGATCGACCTCCCCTTCGAGCCGACCATCGTCGCGCGCAACGGCATCGCGTCGCTGGTCGCGGCGTGCCCCATCGATCACGCCGTGGGCCCGGCGAACGGCTGGACCGGCGGCACGACGGCCGCGCACGCACGACTCGATTGGTGGACCGCCCACGGCCTGCCGCGCTATCTCGAGCGCAACGACCCGAACGTCGACGCAACCTCGAAGATGTCGCCGTGGCTCCACTTCGGGCACGTCGCCCCGCAGACCGTCCTGCTCCGGGCGCGTGCCGCACAGGGCGGCGAGCAATGGGAGAAGTTCCTCGACGAGATGCTCACCTGGCGCGAGCTCGCCTTCAACTTCTGCCGCTTCGAGCCGAAGCACCGCACCCTCGCGGCCGTGCCCGAGTGGGCGCAGAAGGAGCTCCGCGAGCACGAGGGCGACCCGCGCGAGTACCTCTACGACGATGCGGAGCTCGAGGAGGCGCGCACCGGCGATGAGCTGTGGGATGCGTGCCAGCGCGCGTACCTGCGCGACGGCTGGATGCACAACTACCTGCGGATGCTCTGGGGCAAGAGCGTGATCGCGTGGACCGAGAACGCCGAGCGCGCCATCCGGGTGCTGGAGCACCTCAACAACAAGTACGCGCTCGACGGTCGCGACCCGAACAGCTACGGCGGGATCCTCTGGTGCTTCGGCCGCTTCGACCGGCCGTTCTACCGCCGGCCGATCTACGGCACCGTCCGCTACATGTCGCTCAAGGCGGCGAAGACGAAGTTCGACGTCAAGGCGTACGTGCGGTCGATGCGCTAGGCAGCGGGGTCGGCGTCGGGGAAGCCGACCTCGATCACCAGCCCGTCGCGGGCGATCGTCGTGGCCGGGAATCGGACCTGCGCCTCGAGCAGCAGCTCGGGCGCCTCGCGGGAATAGCGGTTGGAGATGTGGGTCAGCACCAGCTGGCGCACCCCGGCGTCGCGGGCCAGCTCGGCCGCCTCGCGCGCCGTGCTGTGGCGGGTCTCGATCGCCCGGTCGCGCTCGTCGTCGCCGAAGGTCGCCTCGTGCACCAGCAGGTCCGCCCCGGCAGCCAGCCGCATCACGCTGTCGCACGGTGCGGTGTCGCCCGAGTAGACCACGCGGCGCCCCGGACGCGCCGGACCGACCAGTTCACCCGGGTCGACGACGCGGCCGTCCGGGGCCGTCACCGCCTCGCCGCGGTGGATCCGTCCCCACAGCGGCCCCTCGGGGATCCCCAGCGCACGTGCCCGCTCGGGGTCGAACCGCCCGAGTCGCTCGTGCTCGACCAGCGCATACGCGAGGCACGGTCCCTTGTGCTCGGCCGCGCCGACCTGGATCTCGTAGTCGCCCCGGGCGACGACATCGCCCGGCTGGAGCTCGTGGATCTCGACCGGGAACTTCGGCCGCTCCATCCCGAGGGTCACCAGCTCGCCGAGGGTTCGCGCGGCACCCTTCGGCCCCCAGAGGTGGATCGGTCGGGTGCGCGCCATCAGCCCCATCGTGCGGAGCAGTCCGGGGATGCCGAGAATGTGGTCGGCGTGGTAGTGCGTGACGAAGACGTCCTCGAGCGTGAAGCCGGTGCCGTAGCGCATCATCTGGCGCTGGGTCCCCTCGCCGCAATCGAACAGGAGGACCTCGCCCTCGCGCTGCATCGCCAGCGCGGCCACGCCGCGCGCGACCGACGGCGTCGCGGCCCCGGTGCCGAGGAACGTGACCTGGATCATCGCGATCCGTTGTGGACGAGCCGCAGGAACTCCTCGCGGGTGCGGCCGTCGTCGCGGAAGACGCCGCGCATCGCCGAGGTGATGGTGCGGGAGTTCTGCTTCTCGACGCCGCGCATCATCATGCAGAAGTGCGAGGCCTCGAGCACGACGCCGACGCCGCGCGGGCGCAGCTGCTCGCTGAGCGCATCGGCAACCTGGTCGGTCATCCGCTCCTGCACCTGCAGCCGGCGCGCGAAGACGTCGACCACGCGCGCCATCTTGCTGAGGCCGACGATGCGGCCGTCGGGGATGTACGCGACGTGCGCCTTGCCGAAGAACGGCAGCATGTGGTGCTCGCACAGCGAGTAGAACTCGATGTCCCGCACCAGCACCATGTTGTGGTGCGTCTCCTCGAAGAGGGCGTCGCCGATCACCTTCTCGGCGCTCTGCTCGTACCCCTGCGTGAGGAAGCGGTAGGCCTTCTCGACGCGCTCGGGGGTCTTCTGGAGCCCCTCGCGATCGGGATCCTCGCCGATGGCCTCGAGAATGGCGCGGAGGTGCGGCTGCATGTCGGACACGGAACTCTCCTGTGGTGGCCCGGAAACGGCACGGGCGGCCCCGCTCGGAGCCGCCCGAAGTCTAACGCCTCTTACGCCCCGCGGCGGGAGCGGGTTCCCTCAGAAGACCCGCACGGTGATGCCGAGCTTCCCGGGGTGCTTGGCGAGCGTGTCGACCAGCGCACTGGCGGCCCCCAGCGTGCGCCGGAGCTCGACGTACAGCGTGGTGTCGCTGGCCAGCTTGCCGAGGGTTCCCTCGCCGCGCTCGATGCGGCCGAGGAGCGAGTCCATCCGCGCGGTCATCCCGCCGAGGCGATCCGCGAGCTGCGCCGCCGAGCGCATCGTGGTGTCGACGCGGGCCTGCATCGCGGCACCGTT
>DASTAN010000185.1:0-17695 GCA_035712665.1 Gemmatimonadales bacterium
CTGGGCGCTGACGTTGGTGCCTTCCGCCTCGAGCGCGCGAAGTGCCGCTGCTTCCGCATCGGTCAGGTACACGTAGCGAAGCCGCTCGCGCCGGCCGGGACCGGCATGCACGCCGCCAACGTTCACGTGATGGACCAGGCCGTGCCCGCCCCGTACCAGGGCGGCCATGACTTCGACGGTCCCGGTGAGGATGAACACCGGCCTCGCGTCACCGGCCCAGAGCCGCAGCCGCTCGAGCGCCGCGGCGCGCGTCACGAATTCGACGTCGACGCCGGGCGGTACCGCCATCCGGTAGATCTCCTGCTCCCACGGGCTGCCTGCGACGTCGTCGTCCACCAGCGCGATGAGACGGACCCCGAGGGGCACTCCCCACCCGATAACGACCTGGCCGTGGATCAGCCGGTCGTCGATCCGGGCGAGGGCGATCGACATCAGGCGCCGGCGATGGCGCGACCGCCCACTTCCCGCGCCCGCTTCGCGGCGTCGTCGAGTGCGGTGTCGCGATGGAACACGAAATCGACCAGCATGGTCAGGTTCACTCCGGCGACGACCCGCGCATTCTCGAGCTTGCCGAGTCCCCGCATGGCCGCGAAGAAGCAGGAACCGCCGGGCAGGTCCACGAACACGACGCTTGGCGCGCCACCGACCGCCGTCTTCACGCGCGCCTCGAGGTCGTCCCGGCTGCAGTCGACATTGGAAACCGGCACCAGCATGCCGCGCACGCCGGTGATCTCCTCGGCGGCCTGGACCATGGCCGCCGCGAGGTTCCCGTGCCCGACGACCACGCCGCGAAGCGTGCTCACTCGAAATCCTCCTGGAGGTACTCGCGGAGTCCCTTCTTTTCGCGCATCCGCCGGATCAGCCGCTCGTTGAAGGCCGCCGCGGTGTCGATGCCGGTCATCCGCAGCAGGTGATTCATCGCGACCACTTCCGAGATGACGGTGATGTTCTTTCCGGGATTGAGCGGCACCATCACTTTGGGCAGCGCGACGCCGAGGATGATCGACTCGCCCTGCGCGAGGCCGGTGCGATCGGCGTCCTTCGCGTTGTTCCAGTCCTCGAGATGCACCACGACCTCGATGCGCTTCTGCTGCCGCACCGAGCGCACCCCGAAGAGCGCCGGGATGTCGACGAGACCGACCCCGCGAATCTCCATGTGATGCCCGGCCAGCTCGTGTCCCTGCCCGATCAGGACGTCGGTGCCGCGGCGCGTGACCTTCACCACGTCGTCGGCGACGAGGCGATGCCCGCGCTCGACCAGGTCAAGCACGCACTCGCTCTTGCCGATCCCCGAGCGCCCCACGAAGAGGAGCCCGACGCCGTACACGTCCGCCAGCGACCCGTGCAGCGTCGTGCGGGGCGCGAAGGCGTCCTCGATGATCGGCTTGACGCGGCGGTAGAACTCCGCCGTCTTGAGCCGCGTCCGGAGCAGCGGGACCTGCCGCGCGGTCGCGAGCTCGAGCAGCGGCTCGGGCAATTCCAGCCCCTTGGTGACGAAGATGGCCGGCAGGTCGTACTGGAAGAACGCCGTCAGCCGGGCCCGGCGCGTCTCGAGATCGAGCGAGGCGAGGTAGGTGATCTCGGTCTCGCCGAGGACGTGCAGCCGATCGGGAATGAAGCGCCCGAGATAGCCCGAGAGCGCCAGCCCGGGCGAGGC
Source organism: Gemmatimonadales bacterium (assembly GCA_035712665.1). GTDB lineage: Bacteria > Gemmatimonadota > Gemmatimonadetes > Gemmatimonadales > GWC2-71-9 > Palsa-1233. The sequence continues at coordinate 1,658 of DASTAN010000185.1, forward strand.
GATGTCGGCATCGGGTACGAGTCGATCGAGACCGACCTCACCGGTCAGCGCCTCGAGCTGCAGCGCCTCGCTCTGGGCGAGGAAATCCCGGAACCGCATCGACCCTCCTCAGGATCGAAAGGACGGCGGCGGCACGCGCCCCGCCGCGAGATCGGCCAGATGGGCCTCGACCTGGCCGGCTGCGGCCTCCCAGCTGAGGCGTTCGGCGTGGCGCCGTCCCGCAGCCCCGAGAGCCGCGACGCGCGCCGGATCGCCAGCCAGCGCGAGCATCGCGTGGGCCAGCGCCGCCGCGTCGGCGTGGGGGACGAGCAGGCCGGTCTCGCCGTCGCGCACCGAGTCCCGCAGCCCGGGAGCATTCGACGCGATGGAGGGCGTGCCGCACGCGGCCGCCTCCATCACCGTGATGCCCCACCCTTCCTTCGGGGAAGGAAACACGTTCGCCACGGCCTGCCGCAAGAGCGCGAGCTTCTGGGCCTCGCTCACGAAGCCGAGGAACCGGACCGCCTCCCCTTGCCCGAGCTCCCGGGCCAGCGCCTCGAGGCGCGGCCGGTCGTCGCCCGAGCCGGCGATGTCCACGCTGAGCTCGGGGCGCGTGGCGCGCGCGATCGCCAGCGCGCGGATGAGGAACTCCACGCCCTTGTAGCGCTTGAGGCGGCCGATGTACACGAAGCGCGCGGGGTCGGCGCGGCGGACGCCGGGGTCGATGGTGAAGCGCGTCGCATCGACGCCCGGGTACACCACCGCGATGCGCTCGCGCGGGATCCCGCGCGCCACGAGATCGTCGCGCGTCGAATCGCTGATGGCGTGGAACCACGCCCGGCGATACACCCACGGGATGAGCCGCTCCGCCGCCCAGACCGTCGCCGCCATCGGCCACGAGACTTCCTGGAACGCGGTGGTGCCGAACAGGTGCGGGATGATCGCGTACACCGGACGGTCGGTGAGCGTCGGCACGTAGAGCGGCAGCTTGTTGACGTCGTCGATCACCACGTCGGGACGCTCGGCCGCGAGGGCCCGACGCACCGCCCCGCGCCCCAGGAGCGCGAACGAGTGGCGATCACCGGTCCGGTGCACCTCGACGCCGTCGACGACCTCGGTGGCGGGCGCACCGGCGAACCCCGAGCAGACGAGCCGCACCCGGTGGCCGCGCGCCGCGAGCCGCGAGAAGAGCTCGAAGAGGTGGATCTCCGCGCCGCCCGCGTGCGGATTGCGCAGGTCCTGCCAGTTGACCACGAGCAGGTTCACGCGATTACCCGATCAGAGGCGGCCGAGATCGCGGGCCACCCGGTCGAGCACGCCGTTGACGAACGACGGCGCCTTGGGGCCGCCGAAGCGCTGCGCCAGCCAGACGGCCTCGTCGAGGACGATCTTCGCGCCGGTCACGCCCTGGAGCAGCTCGTGGATCGCGAGCCGCAGGATGTTGCGCTCGATCGCACCGAGACGCTCGATGCGCCAGTTCTCGGCAGCGGCCTGCGCGAGGCGGTCGAGCTCCGCGCGCTGGGCGAGGACGCCCTCGGCGAGATCGCGCGCGCCGTCGAGCACACCGGGCGACGGCCGGGTGATGCGCGCCACGCCGGCGGCCGCTCCTGCCGGGTCGCCACCGGTCTCGATGGCATACAGGAGCTGCAGCGCGCGCGCCCGGCGGCGGGTGGCTTCGTGCATCGTCATCCGATCACCCCCGCGCGGCGGAGCAGCGACGCGGTGCGAAGCGCCGCCTCGGCGGCTTCCTGCCCCTTGTTGCCGGCATCGCCACCGGCGCGGGCGACGGCCTGCTCCATCGTGTCGCAGGTCAGGAGCCCCATCCCCACCGGCACCAGCGTGGCCGTCGCCGCGTCCATCAGCGCCCGGCTGGTCTCGCCCGCGACGTAGTCGAAGTGCGGCGTGTCGCCGCGCACCACGGCGCCGAGCGCCACGACCGCCGCGTACCGACCGCTGCGTGCGCACGCCGCGACCGCCACGCCGAGCTCGAAGGCGCCAGGCACCCAGAGCACGTCCACGTCGCCGTCGGCCACGCCCGCCTCGGCGCAGGCCTGCCGCGCACCGTCGAGCAGCCGCCCGGTGATCCGCTCGTGATAGCGGGAGGTGACGAGGGCGACACGGCCGGTCGCCTCGAGGCGACCATCGAAGTCAGGCATCGGACTCACGGATTGATGAGGTGGCCAAGCTTGTCGCGCTTGGTGGCGAGATACGCGCGGTTCTCCGGCGTCGTCTCGGCGAGCAGCGGCACGCGCCCGGTGATCTCGAGGCCGTAGCCCTCGAGCCCGACCAGCTTGCGCGGGTTGTTCGTCATCACGCGGAGCGTGGTGAGGCCGACGTCACGGAGGATCTGGGCGCCGATGCCGAAGTCGCGCAGGTCGGCCTTGAAGCCGAGGCGCTCGTTGGCCTGCACGGTGTCGTCGCCCTCGTCCTGCAGGGCGTACGCCCGAAGCTTGTTGAGGAGCCCGATGCCGCGCCCTTCCTGGTCGAGGTAGACGATCACGCCGCGTCCCTCGGCGCGCACCAGCTCCATCGCGCGGTGGAGCTGCACGCCGCAGTCGCAGCGGAGCGAGTGGAAGACATCGCCGGTCAGGCACTTCGAGTGCATCCGCACGAGGACATCGGCCTGGCCCTCGACGTCGCCGTACACGAGCGCGACGTGCTCGGCGTCATCGACGTCGTTGCGGTAGCCGATCACGCGCCACTCGCCGAACTCGGTCGGCAGGCGGGCCTCCGCGACGCGGTGGACCAGCTGCTCCATGTGGAGGCGGTATGCCACGAGATCGGCCACGGTGACGAGGGTCAGCCCGTGCGTGGTGGCGAACTGCTCGAGCTCGGGCAGCCGCGACATCGTGCCGTCGGCGTTGAGGATCTCGCAGATGACGCCGGCCGGCCGGAAGCCCGCCAGGCGGGCGAGGTCGACGCTGGCCTCGGTGTGCCCGACGCGCTGCAGCACGCCCCCCGGCTTCGCGCGGAGCGGATTCATGTGGCCGGGACGGCGCAGGTCCGCCGGGGCGCTGGCCGGATCGATCGCGACCCGGATCGTCGTCGCGCGATCGGCGGCCGAGATCCCCGTGGTGACGCCGAAGCGCGCGTGCGCATCGATCGTCACCGTGAAGGCGGTCTCCATCGACTCGGTGTTGCTGTCGACCATCTGGCCGAGATCGAGGCGACGGCAATCCTCCGGGGTGAGCGCGAGACAGATCATCCCGCGGCCGTGCACCGCCATGAAGTTGACCATCTCGGGCGTGATCGTCTCCGCGGCGGCGACGAGGTCGCCCTCGTTCTCGCGGTCCTCGTCATCGACGACGACGATCATCTTCCCCGCGCGGAGGTCGGCGAGCGCCTGGGCGATGGTGCCGATCGGCATCACGCCACCCCCGCGTCGCGCCACGCCGCCGTGAACTGCCGGACGTACTTCCCCACTGTGTCTCCTTCAAGATGCACGAGGTCGCCGACCTGCCGATCCCCGAGCGTCGTGTGCGCCAGCGTATGGGGGACGATGCTCAGCTGCACCGTCCCGGGAGCCGGGATCGCGTTCACCGTGAGCGAGACGCCGTCCACGGTGATCGATCCCAGCGGAATCGAGACCTCGGCCACGGCGGGCGGCACGGTCACGTCGATCAGCCACGCATCGTCGTGCTGCCGGACCCCGGTGACCGTTCCCACACCATCGACGTGCCCCTGCACCAGATGCCCGCCGAGACGATCCCCGACCCGGAGGGCGCGCTCGAGATTCACCCGCCGTCCGGCCGTCCATCCCCCGATCGCGGTGCGACCGAGCGAGGTCACGACGACGTGCACCGTGAAGGTGCCCGTCCCGAGGCTCGCGACGGTGAGGCAGGCGCCATCCACCGCGATGCTCTCGCCAAGGACGAGGTCGTCCCACGGTGCCGCGATGACGAGCTCGCGCCCGCCGTCACGCGTGGTGACGTCGCGGATCGTGCCCGTGGCCGTGATGATCCCGGTGAACATCTATCGCTCCAGCACCAGCAGGGTGTCGTTGCCCAGCGCCTGTCGCTCGACGGTGCGCCACGCCGGGGCGTCGCCGATGCCCAGCGCCCCGAGGCCCGCCCACGCCCGGCGACCGTCGCCGAGCCACCGCGGGCTGACCACCTGATACACGCGATCCACCAGCTCGGCTCCGAGGAGCGCCCCGGCGAGTCGCCCGCCTCCCTCGACCAACACGGCCTCGACGCCGGCGGTTCCGAGCGCGCCCAGGCCGGCCTCGAGCGAATCGGCCTGGCAGACCGCTGCCCCGGCCATCCGCCAGCTCGCCTGTCGTGCCTCCGGCGCGCGTGCCGTGACGATCGTGAGTGGCGCCTCCGGCAGGTCAGCGAAGATCGGTGCCGACACCTCGAGGTGGCCGCCGCGATCGAACACCACCCGGCGCGGGGTGACCCGCGGCACGATCTCGCCACGCACGGTGAGCCGGGCCCCGTCGACAATCGCGGTCTCGGCCCCCACGGCGATCGCATCGAAGCCGGCCCGCACCCAATGCACCCAGGCCCGCGCCTCCGGCCCGGAGATCCACTGCGACCGCCCGGCGTGATCCGCGATGCAGCCGTCCATCGTGACGGCGAGCTTCACGGCCACGAACGGACGCCCCGCCTGGGTCACGGCGTGCACGAAGCGGGCGTTCAGCCGGCGGGCGGCGTCCTCCTGCTCGCCGACCACGACCTCGACGCCCGCCGCCTCCAGCCGGGCGATCCCGCCGGCAGCGACGGGATTCGGGTCACGCATCGCGATGACCACGCGCGCGATGCCGGCGGCGAGCACCGCATCGACGCAGGGCGGCGTCTTGCCGTGGTGGGCGCACGGCTCGAGGGTGACAACCAGCGTCGCGCCTCGCGCCGCCGCACCGGCCGCCGCCAGGGCCACCGGTTCCGCGTGTGGCCCGCCGTACTCGGCGTGCCACCCCTCGCCTACGATCGCGCCGTCGCGCACCACCACCGCCCCGACCATCGGGTTGGGATGGACCCGCCCCCAACCGCGCTCGGCGAGCTCGAGGGCGCGCGCCATCGCCTCCGCGTCGGTGATCGAGGTCACGTCGGCAACGGCCGTCGCCGTCAGTCGGTGAAGGTGACCGCGCGGTCGCCCGCGCGCACCTCGCCGAGGATCCAGGTCGCGACGTCATCCGCGGCAGCGGCCGCGCGCACCGCTGCGACCGACTCCGGCGGGACGACCGCGATCATCCCCACCCCGAGATTGAACACATCGCGCATCTCGGCCGTGTGCACGTGCCCCCCCGTCGCGATCATCCGGAAGAGCTCGGGCCACGCCCAGCTCGCGGTGTCGATGACCGCGTGGCAGCCCTCCGGCAGGACGCGAATCAGGTTGCCGCCGATGCCGCCGCCGGTGATGTGGGCGAGGCCGTGCACCTGGGTCCGCACCGGATGGATCGCCCGCCAGTACGAGCGATGCACCGCGAGGAGCGCCTCGCCGACGCTGCGATCCTCGCCCGGCACCGGGGCGTCGAGCGCGAGCCCCATCGTCTCGAGCAGGACCTTTCGCGCGAGCGTGTAGCCGTTGGTGTGGAGGCCGGTCGCGGCATAGGCGACGAGCACGTCGCCGGGACGGATCGCCTCGCCGTGCAGCGCCTCCTCCTCCTCGACGACGCCGATGATCGTCCCGGCGAGGTCGAAGGTCTGCTCGGCGTAGAGCCCGGGCATCGCCGCCGTCTCGCCGCCGGCGAGCGCCATCGCGTGCGCACGGCAGCCGCGGGCGATCCCCTCGACGACGTCGGCGATCATCTGCACCGGGAGGCGATGGCCCGCCACGTAATCCATGAACGCGATCGGGGTGGCGCCGTGCACGAGGATGTCGTTCACCGAGTGGTTGACGAGGTCCTCGCCGACGGTGTCGAATCGCCCCATCTGCTGCGCCACGAGCACCTTGGTGCCGACGCCGTCGGTGCTCATCACCAGCACCGGCTGACGCATGCCGGCCGGGATCCGCACCATCCCGCCGAACGCCCCGACGTGACCGAGCGAGAGCGGGGTGCGGGTCGCGGCCACCAGCGTGCCGATGCGGGCCTTCGCCTCGTCGGCCGCGTGGAGGTCCACGCCGGCGGCGGCGTACTGGGAGTCGCTCACAGGATCTGCTCCGCGGTCGGGATGCGGGTGAGGTCCTCGAAGCGACGGACCCGCCGCTCGACATCCTCGGTGGAGACGCCATCAAAGCCCTTCACGTCGAAGCCCGACACCGAGTACGAGCCCATCGTGGCGCCATAGACCATCGCGCGCCGCAGGTGCGGCGTGTCGGTGCCGCCGCTCCGCGCGAGGTAGCCCATGAAGCCGCCCGCGAAGGCATCGCCGGCCCCGGTCGGGTCGAAGACTTCCTCGAGCGGGTAGGCCGGCACCGCGAAGGTGTGGCCCGGCTCGATCAGCAGCGCGCCGTACTCGCCCTGCTTGATGACGACGCGCTTCGGGCCGCGCTCGAGGATCCAGCGCCCGGCGCGATGGATGTTCCAGTCACCGGAGAGCTCGCGCGCCTCGGAGTCGTTGACCATCAGCAGGTCCACGCGCTCCAGCAGCGCCAGCAGCGCCTCGCGCTTCGACTGGATCCAGTAGTTCATCGTGTCGCAGGCGACGACGCGCGGTGCCTTCACCTGCTCCAGCACGTCGAGCTGCAGCTCGGGATCGATGTTGCCGAGGAAGAGGAATTCCGCCCCCTCCGCACCGGCCGGCAGCACCGGGCGGAAGTCGGCGAAGACCCCGAGGCGCGTCTCCAGCGTCTCGCGGCTCTGCAGGTCGTAGGAGTACTTCCCCTTCCACCGGAACGACTCGCCGGCCACGCGCGCGACGCCGGACCAGTCGATGCCCCGCGGCGCGAGCCGGTCGAGCTCGTGCGTCGGATAGTCGTCGCCGACGACGCCGACCACCTGCACGGGATGCAGCAGCGACGCCGCCACGGAGAAGTGCACGGCCGAACCGCCGAGGGCATCGGCCGTCTCGCCGAACGGGGTGAACACCGAATCGAGGGCCACCGAGCCGACCACGAGCAGGGACATGGGCTTAGATCCGGTCCGGTGCCGAGACACCGACAAGGGTGAGGCCGTTGGCGAGCACCTGACGCGCCGTGCGGGCGAGGAGGAGCCGGGCACGCATCGTCGGCTCCGGCTCGCCGAGGACGCGGCAGCCGTGATACCAGCCGTGCGCGGTCCGGGCGAGCTCCTCGAGGTAGCCGGTGATGCGGTGCGGCTCGAGATCGCGCGCGGCGCGCGCCACCTGCTCGGGGAACGCGAGGCACTTCCGGAGGAGGTCGAGATCCTGCGCACCGATCGCGTCGACATCGAGCGGCCAGTCGACCGCGTCGGGCGCGAAGCCGGCGTTGCGCAGGATGCCCGCCATGCGCGCGTGCGCCATCTGCACGTAGTACACCGGGTTCTCGTCGCTCGCCTTGGTGGCCAGGGCGATGTCGAAGGTCAGGTGCGTGTCGCCGCGGCGCATCAGGAACCACCAGCGCGCCGCATCGACGCCGGTCTCCTCGTACAGGTCGCGGAGCGTGACGAACTCGCCGCTCCGCTTCGACATCTTCACTTCCTCGCCGTCGCGCACGACCTTCACGAGCTGGACGAGCGAGACCTCGAGCCAGTCGGTGGGAAGGCCCAGCGCGACCAGCGCGCCGCGCACCCGCGGGATGTAGCCGTGGTGGTCGGCGCCCCAGACATCGATCGCGCGCGTGAAGCCGCGCGCGTGCTTGTCGAGGTGGTAGGCGATGTCGGGGACGAAGTAGGTGTACGACCCGTCCTGCTTCCGGAGCACGCGGTCCTTCTCGTCGCCGTAGCTCGAGGTGCGGAGCCAGAGGGCGCCGTCCTGCTCGTACGAGAGGCCCGCGGCCGCGAGGCGATCGAGCGCCGCCTGCACCTTCCCGTCGTCGTAGATCCCCTGCTCCGACGCCATCACGTCGAAGCGCACGCCGAAGGTGGCGAGGGTCTCGTCCTGCTCGATGCGCTGCATCCGGAGCGCGGCGGCGCGGCAGCGGGCGATCCCCGCCTCGGCCGGCAGGTCGGCGAACGCGCGGCCCTCGGTGCGGAGCAGCTCCGCTGCATTCTCGACGAGGTACACGCCGTGGTAGCCGCCCTCGGGGATCGCCGCCTCGCGCCCGACGGCCTGCTGCACGCGCGCCCAGAGCGACTCCGCGACGCGCGCGATCTGGACGCCGGCGTCGTTGATGTAGAACTCGCGGGTGACGTCGTGGCCGGTCCACTCGAGCAGCGTGGCGATCACGTCGCCGATTGCCGCGCCGCGGCCGTGGCCGACGTGGAGCGGCCCGGTCGGATTCGCCGAGACGAACTCGACGTTGACGCGCTGGGGTGCGGGCGCGACCGAGCGACCGAAATTGGGCCCCTCGGCAAGGATGCGCGCACAGTCGGCGGCGAAGGTGTCGCCGGCCAGCCGGAAGTTGATGAAGCCCGGGCCGGCGATCTCGGCCGAGGCGACGCCGGCCGCCGCAAGGTCGAGTGCGGCCACGACGTGGTCAGCCAGCGCGCGCGGGTTGGCGCGGGTGCGCTTCGCGAGCTGCATCGCGAGGTTGGTCGCGAGGTCGCCGTGCGACGGGTCGCGCGGCTGTTCGAGGGTGAACTCGAGGTCGGCCGCTCCCTGCGATGCGGCCACGCCTGCCAACGCCTGCCGGAGACGATCGCTCACGCCGCGTCCGCCTTCGACGGTGCCGGCTTCGGGGCCTCGGGCTTCGGCGCAGCGGACTCGCCCGACCCGGTCGACGACGACTCGGCCGCCTTGCGGGGCCCCTTGCCGTCCTTGCCATAGTCGGTGATGTAGAAGCCGCTGCCCTTGAAAATCAGTCCCTGCCCTCCGGACACCTTGCGGGTGGCCTTGGCGCCACAGGTCGGGCACTTGCCGACCGGCTTGTCACTGATCTTCTGGAAGCGCTCGAAGGCGTGGCCCTCGGCGCAGGCGTATTCGTACGTCGGCATCGGTGTCTCCTCGGTGTGCTAACCCAAAGCAACCGAGAAAGATAGGCCGGCGTCCCGGCCGGGCCAAGCGAAATCCCGGCTATCCGCCGAGTTCCGCCAGCACCCCGTCGTCGATGCGGTGGCCGCCTGCGAAGCGGTGCAGGCGGACGTCGAGCCCCGACGCCGCCATCGCCTCGGCCTGCGCGGCCACGGCGGTGGGGGCGACCCAGGCATCCCGATCGCCGACCACGAGATGGATCGGCTCGGGGGCGGTCGTGGCAGCCAGCGCAGCGCCATCCACGTCGTCCGGGAGGGTGCCGCCCCAGGCCACCAGACGGGCCACCGGACGCACCCGCCGGACGCTCCAGCGCGCGGCCGCCGCCACCCCCTGCGAGAAGCCGTGGACCTCGAGCCGGGGGATCGGCCCGACCACCTCCGCGACGACCTGATCCAGGTAGCCGAGCAGGTCCTCCAGCTCGTGGGCGCGGTCCTCACGGGTCATCCACGAGGCCCCGACCGTCCGGACGCCGTCCCGCTCCTGGTAGAAGCGCGAAAGCGCCTCGGGGGCCACCAGCAGCCGCCCGGGGCGCTCGGCAGCCCGGAACCAGTGGAGGATGCCCTGGGCGAGCATCCCGTAGCCGTGGAGGATCAGCCACGCCTCGGTGGCGGTCGCCGGATCGCCGACCACCCCGACCCGCGCGTGCCGCGGGACGACGAGCGAGCGGTACGTCGGCGCCATCAGAGCTCCAGCGCCCGGCGCACGGCATCCGGCGAGCCGAGTCCAGTGCGCAGGCGGACCAGCTCGAGCCGCGCGAGTTCGAGCGCGTCGCCGATCTGCGTTTCCCGCTGCCGCACGTCCTCCAATTCGACGGCGAGTTCCCGGCGAATCTCCTCACGCCGAGCCGCCACGGAGCCGCCCGTCCCGGCGGACGACTCGGTCTCGGCGAGCGCCGCGACGAGCGCGGAACTCCGCTCGCGCAGCACGGGGAGTTCACCGTCGAGCTCGGTGATGCGCCTGCGCGCGTCGCCCAGCTGTTGCCGCAGCGGCTTGGGGAGCGTTGCGAGCACCGTGGCCGGGCCGCCGGCACCGAGCTGGTGCGCGGCCGAGGCACCAGTGGTTCCGGCGCCAAGATCGCCACCCCCCGGAATGCGATACCCGGCGACACGGAAGACGAGGCGGCCCAACGGCCCGCGCCAGAACCACCCCTGCAGCCGGACGAACGGGTTCGGCTTGAGCGGGTCCGCCGCGAGCATCGTGACGCCGAGGCCGAAGGCGATCGCGGCGGTGAAGGCGACGACGATGCCGGCCGGTGTCACCTGCCACATCGCACGCGTCGGGTCGGGCTGGATGCGCAGGTAGGTGCGGACGAGCCACGCCGCCACCGGTGCCCAAGCGAGCGACACCAGCGCGATGCGGATGCGGCGCGACCGCCGGCGCATCTCATCGGGCATCACCTTGATGGCATCGCGTGTCAGCGCCTCTTCGGCGACGAGCGCCCCGGCCGCGGCGTGGACATCGCGATAGCGGAAGCCCTGGCGCAGGAGCATCCGGACGCGGCCGACCGCCTGCACCACGAGCCCCCACACCGCGGCACAGGTCACCACCGCGACCAGCAGGATATCCCCATCGTTGCGGGCATTTCTCGCCCGATCGAGCACGAGGACGGTGACCAGCGTCAAGGCGAGGATCGCGCTCACGGAGGCACCGAACCGCTGCAGGAAGACGCGCACCTGGGGCGCGACCTCGGGGGCGCTGCGTCGCATCCCGTCGAGCGCGGCAGCGAGCGCCTCGCCGCTCGACCAGCGCGCCTCGGGCGACTTCGCCAGGCACCGCTCGATCGCCTCGATGAGGTCCGCGGGGAGGTCCGGCCGCAGCGCGGCCAGCGACGGCGGGTCCTGCGTCAGGTGCATCGCCAGCAGTGCCGTCGGCGTGGGGGCCTCGAACGGCAGGCGTCCGGTCAGCGCGAAGAAGCCGACGATGCCGAGCGAGTAGAGATCGCTGCGGCCATCCACCACGTCGCCGGCCGCCTGCTCCGGGCTCATGAAGTGGGGCGTGCCGACGACCTCGCCCACCCGGGTCAGGCCGTCAGCCGGTGCCGCACTGGTGCTGCGCGCGATGCCGAAGTCGGTGACCATCGCGCGCTGCGTCGCGCGCTCGATGAGGATGTTGTCGGGCTTCACGTCGCGGTGGACCACCCCGCGGCCGTGCGCGTATGAGAGCGCCCAGGCGACTTCCTGCAGCAGCCGCACGGCCTCCTGCACCGGGATCGGTCCCGTGCGGCGCACACGGGCCCCGAGCGACTCGCCGTCCACGAAGCCCATCACGAACGCCAGCAGTCCGCCGCGCTCCTCGACGGCGTGCACGGGCACGATGTGCGGATGCGAGAAGGACGCCGCCATCCGCGTCTCGCGCAGGAACCGCTCGCGGAGGTCGTGCACCGCCGCCAGCTCCGGTGGCAGCACCTTGATCGCGACGCCCCGGTGCAGCCGGGCATCCTGGGCCAGCCACACCGCGCCCATCCCGCCGCGCCCCAACTCCCGCTCGAGCGTGTAGGCGTCGCCCAAGGCCTGCTGGAGTGCGGCGGCGAGGTCGGCCATCAGCCGTGGCCGCCGCGGAACGTCCCCCATTCGGCGCGCAGCGCGTCGCTGATCTCGCCAAGCGTGGCGCGGACGCGCACCGCCGCGATGATCGGCGGCAGGAGCGAGTCGGCGGACTGCGCCACCCGACGCACCTCGGCCAGGGCCGCCTCGACCGCGCCGGCATCGCGCGCGGCCTTCGCGGCCGCGAGGCGCGTCGCCTGGTCGCGCTCGAGCGCCGCGAAGTCCGGCGTGCTGAGCTCGGGCGGCGGGGCATCGTCGGTGAAGCGGTTCACGCCGACGACCACGATGTCGCCCGCCTCCTGCGCCTGCTGCCACGCCCAGGCGCTCGCCGCGATCGCCTCCTGGAACCAGCCGGCCTCGACCGCCTCGGCCGCACCGCCCAGCGCATCGACCTGCTCGATGAGCGCACGCGCATCGGCCTCGATCCGGTCGGTCAGCGACTCGACGTACCAGCTGCCCGCGAACGGATCCACGGTGCGCGACAGCCCGCTCTCGTGCGCCAGGATCTGCTGGGTGCGGAGCGCCAGCGTCGCGGCCTCGGCCGTCGGGAGCGCCAGCGCCTCGTCGTAGCCGTTGGTGTGCAGCGACTGCGTCCCGCCCAGCGTGGCCGCGAGCGCCTGCACCGTGACGCGCACCACGTTGTTGAGCGGCTGCTGCGCCTGCAGCGTGACGCCGCCGGTCTGGGTGTGGAAGCGGAGCCGCGCCGTGGCATCGTCGGCGCCGAAGCGCTCGCGCACCAGCGTCGCCCAGAGGCGCCGGGCCGCTCGGAACTTGGCGACCTCCTCGAAGAGGTCGTTGTGCGCCGCGAAGAAGAACGAGAGCCGCGGCCCGAACTTCGCCAGCGGCACCCCGGCCGCGACGCCGCGGCGGATGTACTCGAGCCCGTTCGCGAGCGTGAACGCCACCTCCTGCACCGCCGTCGCCCCGGCCTCGCGCATGTGGTAGCCGCTGATCGAGATCGGGTTGATGTTCATCCCCTCGTCGGCGACGAAGCGGAAGATGTCGGTGATCAGGCGCAGCGACGGCTCGGCGGGATAGATGTACGTCCCGCGCGCGATGTACTCCTTGAGGATGTCGTTCTGCAGCGTCCCGCCGAGGGCGGTGCGCGCGATCCCCTGCTCCTCCGCCACGACGACGTACATCGCGAGGAGGATCGCTGCCGTCGCGTTGATCGTCATCGAGGTGGTGACGCGGTCGAGCGGGATCTCGCGGAAGAGGATCGCGAGGTCGTCCACGGTGTCGATCGCGACGCCGACGCGCCCGACCTCGCCGCGCGCCATCGCGTGGTCGGAGTCGTAGCCCATCTGCGTCGGGAGGTCGAACGCCGTCGACAGGCCGGTCTGCCCCGCGGCGAGCAGCTGCCGGAAGCGGGCGTTGGTCGCCTCGGCGGTGCCGAAGCCGGCGTACTGCCGCATCGTCCACGGCCGCTTGGTGTACATCTCGGCGTAGACGCCGCGGGTGAACGGGAAGGCGCCGGGCTCGCCAAGCGCCTCGGCGCGCGACGGAGGCCAGTCGGCGGGGCCGGCCACGCGGGGGCCGGGGACGCGCAGGTCGTCGGCGCTCATCCTTCGCCGGACTCCTCGAGGATCATCTTCACGTACTCCACGTCGTCCACGGTGCCGATGACGAGCGGGACGCGCTGGTGGAGCGCGACCGGCTCGATGTCGAGGATGCGCCGGAGGCCGTCGGTGGCGGCGCCCCCCGCCTGCTCGGCGATGTAGGCCATCGGGGCGCACTCGTAGAGCAGCCGCAGCTTGCCGTCGGGTGCCTTCACGCTGCCGGGGTACATGAACGTGCCCCCGGCAATGAGGTTGCGGTGGAAGTCGGCGACGAGCGCGCCGATGTAACGCGAGTTCTTTCCCTTCATCCGCGCCGGGTCCTCGCCGCGGAAGCCGCGCACGGCGCGCTGGATGCCGACCGACCAGCGCGCGAAGTTCGACTCGTTCACGCTGTAGTACTTGCCGGTGCGCGGCATCCGGATGTCGGGGTGCGAGAGCAGGAACTCCCCGATCGTCGGGTCGAGCGTGAAGCCGTGCACGCCGTGGCCCGCGGAGTAGACCATCATCACGCTCGAGCCGTACATCACGTACCCGGCCGCGACGATGCTGTGGCCCGGCTGGAGCACGTCCGCGAGCGTCCCCTGGCCCGACGTCGAGACGCGCTGGTAGATCGAGAAGATCGTCCCGACGGCGGCGTTGACGTCGATGTTCGACGAGCCGTCGAGCGGGTCGAAGAGGACGGTGTACTTCCCCGGCTTCACGTCGGCCGGGATCGGGATCAGCTCCTCGTCCTCCTCGGAGGCCATCGCGCAGACGCGCCCGGTATGGTTGAGCGCGTGCTTCATCGTCTCGTTGGCGAAGACGTCGAGCTTCTGCTGCTCCTCGTCCTGCACGTTGGTCGAGCCGGCGGCGCCAAGGATGTTGACGAGGCCCGCGCGCCGGATCTGCGCGGCGATGACCTTCGCGGCGAGCGCGATGTCATAGAGGAGGTTGGTGAGCTCGCCGGTCGCGTCGGGGTGCTCGCGCTCCTGGTCGAGGATGAAGCGCTCGAGGGTCGTGACCTTCGTGGTATGGAGCACCGGGCGTCCTCTCCTCGGGATCGGTGACATCGTGGTGCGCGACGGAGCGTCCGCCGCGCACGGTCAGGGTCCGGCCATCGGTGAGCACGCTCACGTGCCCCGCCCGGTCGGTGCGCCACACCTCGACGCCCGCCGCGGCCAGCCGTCCGAGCACGCTCGGGTGCGGGTGGCCATACCGGTTCGTGCCGCTGCTGATCACCGCGACATCGGGGCGGGTCCTCGCGAGCAGCGCCTCGCCCGTCGCGGTCCGCGAGCCGTGGTGGCCCACCTTCAGCAGGTCCACCGCGCCGAGCCGGGCGAGAAACGACGCTTCGGCCACCTCGCCCGCGTCGCCGGTCAGCAGCGCACGAAACGCGCCGTAGCTGACCTCGAGCACGATCGAGTCCTCGTTGAGGTCGAGCCCTGCCCCGGCCCATCCGGTCCCCGCGTGCACGACGCGCAGCGTGACGCCGTCGAGCGTGACGCGGGTGCCGACCGCGGCGCGATGCCACGCGGTGCCCTGCCCCGCAAGTCCGGCGAGCCACGCGTCGTAGCCCGCCTCGTCGAACGGCACACCGGGATCGAGGGCGTGGCGCACCGGAAGCGCCGCCACCACGGCGGCGCCGCCGCCCACGTGGTCCCGGTGCGCGTGGCTGACGACGAGGAGCTCGATTGCAATCGCCCCCTGCCGCCGCAGCCACGGCACCACCACGCGCGTCCCGGCGTCCCATCGACCTGGCTCGGCCGGCCCGGCATCCACCACGATCCAGTGCCCGTTGGGCGTGCGGATCGCGGCGGCATCGCCCTGCCCGACATCGAGGAAATGTAACGCCAGCCGCCCATCGCTTCGCGGCACCGACGGGACCAGGAGTGGCCACCAGAGCACGGCCGCCCCGACCCACGCGGCACGGCGCCCGGCGACCGCCGCGGTCGTGCGGCCGCGCACCAGCCAGACGGCGAGCACGAGCGCCGCGATCCACGGCACGGCGGTGGCGAGGGAGCCGACGGCCGGCCCCGTCGCCGCACCCGGCAGCGTCGCACCCCAGCGCGCCGTGGCATCGAGGAGGTCGAGCAGCGCCGTCGCCGACGCGGCGAACGCCACGGACAGCTCGGGGAGCACCGGACGCACGACCAGCGCGAGGATCGCCGCCGGCATCGCGAGCGCACTGAGCGGGATGGCCACGAGGTTGAGGAGGATGCCGATCGGGGCGACGCGCCCGAGCATCACGGCGGCGATGGGCGCTGTGGCGAGCGTCGCGCCGGCACTGGCCATCAGCAGCTGCGCCGCCGCGTGATCCCAGCCCCACCGCGTGGCCACGCGCGAGGCCCACGTCGTCCCGGCGATCGCCGCGAAGGAAAGCCACGCGCCGACATCGCCGATCGCGCGCGGCTGGGCCAGCAGCACGAGGAGCACGCAGCCGCCGAACACCGCGTCGAGCCGGAGATGGCGCTGGCGCCGTCGCGCGACCACGAGCAACGCCACCAGCGCCACCGCGCGCGCCACCGGTGCCGGCCACCCGAGCCACGCGCCGTACCCAGCCGACACGAGCGCGGCGATCGGCGCCGCGTGCGATGGCGCGACGCCGGTCATCGTGCCGAGGAGCGTGAGCCAGCCGGCGATCAGCGCCACGTGCGAGCCGGAGATTGCCAGCAAGTGCACCAGCCCCGTCGCCGCGTAGGCATCCTGGAGCTCGCGATCGAGCTCGCCGCGCCGCCCGGTCAGGAGCGCCTCCACCATCGGCGCGCGACGGCCGAACGTCGCCACGATCGCGCCACTGACCTGCGTCCGCGACGCCGCGACCCAGCCGTCCCCGGTGCGGACGCGCTCGACCCGCCGCACCAGGAGCAGGCCGTGCGGCGCCCCGAGCGCCCGTGGTCGCGGGAGCCAGCGGCCCCGCACCCTCGCCTCGCTCCCAGCCGGCACCTCGGCCGTGCTCGGCCAGCGCGCGCTCACCGCGCCGTGGCATCCCTGCCCGAGCACCATCAC
>DASTAN010000186.1:0-2892 GCA_035712665.1 Gemmatimonadales bacterium
GGGTGCGGGGTGCGGGGTGTGGGGTGTGGGGGAGATCCCTCGCTTCGCTCGGGATGACTGCTCGCCGTTCGCCGTTCGCCGTTCGCCGTTCACCGTTTCGGCGCTCGCCCGACCACGATGGTGATGTTGTCCGTCCCGCCCCGCTCGAGGGCGAGGTCGCAGAGCGCCTTGCAGAGCTGCTCCGACGACGTCATGCGATCCATCTGCTCCGCGATCTCGGCGTCGGTGACGTGCCGCGTGAGGCCGTCCGAGCAGAGGAGGATCGCGGAGCGACGATCGCGGATGTCGAAGCGCGTCACCTCGGGAAGCGCCTCGTCGCCGCCGATCGCGCTCACGAGGATGTTGTTGAGCGGCGAGCGGGTGACCTTCTCGCGCGGCAGCGCCCCCTGGTCGGCGAGCGCCTGCGCCATCGTCTGGTCCTTCGTCATCTGGTCGAACTCGCCCGGCACGTACCGGTAGCAGCGCGAGTCGCCGACCTGCACCACGTAGACCCACGGCCAGGTGACGATCGCGAGCGTCAGCGTGGTCGCCATCTTCCCGCTGTCCGGATGCGCCTTCGCCTCCGCCTTCACCGCGGCGTGCGCCTCGAGCGCCGCCTGCCGGAGCGCCGCCTCGAACTCGCCATCGTGCCCGCCGCCGGCGAGATGGTAGCAGCGCATCGAGGTCGAGACATAGCGCGTGATCGCCTCGACCGCGAGCGCACTCGCCTCCGCGCCGCCAATGCCCGCGCCGACGCCGTCGGCCACCAGCATCACGGTCGCGACCCGCTCGCCGCGCATCGGCACGCCGTCGAGGTCAGGCAGCGACGTCGCCTGCAGTACGACCTGCGGGTGCACCGTCGCGACGAGGAAGTGGTCCTGGTTGGTCTTCCGCACCTTGCCGACGTGCGTGAGCCCGAAGAGGTCGAGCTCGGCGTCGCGCGGACGGTCCACGTCCGTCGGCGACGGTGCGGCGATGCGGATTTCGGTGGAGGTCATGGGGGCACCGGAAGCGAGAGAGGAGAGGCGAGAGAGGAGAGGCGAGAGGGGAGAGGCGAAGGCGGGAGGCGAGACCCTCTCACGACCCACGACTCGCGACGCCTGACTCCTATAAGGTACTGCCAAATCCGCCCCTCAGCGCCCGAGCCGACGCTCCAGGTCGGCGACCCAGTGCCGGACCAGGACGACCGTCGGCTTCGCCGCCCGGACCCCGGTGGAGACCTGCCGCAGCATCACGAAGCGGTCGCCGTCGGGCGTCACGGCGAACGACTGGTGGAAGACATCCAGCGCGTAGCCCCGGATGTCGAACAGCGGACGCAAGGCGACCACCTCCAGCCCCGCCGCGGTCCGCAACTCGGCGGCGACCATCCGGCTGGCCTGATCGATGAAGAAGAGCTCGCGCCCGTCAGGCGACCAGGCCGGTGATGTGCCGCCGCCATTCGACACCTGCCACCGGCCGCCGGTCGGGCTGGGGAACGGCCGCACGTAGACCTCGTTGGCGCCCGACTCGTCCGAGACGTAGGCGAGCCAGCGGCCGTCGGGCGAGATCGCCGGGTGCATCTCGGTGAACTTCGACGCCGCGAGCGGCACCTCTGTCGTCGGGTCAGCGGTGCGCAGGGCCACGAGGTCACCCGCGCCCGGCGTGCCGTTGTCGGTGCGCACGACGAGCCATTCACCATCGGGCGACCACGCGACCTCCTGGACCGGTCGGCTGATTCTGGCCAGGACCCGCTCGCCCCCGCTGCCGTCGGATGCGATCCCATACACCCCACCGCCGTTCAGCGAGTCGCGGATGAAGGCGATGGTCCGGCCGTCGGGCGACCAGGTCGGCCGCCGATCCTGCCCGCCGAACGAGAGTCGCGTGAACGGCCCGCGATCGAGCTGCTTGAGGTAGATCGAGAGCCCGCCGCCCGCGGTGTTGGTGCCGACGGCCAGGCGCCGACCATCGCCGGCGAGCGCGAAGGAGTTGAACGCGCCTGACCAGCTGGTGTCGATGCGCGTGGCCTCGCCCCGGCGATCGACCCGCACCAGTTCGGCGGCGCCGCTGTTGCCGATGCCGCGCGCGAACAGCAGCGTCCCGTTCCGCGCAACCGCGAGCAACGGCACGGTCCGGAACGTCGCGTGCACCACCGCGCCGTCGAGGACCGTCGTCGCGGGGCCGGTGATCGCGAGCTTGTCGAGATCGAACGGGGCCACCATCGCGGTGAAGTCGGTGCGCACGTACAGCAGGTGTCCGGTCGGCAGGTACCACGCCTTGAGGACGTCGGGCAGCAGGCGCGTGAGCGTCCCGGCCTTGAGGTCGAGCACGCTGAGCACGCTCGACGCGCAGTTCGACGTGCAGACGGCGGTGAGCGCACCACGCGAACCCGGAAGCGCCGTGGTGTTCACCAGCCCGTAGCCGAGGAGTGCAGAATCGGCGTGCGCAACGGTGTAGCTGCCGCCGTTCGCGCTGACCCCTCGAAGCGCCGTGCCGTCGGGTGACGGATAGAGGATGGTGTCGTCGTCGAGCCAGGCGATCGCGTATTCCTGCGAGGCCGTGGAGTCGGCAAGCAGCATCGAGGCGCCGCCATCGAGGCGGATCTTCCGGAGCTGGCGATCGGCGGTGAAGGCGACCCACTGCCCGTCCGGCGAGAAGACCGAGGCCGCGCCGCGCTCGGTCCCCGGCAGCGCAACGGCCTCGAGGGTCCCCGCGCGCTTGAGCCAGAGGGGACTGTTCTGGATCGCCTTCCGGAAGATGATGTCCTCGCCATTCGGCGAGATCGCGACCAGCGAACCGGGGAGGTCGGTCTCCATCGAGTCGCTGAGCACGATCGTCAGCCACTCGGGGCGCGGCGCCGGTTCAGGCCGGAGCCACGCGAACGCTGCCGCCGCGAGAGCGATCGCCGCGACCGCCCCCAGCACCATCGTCGTGCGT
>DASTAN010000187.1:0-2653 GCA_035712665.1 Gemmatimonadales bacterium
GGATGCCATCACTGGCGATCATCGTCAGCGAATCCGCCACCGCGGCGGTCACGACCTCCTCGGTGTTGTTGTAGTCCACGAGGAGACCACCGAGAGCTCGGTACCGGGCGAACGACGCTCGGGTCAGCCGCTCGCCGGTCGCGGCCCACTCCAGCCGCTGAAACCGGTGGTCAGGCCACCCTCGCCAGTCGTTGTTCGCTGCCGACTCGATCTCGTACATGGAGGCCGTGTAGGGATAGACCTCCGTCGTGAGATCGAGACCGCGGGCCCGTGCACCGCGGAGCAGTTCCAGTCCCCGGGGGGTGTCCTCGCCCAACGAGCTCTGGAGGTGCACGATGTGCGCCGCGGCTCCCGTGGCGGCCGCGGCAGCGATGATTTCCTCGGTCTCGAGGAAGTAGTAGGGTTCGGGCAGGGCTCGGAGGTGGACGTGCACCACAGCGCCATGCGTTGCCGAGCGACGAAAGACCTCCGCGACCTCCCACGGGGTCGCCGCCGGCGTGAATTCGATCAGCAGCCCGGTCGCGACAGCACCACGGCGCAGCCCCTGTTCGATCAAGGCAAGGATCGCCTCCAGTTCCGCCGGCGTGCTCGCGCGCTCCGCTGCGCCATCCTGCATCACGCGCTTCCGCACCGGTTCGTGACCGATGCTCACGCCGTGGTTGATGAGCGTCCCGCCGGCGCGCGCCTGGTACCAACGATCGACATCGGCCGTGCCGCTCTCGAGTTCGAGCGCCGTTGTCGTGCCGTCCAGGACGGCGACGCGATGGCCCGCGGTGTCCTGGGCGTGCTGGTGCAGGTCGATGAACCCGGGGGCCACCACCATTCCGCTGGCGTCGATCGTGTCGCGGCCCCGCAGCGCCTGATCGGAGATCGCGCGAATCGTATCGCCCGAGATCCCGACGTGGCGTCGGGCCTCGAGGCCGGAGGCAGGGTCCATCACCGTGCCGTGGAGGATGACGATGTCGTGGATCGTTTGCGCCGCGTGCCGCGATGGGCCGCCGCACGCGCCCACCGTCGCCACGAGCGCGAGGCACAGCGTCCGGCGTGGCGACCGTGCCGCACATCGCGAGCGCAGCACCCGCGCCCTCACCGCACCCGCGTGAACGGCAGGTCGCGCACCCGTCCCGCCTGCACCACGAACCCGGTGATGCGGCCGCGCGTGTCGCGGGTCACGTCGATCACCGTTCCCCCGCGCACGAAGCCATCGCGATAGGTGGGATCGAGCGTGCCGAGCCGCCGCCCCGCGGCGTACACGACGAGCTCGCCCTTCTCCACGCGCCAGCTCTGCGTCGCCTCGATCTCGTCGTTGCGATAGTCGCCGGCGTACGCAGCGAGCTGCGCGACCGTGAGCGCCACCGAGTCGGCCCGCACGTACGATGACGTGTCGATCGCCGTGCGCGTGAGCAGTCTCGTTCCGCCGTCCGTCGCGAGGCGCAGTTCGGTGCCGCGCCCGAGCCGGAACCGCCCGCCGCCGAGCGGCACCACGCGGGTCCGCTCGCCGCCGATCGAGAAGAGCGTGTCCCCCGTGAGGCGGATCCGCTGCACCTGGCCGGTCGCGACGTTGCGCCAGATCCCGGCGATTGCCTGCCGTTCGACTGCGGTGATCGGTGCGGCCGGTGCAGCATCGAGTGCCGCCACCCAGGCGCTCGTCGTGTCCGGCTCCATCCGGTCGCCGAGATAGATCCCTGCCACCTGCCGTGCGAGCGTGTCGGGTCCGGCGTTCGAGACATTGCAGAAGGTCGCGACCGCGAAGCGCTGTTCGGGAAAGCGCAGGAAATGCCCGCGGTACCCGGCCCAGCTCCCGCCGTGCGAGACCACGGGGAGCCCGCGGAGCGTGCCGGCACTCAGTCCGACCGCGTACGCCTGCGAGAGGGTGGACCGCGCGGGCGAGCCGTCGGCGAGCAGGGTCGGGGTCGTCATCGTGCGCACGATCGCGGCGTCGCCCACGATCAGCCGATCATAGTTGTCGAGCCAGCGCCCGAAGTCCTCGATGGTGGTGTGCACGCCGCCGGCACCGGCGATGGCTCCGTCATAGGTGTTGCGCGCCACGCGATAGCCGCCGCCACTCTCCGGGGCGTAGGCGGTCGCCAGTCCGGGAATCACCATCGCGTTGTCACCGAAGAAGCGCGTGTCGCGCATGCCGAGCGGCGCGAAGATCCGTGCCTCCGCGAACTGTGCGAGCGACTGGCCAGTGAGCCGGTAGACCGCCTGCGCGGCGAGGATCCAGCCGGAGTTGGTGTAGAGGTAGCGCGCGCCCGGCGCATAGTTGGTCCCGGCCGAGCGGGTGATCACGCGCAGCGCATCGACGGTGTCGCCGCGGAAGGTGCGGCCGGTCATCCCCCAGAGCGTCCAGAGGTCGCGGAGCCCGCTGGTCTGGCTCAGCGCCCGCCGCCACGTCACGCCGTCGGCATAGGGCGGCATCTCGGGAAAGAGCTTCCGGATCGGATCGTCGAGCCTGAGCTTGCCATCGCGCTCCAGCAGCAGGATCGCCATCGCGGTGAACTGCTTGGAGATCGACCCGACGTCGAGGACCGAGCGGGGCGTCAGCGCGATCCCGTGCTCGAGACTCGCCATCCCGTAGCCGCGCGCGTAGAGCAACCGGCCGTCCTGGTACACCCCAAGTGCGCAGCCCGGGGCGTCGGACTGATCGAAG
>DASTAN010000188.1:0-8880 GCA_035712665.1 Gemmatimonadales bacterium
ACCAGTCCCGCCAGCGAGCCGTTGGCTGTCGGTGGCTGGTATGCCGGGGGCGACAGCGTCATCGTGATGTACCGGTGGCAGGGGGCCCAGGTGGTCCGCCTGCGGGACGGAACGCGACGCCCCCTGTCGACGCTATTCGACAACCGTGAGGTGCGGTCGGTCGCACCGCGGGGGGACCGGGCGCTGCTGGTCGGGCCGCCAACCGGCCCGGCCGGCCGGGACCATCGGTGGCGGGTGCAGGACCCGGCGACGGGAACGGTCCTCTGGGATCGTCTGCTGCGCGGCCGGCCGCGTGCGGTCATCTGGTCACCGGATGGTCGGCTGATGGTCTTCGCCCACGAGAGCGAGCTGCCGGAGCAGCCGGGGGCGGTGCTGTATCAGCTGGATCTCTCGACGGGGGCGCTCACGGTCCTGGTCGGTGGGCCCGGGATCGGCGGGAGCCCGCGCTGGGTGGTGGAGTAGGCGGGACCGAGCTGCTACCGACTCGGTGGGGACAACGGAAGGAATGTGGACTGGGGATAACTGGGGGTTATCCCCACTTTTCCAGACTCGTACTTAACATAATACATCTTATACGTCATTTCGATACCAAGCAAATTCGACCCGTGGACAGTCGCCGTAACTCATTCCTTGTCAATGTAGTGCGGTTTTAGTCAACAGAGATTGCACGCCGAATTCTCGCCGGCCGTCCCTCCAGATGAACCCAATCGTGATCGATCCACCGAGCCTCTCGGCGCCCACGGCTCGGCAGCCCATCCGTTCCCCGTCGCCATCGTTGCCCCTTGTCCCTCGTACCTTGTCCCGTGTCCCGTCTCTCCCGTCGCATGCAAAAAGGCCCCGCCGTTGCCGGCGAGGCCTCATCCATCACGTGAACCCCGAGGGGCGTTACTGGGCGGCGGTCAGCTCGCCGAGCCGGACCTCGGCCTCGGTCCGGGCCGCGGTCTCGCCATAGGTCGCGATGATCTGCTCGTAGATCGTCCGGGCGCCGGCCGAATCCTTCGCCAGGCGGGCAGCCCGCGCGGCGTCCAGGAGGAGGGTCGCCTTGAGGTAGTCGACCGTGGCGAGTTCGGCCGCCTTCTCGTAGGCCGCCTTCGCCTCGGCGTACCGGCCGGTGTTCTCGTAGGCGGTCCCGAGGAGCCCCTGCGCCGGACTGGCGAAGGTGGCCCCGGGATTTCTCCCGAGGAAGTCGGTCAGCGTCGCCACCGCGAGCTCGCTCTGGCCGGCGACGAGACGCGCCTGCGCCATCCCGATCACTGCCTCGTTGGCAGCGGCGGTGCCGGCGTAGGTCGTGCTTACCTGCTCGAACATCGTCACGGCCTCGGCGAGGTTCCCCTGCTCGGCCGTGCCGCGGGCCTGCTCGAGCGCGGTTGCCGCGGCGGCTTCCTTCCGCTCGCCCGAGACCTTCGCGAACCAGATGCCGCCACCGACCACCGCCACCACGGCGGCGCCGATCCCGAGGAGACGGATCCGCTGCGGGGTGAGAAAGGTCTCCGAGCCGGTCTCGGACGTCGAAAGAGGAGCGCTGGTCGGTTCCACGGTCGTCGCCATCGTGCCTGTTGGATAAGGTCGTGCCCCGCCGGAGCGGTCGGAGCTCAGCCTCATAAAATGGCGCATCGACCCCGAGGGCGCTAGGTCACACCTCCCGGACCGCCCGGTCGGATGGTAGACTCCGGCCCATCTCCTCCCCCATCGCCCAGGTGTGCCCGATGCCGATGCTCGGTCGGATCCTCGTCGTTCTCTGTCTCGCGATCGCCCCGGCGGCAGGTCAAGGCCAGACCCGCGCCGATGTCGCCGGTGGGCACATCCGCCGGGACGGGTTCATCCCGCTGGTGATCGATTCCGCCCGGGCCCGGCTCTGGCTCGACCTGCCGAGTGGCGGCCAGCAGGCGCTCCTGGCGGTGACCCTCGCGACCGGACTGGGGTCGAACCCGATCGGGCTCGATCGCGGCGCCGACGGCCCGAGCTATGTCGTCCGCTTCGAGCGGAGCGGTTCGCGCGTGCTGGTCCGGTTCGAGAACTCCCGCTACCGGACCTCCGGCGACGGGCTGCACGCCCGCACGATCGAGGAGTCGTTCCCCGGCTCGACGATCGCGGCGCTCCCGATCGTGGCGGAGGACAGCGGGCGCATCCTCGTCGAGGCGACCGACCTCGCCTACCGCGACTGGAATGACGTCGCCGCGACGCTCCAGGGCAGCGACCAGGGGACCTATTCCATCTCGCGCGACCGGTCGCGGCTGCACGACCGCTTCACGCGGGCCTTCCCCGCCAACAGCGAGATCGATGTCGAACTGACCTTCGCGACGACCGGACGCCCGGGTCGGATCGTGAACGCCATCGTCCCCAACGGCCAGGCCTTCACGCTCCGGCAGCACCTCACGCTCGCCGCCCTCCCCGATTCGACCTACCGACCGCGCGCGTGGGATCCGCGGACCGGATACTTCGGCTCCAGCTTCAAGGACTACTTCCAGCCGCTCGACGGTCGCCTCGACCAGCGCGTGATCGCGCGCCATCGTCTCCAGCGTGTCGATCCGGCCGACCCGCGCTCGCCGATCGTGCGACCGATCGTGTACTACATCGACCCGGGCATTCCCGAACCGGTCCGGACCGCGACCTACGAGGGCGCGAAGTGGTGGGAAGAGGCCTTCACGCGGGCAGGCCTCGCCGGGGGATTCCGGGTCGAGTGGCTCCCCGCTGACGCCGACCCGATGGACCTGCGCTTCAACGTCGTGCAGTGGGAGAACCGGAACGAGCGTGGCTGGTCGATCGGGGGGTCGCTCGGCGACCCGCGCACCGGGGAGATCCTCAAGGGGATGGCCCGGATGGACTCGCACCGTGCCCGTACCGACTACAACCTCTACGCGGCGCTGATGGGCGCCGCCCCCTCCCCTGCCGACACTGCGTTCATCCTGGCGCGCGTCCGTCAGGTGACCGCGCACGAGATCGGCCACACGCTCGGCCTCGCGCACAACTACATCGCGTCGACCTACGAGCGGGGCTCGGTGATGGACTACCCCACCCCGCGTGTTCGTGTCGTCGATGGCGAGATCGACCTGCGTGCCGCCTACGCCAGCGGGCCGGGCGACTTCGATGTCTGGGCGATCCGCTGGGGCTACGGAATCTGGCCTGCCGAGCACGAAGCAGATTCGCTGCGGGCAATCGTCGCCGACGGACTCCGGCGGGGGTACCTGTACCTGAGCGACAGTGACGCCCGCCCCGACGGGGCCGCCGATCCGCGCACCAACCTCTGGGACGACAGCGAGTCGGCCAGCACCTTCCTGCAGCGGCAGCTCGCCGTGCGCGAGGTTGGGATGGCGCGCTTCGGCCTCGGCAGCCTCCGCCCTGGCGAGCCGCTCTCGCTGCTCGAGGAGCGGTTCGCGCCGCTCTACTTCTGGCATCGCTTCGCGGTCACGGCGTTGGCGAAGACGATCGGCGGCGCGACCTATCACCACGCGGTGGTCGGCGACGGCCAGACGGCGATGCGCGCCATCGCGCCGGGCACCCAGCGGGCCGCGCTCGCGCAGCTGCTCGCCACGCTCTCGCCGCGCGTGCTCGCCATCCCGGACACCATCCTCGCACTGCTCGCGCCGGGGACGAGCGGCGCGGCCGATCCCGGCGAGCGCTTCCGCTCGCGGACCGCGCCGGTGTTTGACGAGCTGGGCGCGGCACGGACGCTCGCGCAGCACGTGGTCAACAGCATCCTGCAGCGCGAGCGCGCGGCCCGCCTCGTCGCGCAGGCGGCCCACGACCGCGAGGCGCTCACGCTGGGCGAGACGATCGACGCCCTCACCGATCCCATCTGGACCCGCCCAGCCGGGGAGTCACGTCGCGACGCCGCGCTCCGCCGGGTCGTGGCGCGCGCGGTTGTCGACCGCTTGCTGGAGCTGGGGGCGGATCGCAATGCCTCGCCCGAGGTGCGCGATCTCGTGAACGATCGCCTGCACTTCGTGGCAGAGCGCGCGGAGAAGACCTACCTCGCCCCGGACGACAACACCCGCGCCCTCTGGCGCGGGATGGTGCGCGACATCCGCGCCTGGCTCACGGCTGGCGAGGCACCTGCGACGTCGCCGGCGCTGGTTGCGCCCCCGTTCGATCCGTTCGGCGACGACGGCTGGTAGGCCGGGGGTCAGGTATCGAGCACGCGCCGGATCTCCTGCGCGAGCTCGGGCACCGTGTAGGGCTTGCTGATGAAGTGCGCGTCCTCGCCAAGCAGTTCGCTGCCGCGAATCGCGTCGGTGGAGTAGCCGGACGTGAAGAGGATGCGCAGCGCCGGATTGAGCTCCCGGAGGATCGCTGCCAGCATCGTGCCCGTCATCCCCGGCATGATGATGTCGGTCAGGACCAGGTCGATCGGTTGGGCGGTGCGATCGAGCAACTGCAGCGCCTCGACGCCGCCCGGTGCCTCGAGAACGGTGTAGCCGAGGCCGGTGAGCACGCGCGACACCACCTGGCGGATGGCCGCCTCATCCTCCACCACGAGGATCGTCTCGGTGCCGCGCTTCGGGCGATCGGGCGCGGCGTCCTCCGGTTCCCGCGGCGTGGCCACGGTCGCGGGGAGCAGGATGCGGAAGGTCGTCCCGTGCCCCGGCTCGCTGTCGACCCAGATCCCACCGCCGCTCTGCTTCACCACGCCGTAGACCGTCGCGAGTCCGAGTCCCGTCCCCTGGCCCGCCGGCTTCGTCGTGAAGAACGGCTCGAAGATCATCGCCTGCGTCTTGCGATCCATCCCGACGCCGGTGTCCCGCACGGTCAGGACGGCGTAGGTGCCGGGCGCCACACCCTCCATGCGGTGGAGGGCCTCCTGCGTGATCACCGTGCTCTCCGTGCGGATGGTCAGCGCGCCGCCATCGGGCATCGCGTCGCGCGCGTTCACCGCCAGGTTCATCAGGACCTGTTCGATCTGGCCGCGATCGGCGTAGACGGCCGGCAGCCCTGGATCCAGCTCGGTCGCGATGGTGATGTTCTCGCCGATCACGCGCCGCAGCATCCCGGTGAAGCCCGTGATCAGGTCGTTCAGGGCGACCACGTCACGCCGGAGGACCTGCTGCCGCGAGAAGGCCAGCAGCTGGCGCGTGAGTTCGGCGGCACGCGACCCGGCGGCCCGAATCGCCGTGAGGTCCTCCTGCACCGGCGACGCCGGCGGGAGCTCGCGCTGCGCGAGGTCGGCCGTCGTGTTGATCACGGTGAGGAGGTTGTTGAAGTCGTGCGCGACCCCGCCCGCCAGGCGACCGACCGACTCCATCCGCTCGGAGCGCGCGAGCCGGGCCAGCAGCTCGTCACGTTCGCTGATGTCGCGCGCGATGCTGAGGATGAGGTCGCGACCGCCGCTGGTGATCGCGGTGAGTCCCACCTCGGCCGGGATGTCGCTGCCGTCCTTGCGGCGGAAGGTGCGTGGCCAGATGACGCTGCCCGACGCCTTCACCGCGTCGGCCACGTCCGCCCAGCGCTGCAGGAACCCGAGCTGCACGACCACGTCAGGCGGACCGAGCTGCCGGAGCTCCTCGGGCGTGTACTGGAGCCACCGTGAGGCCGCAGCGTTGAAGTCGATGAAGCGACCGGTCGCCGCGTCGGTGATGAAGATCGCATCGTTCGACCGTTCAAAGGCCTCGCGGAACAGCGCCAGTTCGTTGCGTTGCCGATCGACGGCAACGTGGTCCCGGAGCGCCCCGATCCCGAACACGATGTCGCCCCCGATATCGGTGAGCAACGCCTGCTCGCCATGGTCGAAGGCGTGCGGCTGGCTGGCATAGAGGACAAACGCCCCGAGGACCGTGCCGTCCACCTCCAGCGGAATGGCCATCGTCGCTGCGAACCCGCGGGCACTGGCCACCTCGCGCCACGGCGTGAAGCCGGGATCGGCCGCGAGATCCTGCACGGCGGCGGCCCTGCCGCACCGGATCGCCCGACCCGTTGCGCCGCGACCCCAGTCGCGATCCGCCCACGTGAGCTCGATGCCATCCAGGTAGTCCACCCCGACACCGGCCGCAGCGGCCACGGTGATGCGCTGACGCGCGTCCCGCTCGGCACGCGCGACCCACGCCATTCGATAGCCCCCCTCGCGGACTGCCACCTCGCAGACGAGCCGGTACAGCTCGTCCTCGGACCGGGCGCGCACCAGCGCAAGGTTGATCGCCGATCGCATGCGGAGCAGGCGCTCCGTCTCCTGCAGGCGCGCCTCTGCCTCCCGTCGAGCCGAGATGTCGGTGATGGCGCCTGCCATCCGCACCGCGCGCCCCTCGGCGTCGCGCTCGACTTCGCCGCGATCCCAGAACCAGCGATAGACGCCATCGTCCCGGCGCAGGCGCAGTTCGATCGAGAACGGCGCGCCGTGGTCGAGATGGGCCGCGAGCGCCGTCTGCGCGGCCGCCGCATCGTCCGGATGCAGCCGGTCGTAGAACGCTTCCTGCACGTTGCGCGGCACCGTGGTGGCGATGCCGAGCATCTCGCGCCAATGCGGCGAGAGGTAGACGCTGTCGTCACGGAGATCCCAGTCCCACAGCCCGTCGCTGGTCCCGCGCATCGCGCGCGCGTACCGATCCTCGCTCCGGCGCAACTCCTCGACGCTCTGCTCGCGCTCGTGCACGAGGTGGAGCTCGCGTGAGGCCACGGCAAGGTCGCGTCGCGACCAGATCGCTGCCAGCAGCGCCCCGACGGCCAGGAACGCCACCAGCGAGAGCGCTGTCGCGCGGAGCGCGAGGCGAACGATTGGCGTGCGCGACGCTTCCAGCGGCGTGGACGCGGAGAGGAGCCAGTCCGTCCCGGGGATGGGGCGAACCACCGCGGCGACGGCCCGTCCGTGGACATCCGTCCCCTCGCGAACTTCGCCCTCCGCGCTGCCGCGCGGAATCCCCGGCACGACCTCGACGTCCGGGTCGAACGTCGTCGCCCGCGACAGCGCGGGGAGATGGTCTCCGGCGCGCACGACATCGTTCAGGACTCGCCCCTGCCCACCGCGGGCCTCCCACAACGTGAGGTCGATCGCACGGGTCCCCCCATCCGGCGGCACCAGCAGCGTCGCCCAGGCATCGGCCAGGTCGACCGCGAGATACAACCAGAGCGGATCGAGGCGGGCGACCTGCCGGAGCGGGACCCAGAATCCCAGCCGGAGTTGCCCCTCGCGGCGGTGCACGTCGTGGAGCATCACCGAGTCCGCGACGCCGTCGGCGGGCGGCACCGGGAGCGACTGCTTCCCTCCCGGGTCGCTCGTCGCGACCACCTGACCCGCGGCGGTCAGGACCGTGACCGACGCGAACCGTGACGCCTCTCGGATCTCGCGCAGCCACGCCTGCCCATCGGCCGAGCCGATCCACTCCCTCGGGTTCGGGACGACCACCGGAAAGACCGCGGCCGTTCGCGCGGTGGAGGCGTATCCCTCGAACCATCGGGTGATCTCGTCGGCGCGGAGGTCCGCCACCGAGGCCACGATCTCGGCCGCGCGAGCGGAGGCACGCGCCTGTTCCGTACGCGCCCAGAAAGCCCCGGACGTGGCGATGAAGATCGCGACGACCGCGAGCAGTGCCACGAGGTCCCGGCGCGATGGTCCGGCGCCGATGCGGGGATCGGCGCCGAACAGGCGTGCTGGCCACTGGTCGACGCCGCCCGTGGCCACGACCGCGAGGGCAAGGATGTGGATTCCGAGCGCGGTCAGTGCGGCGACCGGGATGGTGCGTGTCCCGTACAGCAGCGGGCCCCCGAACAGGTAGCCCTGGAGCAGCAGCAGCGTGACCAGCAGCACGAGGCACGCAAGGCCGTTCGCGAGCCCGAGCCCCGCTCTGTCCGGACGACGCTCGCGGACGACCACCGCGAGGGCCAGCGTGCCGAAGCACGCCGCGGTGGCCGCTGCGGTCCGACCGAGCGGGATTCCGTTGCGAACACCGGGGGACGGGAGCCACCACGCTTCGAGATCGAACGACGTGCTGCGGAGGGCGGCCTGCATCAGGCCGACCGCAAGCACCAGCGCGGTTCCCGCGAGGATTGTCACCCACCGGTCGTGGGCGCCCTGGCCCACGCGGTCGCGCCCGCCGCGTCGTGCCAGCGCCGTGCCCAGCAGGAGGAGCAGTGTCGCGGTACCGGGTGCCGGCGGAACCCACTGGGGGCCGAGGGTGAGGTGCTCCCACCACCCTCGCTGCCACGCAGCCAGGATCGCGAGCCCGAAGAGCGCAGCCGCGAGGCCGAGCCCGCGGGCGACTCCGGCCCATCCGGGCGGAACGGGACGATCGGCAACGCGAGGCGGCAGAAGGGATCCCGTGAAGGAGGAGGCGCGACCTGCCTGCAATTTCGCACCCTGTCGGCCACGGTCAACCTTGTCGAGATTTCCGTCCCCATGCGTCATGAGGGTGTCCGCGACAGATTCCCTGCTGCGGGACCACCCCGACCGGAGTCCTAACCCAATGCACGACTATCTGCTGCTCCTGCACGAATCGCCCGCCGAGACCGCGCGCCTGTCCCCGACCGAGATGCAGGCGCTCGTCGAGCGCTACGTGGCGTGGAGCCAGGCCATCGCCTCCCAGGGGCGAATGGTGTCCGGCCACAAGCTCCGCGACGAGGGCGGTCGCATCGTCCGTCGCGCCGCTGGCCGCACGACGGTCACCGACGGCCCGTTCATCGAGGCGAAGGAGATCGTCGGCGGCTTCTTCGTGGTGCGCGCTGCCAGCTACGAAGAGGCGGTCGCCCTCGCCGAGAGCTGCCCGCACACGGAGATCGGCTGGATCGAGGTCCGCGCCATCGAGGCGACGGACGCGTGACAGACGTCGCGCCGCTGGTCGAGTCGCTCTTTCGCCGGACCGCGGGCAAGCTCACCGCCGCCGTGGCGCGCGTGCTGGGTCCCGAGCGACTCGACCTGGCCGACGACGCGGTGCAGGAGGCGATGCTGCAGGCGCTGCG
>DASTAN010000189.1:0-44479 GCA_035712665.1 Gemmatimonadales bacterium
CCGGACGGCCCCCTCGTGCCAGCCCTCGCCCTCGGGTTGGTTCCAGCTGGAGCGGGCGATGGTCCCCGTACGGTAGAGATGCGCACGCACGCAGGCGAGGGGAGCGAGCGAATCGGTGTGACGCTCCGTTGCGTACCTCGCGAGTCGCGACTCGTGGCGCAACAGCGCATCGGGCTCGCCGCTTATTGGACAGGCGGCAGTGATCCGCGCCGCCGTCGCGGCGAGCATCGAGTCGAGACTGAGCTGCTGGGCGGGGAGGGCAGCCGGCATGGCAACGGCGAGGGCCGATAGCCACGCAGCCTGGAGGATTGGATGCGGCACGGGGGAGCCTTGCTGGGGGATACAGAGCCCTGACGGTCAGAGCGAGGATTCCTGCACATCGTGGTCAGGGGGCATCCCCCTCACCCCTCACCCCTCACCCCGTTCACCGTTCACCGCTTACTGCCGTCCCGCCTCCCGCCACCCGATATCCCGGCGGAACTGCTTCCCGTCGAAGGTGATCCGCTCGGCAGCGGCCCGGCTCGCGGCGCGCGCGGCGGCAAAGGTCGGCGCCACCGCCGTCACCGTGAGGACGCGGCCCCCATTGGTGACGAGCGTCCCATCGTCCCGCCGCGCGGTGCCGGCGTGATACACCGTGACCCCATCCGGCAGCGCATCGGGCATCGTGATAGCATCACCGCTCCGCGACCGCTCGGGATACCCGGCACTCGCGAGGACCGTCGTCACGGCCGCACCATCACGCAACGTCACTGTCGGCAGCGGCTCGCCGCGCGCCGCCGCATCGAGCAGCGCGGTGAGCCCCGAGGCGATCAGCGGCAGCACCACCTGCGTCTCGGGATCGCCGAAGCGGCAGTTGAACTCCACCACGTTCGGCGTGCCGTCGGGATGCAGCATCAGCCCCGCGTACAGCACGCCGCGATACGGCGCACCGCGCCGCGCGAGCTCGGCCAGCGTCGGGCGGATCACCTCGCGCTCCGCACGCTCGAGCACCGCACGCGTGGCGATCGCGACCGGCGCGTACGCCCCCATCCCGCCGGTGTTGGGGCCGGTGTCGCCTTCTCCGATCCGCTTGTGGTCCTGCGCGGCCGGCAGCAGCACGACATCGGTGCCGTTGGTCACCGCGAAGAGCGACAGCTCCTCGCCCTCGAGGAACGCCTCGACGACGACGGTGTCGCCGGCACTGCCGAGCTGCTGCTCGCCGAGCATCGCCCGCAGCGCATCGGCGGCCTCGGCGCGCGTGGCGCAGACCACCGCACCCTTGCCGGCCGCGAGCCCCGACGCCTTCACCACCAGCGGTTCAGGATGTGCCGCGACGTACGCCAGCGCGGCATCGAGATCGGTGAAGGTGGCGCTCGCGGCCGTCGGCACGCCGGCCGCCGTCATCACGTCCTTCGCGAATGCCTTCGACGCCTCGATCTGCGCGGCCGCGGCGCCGGGTCCGAAGACTGCGCGCCCTTCGGCCCGCAGCCTGTCGGCGAGGCCGAGGGCGAGCGGCACCTCGGGGCCCACGACGACGAGATCAATCGCGTGCGCGTCGGCCGCGTCCGCGAGGCGGTCAATGTCGTCGGCCTTGATGGGGAGGCAGGTGGCCAGCGCCGCGATGCCGGGATTCCCCGGCGCGGCGTAGAGCTGATGGGTGGGATCGTCGGCAGCGAGCGCCGTCACCAGCGCGTGCTCGCGGCCCCCGCCGCCGACGACCAGGATCCTCACGACGTCGCGCCCTGCCCCTTGCGACGCGCCTCGTCGAACGCCTCCTTGGCGCGATCGGTCGCGCGCTTGGCGGCGTTCTTCAGGTGCTCGGCGACGTCCTTGATCTCCTGCTTGTAGTACTCGCCCGCATCGCGCACGTCGTCGCCCAGCGGCCGCTTGTCCTCGTCGGCCCCGCGGCGTGGGTACTCGCCGGCGATGATCCGGTCGTAGTCGCCCGACTGCACCCAGCGCTGCACCTCGGCCGCGCGCACGACGTTCATCGGGTGCGTCAGCGCCAGCGTGCTCAGCACCTTGTAGACGATGTCGAGGCCGTCGTTGCTCGAGGCGTACTCGTTCGCCTGCTGCAGGAACGGCTCGAGGTTGAGGTCGCCCGGACGGATGTTCGTGGTGTTGCCGCCGCCGGCCATCTTCATGAAGAGGCGCATCGTCGCGGCGAGGTCCTGGCTGCCGAGGAGCGCGGCGCGGTCGGCCGAGAGCTCCGACTTCCGCGACCACTCGAGGAACGCGAACTTGACCGGCAGCAGCACGATGCTCGCGAGCATCGGCAGCGCGCCGAGCGACACCATCGCGATCACGGCGGCGATGGTGCGGTACAGGGCGTGTCCGCTGATGACGTGGCCGAGCTCGTGGGCGAGGAGTGCCCGCTGCTCGTCGGTGTCGAGCAGCTCGAGCGCCGAGCTGTTGATGACGATGAACGGGTCATCGATGCCGTAGGCGCCGGCGTTGAAGATCGGGGTCTGCGTCACGTACAGCTCGGGGATCCGCTCCCAGCCGAAGGTGGCGCAGTTCTCGACGTGCAGCCCCCACAGCAGCGGGAACTGCGTCGGGCCGACGCGGACGGCGTTCCCCTGGAAGAGGAGGCGGATGCCGCGCTCGCCGCCCAGGATGCCGAGGATCTTCTTGATGACCTCGTCCACCCCGGGCACGGCCCGGAGGGCCTGCAGGGCGGCGCGGTCGGCGGGATGCTCCCAGGCGACGGCACTGATGCCGGGGAGGGCAACGCGGGGGCGGGCAGCGGGCAACGACGTCATCGGGCAGCTCTCGGCTGAGGGAGACCCGACCCTACGGGGCCGGGGCGAAACCTGTTTCAGCCTGCATCATCAACTGGCCAGCGCCTGCTCGAGGTCGGCGATCAGGTCCTCGGGGTCCTCGATCCCCACCGAGAGCCGGACGAGCGAGTCGGTGAGCCCCATCTTCTGGCGGAGCGCCAGCGGGACCGAGGCGTGGGTCATCGAGGCCGGGTGCCCGATCAGCGACTCGACCCCCCCCAGCGACTCGGCCAGGGCGAAGAGCGTCACCTTCTCGACGACGCGCTTGGCGCGGGCGACGTCGCCGACCTCGATCGAGAGCATCCCGCCGAAGTCCTGCATCTGCCGCTTCGCCAGCGCGTGCTGCGGGTGGTCGGGGAGCCCCGGGTAGTAGACCTTCGGGATGTCGCCGCGCGCCGCGAGCCAGGTCGCGATCCGCATCGCGCCGGTGCAGTGCTGCTTCATCCGGAGCGGCAGCGTCTTGATGCCGCGGAGCGCGAGCCAGCAGTCGAACGGTCCCGGAATCCCGCCGGCCGCGTTCTGCAGGAAGCCGATCCGCTCGGCGAGGTCGTCGCGTCCCACCACGAGCGCGCCGCCCACCATGTCGGAGTGGCCGTTCAGGTACTTCGTCGTCGAATGGAGGACGATATCGGCACCGAACGCGAGCGGGCGCTGCAGCACCGGCGTCGCGAAGGTGTTGTCCACCACGAAGAGGAGGCCACGCGCCTGCGCGAGGTCGCCGAGCGCCTGCAGGTCGGCGAGGAACATCATCGGGTTGGTCGGCGTCTCGCCGTACAGCATCCGCGTCTCGGGGCGGATCGCCGCCTCGACCTCGGCCGGGTCGCGGGCATCCACGAACGAGAAGGAGAGCCCGAAGTCGCGGTACACCCGCTCCATCAGGCGATGCGAGCCGCCATACACGTTCTCGCCGACGACGACGTGATCGCCCGACTTCAGCAGCTTGAGCACCGTGTCGAGCGCCGCGAGCCCGGAGCCGAAGGCGAAGCCATGCGTGCCGCCCTCGAGCGCCGCGAGCGCCCGCTCGAGCGCCTCGCGGGTCGGATTCTGGGTGCGGGCGTACTCGTAGCCGCGGTGCGGGGTGCCGAGGGCATCCTGCACGTAGGTGCTGGTCTGGTAGATCGGCGGCATCACCGCGCCGGCGAGCGGATCGGCCTCGGGGCCGGCGTGCACGGCGAGGGTGCCGAGGCGATAGGTCGGGGCGTTCGGGTCGAGGCGCGTCATCGTCAGCCGATCGGCGAGAGAGGTCGGAAGTTTATGTGCGGACGATACTTGGAGCAACCGCGCCCTGTCGGCGGCCGGGGCGGGACGATTAGCTTGCGGCCGATGAGCGCGGACGCCTCCAACCCCGAAATCGGCCGGATCCGAGCCCTGATCGTCGATGACGACGCGCAGGTCCGCGATACCCTGC
Source organism: Gemmatimonadales bacterium (assembly GCA_035712665.1). Lineage (GTDB taxonomy): Bacteria > Gemmatimonadota > Gemmatimonadetes > Gemmatimonadales > GWC2-71-9 > Palsa-1233. The sequence goes on from DASTAN010000189.1 coordinate 4,168, forward strand.
GCCGGGTTCTTGCTGCCCTCCGCTACGAGGTCTTCGAGGCCGACGGGTCGGAGGCCGCGCTCGACGTCCTCTTCCGCGAGGGCGAGCTGCCGCTGATCGTGAGCGACATCCACATGCCCGGGCACGATGGCATCTGGCTGCTGCAGGAGATCCACCGGCGCTACCCGGATACCGCCGTCATCATGCTGACCGGCGATGCCGACATCGCGACCGCGGTGGAATGCCTCAAGGTCGGCGCGATCGACTACCTGACCAAGCCGGTGCTGATCGGCGAGGTGCAGGCGCGTGCCGAGAAGGCGCTCGAGAAGCGACGCCTCACCCTCGAGGTGCGCCGACTGCAGGAGAGCTACCAGCAGGACCTCGAGCGGCGGGTGGCCGAGCTGTCGCGCAAGAACCAGGAGATGTTCCTCGCGCAGGTGCAGATGGCGGTGCGGATGCTCGAGGCGAAGGACCGGTACACGCGCGGCCATTCCGATCGCGTGGCCGCCTATGCGATCGCCACCGGGCGACGGCTCGGGCTCGATCCGGTGCAGCTCGAGGAACTCCGGCTGGGCGGGGAGCTGCACGACATCGGCAAGATCGGCACGCGCGACGCCGTGCTGAACAAGCCCGATCGGCTCACCGAGGACGAGTTCGCCGAGATGAAGCGCCACACCACCGATGGCGAGGAGATGCTCGAGGTGCTGCGGCGCGATCATCCCGGCGTGCTCCACATCGTGCGATGGCATCACGAGCGGCTCGACGGCTCGGGCTTTCCCGATGGTCTCGCCGGCGACCGCATCCCGCTCCTCGCCCGGATCGTCGCGGTGGTCGATGCCTTCGACGCGATGACGACCACGCGTGCCTATCGCGCCAAGTCCGATCCCGAGTGGGCGTGGGGAGAACTCACGCGCTGCGAGGGAACCCAGTTCGACGCCGAGGTCGTGGCCGCCTTCCGCGCGGCCTGTCCCACGGCCGGTACCGAGCTGCCGCCGCTCTGATCGTGCGCGCGCTCGGCCCTCTCTCTCGAGGCATTCGTGTCTGATACGCTGATGATCTCGGTCTCCGGGATGCGGGGACTCGTGGGGACCGATCTCACGCCCGAACTGGTTGCGCGCCACGCCGCGGCGCTCGGCGCGTGGGTGCGCTCGCGCGGTGGCAGCGCCGTCGTGCTGGGCCGCGATGCGCGGACGTCGGGGCCGATGTTCACGCTCGCCGCCACGGCGGGACTGCAGTCGGTGGGCGTCGACGTGATCGACGTCGGCGTGGTGCCGACCCCGACGGTGCAGATGGCGGTGGAGCATCACCACGCCGGCGCGGGGCTCATCCTCACGGCGAGCCACAACCCGATCGAGTGGAACGCGCTCAAGTTCGTCGGGCCCGACGGGATCTTCCTCGATGCCGAGTCGGGGGCGACGGTGCGCCGCCTCGCCGACGAGGGCCCGCCGCGCGCGGGGTGGGACACGATCGGTGTCCGTCGCGAGGACCCCGAGGCGGTCGCGCGGCATCTCGACGCGCTGCTCGCGCTGCCGGTGCTCGACGTTCCGGCGATCCGGGCCCGCGGTTTCCACGTGGCACTCGACTGCGTGCGTGGTGCGGGCGGGCCGGCGATGCTGGCGCTGTTCGAGCGCCTCAACGTCCGCGTGAGCGGCATCCACCTCGAGGCCGACGGTCGCTTCCCGCGCGAGCCCGAGCCGCTGCCGCACAACCTCGCGGAACTCGGCGAGCTGGTGCGGCGTTCCGGGGCGGATGTCGGCATGGCCGTTGACCCCGACGTCGATCGCCTCGCCCTCGTGGATGAGGTCGGCGCGCCGCTGGGCGAGGACTACACCCTCGCGTTCGCAGTCGATGCCGTGCTCCGCCGGCAGCCGGCCCCGGCCGGCGCCACGGTGGTCGTGAACCTCTCGACCTCTCTGGTGGTCGAGGACGCCGCCCGCGGTCACGGCGCGCGATTCCTTCGCGCGGCGGTCGGCGAGGCGAACGTCGCCCGGGCGATGGTGGCCGAGGGGGCGGTGGTTGGCGGAGAGGGGAACGGGGGGGTGATGCTCCCGGCCCTCCACGTCGGCCGGGACGCCCCGCTGGCCGCGGCCCTCGTCTTGCAACAGCTGGTGGCGACCGGGGCGACCCCCCGCCAGCTGGCGGACCGGGCCCCGCGCTATGCGATCGTGAAGGCGAAGGCCCCGCGAGGCGGCGACCTCGCGGCGCAGTATGCGGCGTTGCGGGCGGCGTTCCCCGATGCGGCCGCGGATGACCGCGACGGGCTGCGCCTGTCGTGGCCCGACCGCTGGCTGCACGTCCGCCCGTCCGGCACCGAGCCGATCGTGCGGCTGATCGCCGAGGCCCCGACGGCCGAGGCGGCGGAATCCCTGGTGGCGACGGCGCGCGCGGCGCGCTGAGTGCCCTGAACAGCAGAGGAGCAGGCGGATGTGCGGCATTGTCGGCTACGTCGGACCCCGGAACGCGACCCCGATCCTGATGGAGGGGCTCCGCCGGATGGAGTATCGCGGCTACGACTCGGCCGGCATCGCGGTCCTCACCGCTGATGGCCTCACGGTGCGGAAGGCCGCAGGAAAGCTCTCGGTGCTGGTCGGCGAGCTCGACGGCACCGCGCCCGCGGGGACGCTGGGCATCGGCCACACCCGCTGGGCGACGCACGGCGGGCCCACCACGCCGAACGCCCACCCGCACACGGACCAGTCGGGTCGCATCGCGCTCATCCACAACGGCATCATCGAGAACGCGACCGCGCTCCGCACCGCGCTGCAGGCGCGCGGGCACGTCTTCCGCTCCGAGACCGACACCGAGGTGCTCGCGCACCTGATCGGCGCGCTCTACGAGGGGTCGCTGGAGGAGGCGGTCGCCGCGGCGCTCCGTGACGTCGACGGCGCGTACGGCATCTGCGTCATCTCGAAGGACGAGCCGGGGACGCTGGTCACCGCGCGGAACGGCTCGCCGATCATCCTCGGCATCGGGGAGGGCGAGTTCCTCGTCGCCTCCGACCAGTCGGCGATCGTCGAGCACACCCGCAACGTCGTCTACCTCGACAACGGCGAGATGGCGGTGCTCACCCGCGACGGCTACCACGTGCGCACCCTCACCTCGCGCCGCGTGGACAAGCCGGTCAACCAGATCGAGTGGGACCTCGAGACGATCGAGCGCGGCGGCTTCGAGCACTTCATGCTCAAGGAGATCTTCGAGCAGCCGGAGTCGCTCGCGAACACGATGCGCGGCCACCTCCTCGAGGAGACCGGCAACGTCCGCGTCTACGGCCTCAAGCTCAACGACGACGAGATCAAGCAGGTCCGCCGCATCATCATCACCGCGTGCGGCACCTCGTGGCATTCGGGGATCATCGGCAAGTACATGCTCGAGGAGCTGGCGCGGATCCCGACCGAGGTCGAGTACGCCTCGGAGTTCCGCTACCGGAACCCGATCGTCGACAAGGACACGCTGGTCATCGCGATCTCGCAGTCCGGCGAGACCGCCGACACGCTCGCGGCGCTGCTCGAGGCGAAGCAGCGCGGGGCGCGCACGATCGGCCTGGTGAACGTCGTCGGCTCGACGATCGCGCGCGAGGTGGACGGCGGGCTCTACCTGCGCTGCGGCCCCGAGGTCGGCGTGGCGAGCACCAAGGCGTTCACGTCGCAGGTCGCGGCACTGGCGCTGGTGACGCTGCGCTTCGCGCGCCTCGGGCACATGTCGCTCCTCGAGGGGCGCCGCTACGTCGAGGCGCTGGCAAAGCTCCCCGAACAGGTGCGCGAGATCCTCGGCCGCGCCGACGAGGTGCAGGCGCTCGCGGACCAGTTCGCGGATGCGACGAACGCGCTCTACCTCGGCCGCGGGGTGAACTTCCCGACGGCGCTCGAGGGCGCGCTCAAGCTGAAGGAAATCTCGTACGTGCACGCCGAGGGGTATCCGGCGGCCGAGATGAAGCACGGCCCGATCGCGCTGATCGACGAGAACATGCCGGTCGTCGTCGTGGCCCCGCGCGATGCGGTCTACGGCAAGATCGTGTCGAACGTGCAGGAGGTGCGGGCACGGGGCGGTCGCGTCATCGCGATCGTGAACCCCGGCGACAGCGAGATCCGGAAGATCGCCGAGGCGACCTTCGAGGTGCCGGAGACGCTCGACCTGCTCACGCCGATCCTGACGATCATCCCGCTGCAGCTCTTCAGCTACTACGTCGCGGTGCGCCGCGGCTGCAACGTGGACCAGCCCCGCAACCTCGCCAAGTCGGTGACGGTGGAGTAGCGGCGGGCGTCGTCAGTCGCTGCCGCCGGTGACGAGCCAGAGCGCCACCGCGAACGGCAGCGCAAACAGCCAGAGTTCACCCACCCGCCGGTCGCCCACCTCGGCGACCCGCGCGGTGCGGCGCGCGGCCGCCGACACGCGCACCCGGCAGCTGTCGCAGTCGGGGGGCCGGACCGTCGGGACGCCGCTCAGCGAATCGCCCTCGAATCGCACGCCGTGCAGGCGGAGCCGCCGGCCGTCGGCGTCGCGCACCTCCACGATCGCCCGCGCACCGAGCGTGTCCGGCGTCGGGCTCGGCAACGGCTGCCAGGCCTGCACGCATCCGGTCACGAGCAGCAGGAGCAGCACGCGTGCGCCGCGTCGGGGCCACGGCCGGCTCACAGCGCCTCCATGGCGGCGCGCATCATCGTCTCGAAGCGCGCCGTGCTGGCCCGCCCCTCCACGTCGTGGCTGGTGTTCACCACCCCGATGACCGCGACGCGCGTCACGGGGTCGAGCCAGAAGAACGAGCGGAAGTTCGCCTGCGTCCCGGTGTGCCCGACGACACGGCGCCCGCGCGCCTCGCGGACGAAGAGCGACTGACCCATCTGCTGCACGCTGTCCACCGCGATGACCGGGACCTGCATCGCCGCGACCGCGGCGCGCGGCAGGATCCGGTCGTGGCGCGCCTGGATCGCCGCGTCCGGCGTGCCGGCCAGGAAGGCGATCCACGCGGCGAGATCACCGATCGGCGCGTTCCATCCCCCGTTGGATGTGGTGATCCCGGTGTTGAAGTCCGGACCGCCCGCGACCACGCCGTCGCGTCGATGTGCGTAGTTCCGCGAGCGCACCGCGAGGAGATGCGGCGGGGTGCTGTTCACGTAGCTCGAGTCGAGGCCGAGGGGCATCCAGAGCCGCTTCTGCACCAGCGACTCCCACGCCTCGTCGTGAGCCTGCTCGACGATGCGCGCGAGGTACACCACGCCGGGGTTCGAGTAGCTGTACCGGCTGCCGGCCGCGAAGGCGACCTGCATGTACGGCATCATCGCGACGAGCTGGCTCCACTCCGTCGGCTCGAACGGCTCCCAGTCGGTCCCGCGCGACCACGGCCAGGTCCCGGCCTGCAATCCGCTGGTGTGCGAGAGGAGATGTCGCGGCGTGACCGTTGCCATCCCGCCGAACGGATGATGGATTCGCCGCGTCTCGGGGACGAGGGTCGGCAGCGGCGTGTCGAGCAGCCCGGGGGTGCGCGCCGCCTCCTGCAGCACGAGCACCGCGGTGAGGGTCTTGGTGATCGAGCCCCAGTGCCAGATCGTGGCGTTGGTGACCGGCACCCGGGCGTCGCGATCGGCGAAGCCGGTGTGATGCGCCCGCAGCACGGTGCCGTCACGGACCAGCGCGAGCGTGCCGCCCACCGTGCGGTCGGTGCGCGCGAAGGCCTCGAAGGCCGTGACCGCGTTGCGCCAGCGCGCGCCGTCGTCCTGCGCCCGGGCCGCGGGGGCGACGAGAAGGAGCGCGAGGCCGGTGATGGCCAGGTGTCGGACAGCCGCGCGATGCCGCATCGGGGACGCTCCGTCGAGGGGACGCCGGAACATTCCCCGGTGCGGCGCGCGAGGCAACTCCGCGACGGTCAGCGTCCGCCGTACCGGAGGCCGACCTGGAGCGCCCGACGCCACGCCGTGGTGCGGTCGTAGCCCGCGGGGAGGTCATTGATCTCGAACAGCGACGCGGCGATCCCCGCCTCGGCGCGCACGACGGCGGAGACCCTGCCGCGGAGCGGAATCCCCCCTTCGAGCGCGGCGATGCCTCGCCACCGACTGAACGTCGTGCCCAGTTCGATCACCTGCCACCGGTCGTTCGCGATGCCGACCAGCCCGGTCAGGCGCGGCCCGGCCTCGCGGCCGACGAGATCGCGGCCGACTTCGAGCCCGAAGGCGCGACCGCGCAAGGCCTTCACGACGAGCACCCCCGCGGTCTCGCCACGGAGCTGCAGGTCGGGCGAATGGGTGCTCGCGGTGGCGGCCACGCGCCAACCGGCGCCGTGCCACGCCACCGCCCCGGCGAACTCGGTCGCGCTCGCCGGACCGAAGCCCGGGCTGTCCTCCTCGCTGGGGGCTTCGGCGTGGGCGCCGTGGACCACGGTGCCGGTACGCAGGGTCAGCGACAGCTGTGCCGACGCAACGGCCGGCACGACAAGCAGCAGGGCAGCGACAGCGACAAGGCGGGGCATCGGGGCTCCGGGTGAGGTGAGCCACGATGATGGCCGGGGATGATCAACGGCGGCTCAACGAGTCGTGGGTCGTGAGTCGGGAGCCGGGAGAGCCCCCCCTCACCCCTCACCCCTCACCCCTCACCCCTTACCATTCACCGCCATGCGTATCCTGCTTCAGCGCGTCTCCGAGGCCAGCGTCACGATCGAGGGCCGAGTCCACGGTGCGATCGGTCGCGGCTTCCTGCTCCTTGTCGGCTTCACGCACGGCGACACGTTGGCGGAGGTCAGCTGGATGGCCGACAAGGTCGTCGGGCTCCGGCTCTTCACCGATGCGGAGGGGAAGATGAACCTCGGGCTCGACGAGGTTGATGGCGGCCTGCTGGTGGTGTCGCAGTTCACCCTCTATGGTGACGCGGCGAAGGGGCGCCGGCCGTCCTTCATCGATGCGGCGCGACCCGAGCAGGCGATCCCCCTCTACGAGGCCTTCGTCGCGGCGCTGCGCGCCACCGGCCGTCCCGTCGCCACCGGCGAGTTCGGGGCCGACATGCAGGTGGCGCTGGTCAACGACGGCCCGGTCACCCTGATCCTCGAACGGAACGCCGCGTGAGCCTGCCGACCCTCGTCCTCGCCTCCGCCTCGCCGCGCCGCAAGCAGCTGCTCGAGATGCTCGGGCTCGAGATCCTCGTCGTGCCGGCCGACGTGCAGGAGATTCCCCTCCCGCGCGAGGCGCCCGAGGCGTACAGCCGCCGTCTCGCGCGCGACAAGGCCCGCGCCGTGCCCGGGCAGCTGGTGCTCGGCTCCGACACGATCGTGGTGCTCGATGGGGCGATCCTCGAGAAGCCGCGCGACGATGACCACGCCCTCGAAATGCTGCGTGCGCTGCAGGGGCGGACGCACGAGGTGATCACGGCGGTCTGCCTGATCGCACACGGCGAGGAGCGCGTCGCCGTCGATCGCACGGCCGTCACCTTCCGTGCCGCGACGGACGCGGAGCTGCGCGACTATGTCGCGACCGGCGAGCCGCACGACAAGGCCGGGGCGTACGGCATCCAGGGCTACGGTGCCGCGTTGGTCGACCGGGTCGAGGGCGATTTCTTCGGCGTGATGGGCCTGCCGGTGCGCCTCGTGCTCAGCCTGCTTGCGGAGGCCGGCTACCGCTACCGCTTCGGGCGCTGAACGCGAGCGCATCGAGCGCCGCGCGCGCCTTTGCCTCCGTCTCCGCGAGTTCGGCCGCGGGGACCGAGTCGGCCACGAGCCCGGCACCGGCCTGGACCGACGCGCGATCACCGTGGAAGACCACCGTGCGGATCGCGATGGCGGTGTCGAGCGTGCGCCCGCCCCAGCCGACATAGCCCACCGCGCCGCCGTACGGCCCGCGGCGTGTCGGCTCGAAGCTGTCGATGATCTCCATCGCGCGCACCTTCGGCGCGCCGCTCAGCGTGCCGGCAGGGAAGGCGGCGCCGAGGGCGTCGAGGGCGTCGCGATCCGGGCGCAGCCGCCCGCGCACCTCGCTGACGAGATGCATCACCCGCGAGTAGCGCTCCACCACCATCTGCTCGGCCACGCGGACCGTGCCATAGGCCGCGACGCGCCCCACGTCGTTGCGTCCGAGATCCACGAGCATCAGGTGCTCGGCGATCTCCTTCGGATCGGCACGCATCGCAGCCTCGTGCGTCGCATCCTCCTCGGGTGTCGCCCCGCGCGGCCGCGTCCCCGCAATCGGTCGCACGGTGATCTCCTCGTCGACGACGCGCACCAGCACCTCGGGCGAGGCACCGGCGAGGATGAGGTCATCGAGCGCGAGGTAGAAGCAGTAGGGGGCCGGGTTGAGCGCGCGCAGCCACCGGTAGGTCAGGAACGGATCGGGGGCCGGCGTCACGTCGAGTCGGCGCGAGAGCACGATCTGGAAGGCATCGCCTGCCGCGATGTATTCCTGGCAGCGCACCACGTCGGCGGCATACTGCGACCCGTCGTAGCGCGGCGTCGGCTCGAGCGGCCCCGGTGCGGGCAGCGGGTCGAGCGGGGCGAGGTGCAGCGGTGCACCGAGTCGCCCGAGCCACTCGTGCATCCGGGCCTCGGCGGCATCGATGCGCCCTTGGAGCGCGGCATCGTCCGGATCGCCGTCGAGGGCGACATTCGCGATCACGATCGCGCGCTGGAAGAGCCGGTCGAGCACCAGCACGGTCCCCGCGATCATCACCACGGCGTCGGGAAGGCCACGATCATCGGGCGGGGCATTCGGCAGCCGCTCGAGCGTGCGCACGACATCGTAGCCCCAGAAGCCGACCGCGCCGCCGGTGAAGCGCGGCAGGTCCGGCCGCGCGGGGGCCGTCGTGTCGCGCAGCAGGGCGGCGAGGTGCGCGAGCGGCGGGTGCGCCCCGGGCAGGGCCTGCCACGAGCCATCCTCGAGGCGCTGCTCGGCCCGCTCGCCGTGATAGCGATAGACCGCCTCGGGTTCCGTCGCGAGGATCGTGTACCGTGCCCACCGCTCGCCGCCCTCGAGCGACTCGAGGAGGAAGCCGTAGCCGCCGCGGTGCAGCTTCGCGAAGGCGGCGACCGCGGTGTCGCCGTCGAGGACGATCGCGCGATGGAGCGGGAACCGCGCGTGCCCGTCGGCCTGAGCCGCACGGCAGGCGGCGAGGAGAGTGTGGCTCATCGCGGGGCCGCCACGAGATAGGTCCCGGGGTCGGTGATCGAGGCCCGCAGCACATCGGCGGCCGGGCGCTCGCTCGGCAGCAGCTGCACGCGACCGTCCTCGCCGAGACGACCGATCGCCAGCGCGCGCTCGAAGCGCGATGCCGTGGGGTAGCGGTCGTGGGCGCTGTCCGGTGGCGTGAAGTGAATCGCGTAGCTGAACGTCAAGGTGGTGCCGTTCGGCAGGCGATCCCCCGCGATGGCGACGGCATAGCGTTCGGCAACCGGCGCCACCCGCACCGTCAGCGAGTCGGTCCGCTCGACGGCGGGAATCGACAGCACGGCGAAGACGCTGTGGTCGGGGGCCGGATGCCGCAGGACGATGACCCGGCCGGCGCGCGTGGCGTACCGGACGATGGTGTCGCGGGGTTGGTCGCCGCCGTGCCCGAGTTCCCAGAGCCGCGCGCGCGCCACCGGCGGGCCCGCCACCAGGTCGGCCACGGGGGAGGTGGACGCCGTCGTCGCGATCGAGGGGCGCGCGCACCCGGCCAGCGCCACGAGCGCGAGCCACGACCGCCGTAGATTGCGGCGATGCGAAGCTGGCTGGCGATGGCGATGCTGGTGGGCGCGGGACCGCTCGCGGCGCAGCACGAGGACGTGCCGACGCTGGTCCAGCGCGCCGTGCGCGAGCGTGCCCGACGGGACACCACCCTCGGGGCCTGGCGCGCCACGGCCGAGGGCCTCGTGCGGTTCGCGTCGGTGGTGCGTCACGGCGGGATTCCGGTGGAGCGGGTGATTCGGGCGGACGAGCTGCTGGTCGAAGTGTACGGCGACGCCCCGAGCCGAAGCAAGCAGGTGATCCGCGCCTGGCGCGACACCACCTTCCTCCCGAACGCCATCATCTACCATCGCGATCATCTCGGCATCGTCGCCAACGACTTCGGTGACGTGCTGCGCCTGGGCGAGGGGGACGAGGTGGCGGACCTGCCGCATCCCCTCACGCCACGCGGGCTCGCGCACTATCGCTTCACGGTCGAGGACTCGCTCACGCTCCGCACGCCGCACGGGGTCGTCCGCGTGGTGCAGGTCGGCGTCGCCCCGCGCGATCCCGGCGCCGCCGGGGCCGTCGGACGACTCGCCCTCGACGGCGATCGCGCCGCGGTCGTGCGTTTCGCGTTCACGTTCACGCCGGCCGCCTATCGCGACCCGACCGTGCGCGACATCACGGTGACGCTCGAGAACGCGCTGGTCGACGACGCGGAATGGCTGCCGTGGCGCCAGACGATCGCGATCCGTCGCGCCACGCCGTGGCTCGACCTGCCGCTCGAGACCGTCCTCCGGGCCGATTGGCGCATCGATGGCTACACCCTCGGCGTGGTACACCCGCCCGGTCGCTTCACCGGTCGGCTGGTCGACGGGCTGCGCGCGCCCGGCGGATCGCACGCGTGGGACGGACCGCTGGCCGCGCGGCTGGCCGTCGCCCCGCTCACGAGTGCGGATCTCGAACAGCTGCGCGACGAGGCCACCGACGGACTCGGCGTCCGGTTGCGCTCCGGATTGCCGCTCCGGCGCGTCGCGCTCGATGGGGTCAGCAGCGCGCTGCGCGTGAACCGCGTGCAGGGCGTGGCCGTGGGGGCAGGGTTCCGACTCGGCGAGCGCGGTCGCGGCGCGGTGCTCGACCTCGGCGTCGGCACTGCCGATGGCGGCGTCACGGGTGGACTCCGGCTCGAGCGCGGGCCGTGGTCGCTCGGCGTCGAGCGCCGCGTGGAGGATGCCATCGCGGTCCCGCCGGCCTCGGGCGTGGTGCGCTCCCTCTCGGCTCTGGTGGCCGGGCGTGACTTCGGTGACTGGGTTCGCGTGGATCGTGCCGCGCTGGCGTGGTCGCGTGCCTCCGCGGCGGTCACGCTTGCGCGCGAGGGTCGTCGGGATGCCGTGACCCGCTTCACGGCGCTCGACGGCAGCCGACTCCCCTCGCGTCCGCTGGGTGGCCCCGCCGCGTGGCGACTCGGCGCACGGCTCGGAGACGAGCGTCGAGCGGTGTCGGCCGATGTGGTGCGCGACTCGACGGCGTGGCTGCAGCTGACCGCGGCCCTCGTCCAGGACGCCGGACCGCTGCGCATCGAGGCGCGTGGGGGCATCGTCACGGCGGGGGCTCCGGCGTGGGCCGCGCGTGCGGTCGGCGGTCGCGGGACGCTGGTCGGCACGTCCCATCGCGAACTGGTCGGGCGTCGGAGCGGTATGCTGCTCGTCGGTCGGCCGGTGGCGATGAAGCTTCCCGCCCCGCCACTCTCGATGCTGCGCGGCACCGCGTTGCCGTCGGTGGTGATGCCGTTCGCTTCAGTCGGGGCGGCGGACGGTACGGTGACGGGCTGGGACGACCGCCGCCAGGGGAGCCGCCTCGTGGCGGGTGTGCGTCTCGATCTCTGGGGAATCGTCCGGGTCGAGCTGGCCGCTGGCGGGGGATTTGGCCTGACGGTGGACGCGCATCCGGACTGGTGGCCGGTCCTGTAGCGCCCGCAGGTGGTCGGGCAGTCCTCTCCGGCCTAGTTTTCGCTGTTTCCTCGGTGACCCCCGACCCGGATGGTAGGCATTGAGCGGCTTCAACGACGAATGGCTCGTGGCGATCCTGTCGCCATCTCTCCCCCCGGGGGCGCTTGAGCGCCTGCGGGGCGATAGCTCGTCCGGCTCATTCTGGGATCGTGTTCTTGACAGCCGTGTCCTCAGCGAGGCGCAGGTGCTCGAGGCCGTCAGCTCCCGCTGCCGCATCCCGGTCGCCGATCTCGGCAGTGCCACCCCGGCGGCGCGCGAGGTCGTGCCCGAGTCGCTGGCCCGGCGACACGCCATCGTGCCCTTGCACGTCACCGATTCCGCCCTCGAGGTCGCCACGGCCAACCCGTTCGACGTCGGGGCCGAGCAGGCGCTGGCGTTCGCGACCGGTCGCGAGGTGCGGATGGCCATCGCCTCGCCGCGCACCATTCGCGAGACCCTCGATGCCAGCTACGGCGTCAGCGCGAGCGAGGGCGTCTCGCGCCTGATCGAGGGGATGGAAGGGTTCGAGGTCACCGCGGTCGAGGACGAGCAGGACACGGCCGAGGAGGAGCTGCTTCGCACCGAGGCGTCCTCGCGCCCCATCATCAAGCTGGTCGAGGTGCTGCTCGCGGACGGCGTGACCTCGCGGGCGAGTGACATCCACATCGAGTCGGGCGAGGCCACGATCACGGTGCGGTACCGCATCGACGGCGTGCTGCGCCAGGCGATGACGATCCCGCGCAAGGCGGGCGTGCCGCTCATCTCGCGGATCAAGATCATCTCGGGGCTCGACATCGCCGACCGCCTGCGGCCGCAGGACGGCCGCGCGCGCGTCGGCGTGAACGGCACGCCGGTGGACCTCCGCATCTCGACGCTGCCGGCGACGCACGGCGAGAAGGTGGTCATCCGCATCCTGAACACCCAGCAGACGACGCTCAAGCTCGAGGCACTGGGGCTGTTCGACGACGAGCAGGTGCTGATCCGCGAGCTGTTGAACCACAAGGAGGGCGTCGTCCTCTGCACCGGGCCGACCGGTTCCGGCAAGACGACGACGCTCTACTCCTGCATCCGCGAGGTGCAGGCCGAGGGGATCAACATCGTGACCGTCGAGGATCCGGTCGAGTACCGCCTCGGCAAGAACATCGTCCAGGTCCAGGTCAACGAGAAGCAGGGCCTCACCTTCGCGTCGGCATTGCGCTCGATCCTCCGCCAGGATCCGGACATCGTGCTCGTCGGCGAGATCCGCGATCTCGAGACGGCCCAGATCGCGATGCAGGCGTCCCTCACCGGCCACCTCGTGCTGTCGACGCTGCACACGAACGACGCCCCGAACACCGTGACGCGCCTCGTGGACATGGGGCTCGAGGCCTTCAAGATCGGCGCGGGCCTCCGCGGCGTCATCGCCCAGCGCCTGATGCGCCGGCTCTGCGCGGTCTGTCGCGCCCCGATGGGCCACGACGAGCTCCCCGAGCGGCTGCAGCGCTTCGTCGCGCCCGACACGCGCCTCTTCCGCGCAGTCGGCTGCGGGCAGTGCGCGCAGACCGGGTATCGTGGCCGGTTCTCGATCGTCGAGATCCTCCGGATGTCGCCCGAGATCGAGCGCCTCGTCGGCAGCGGCGCTCCGGCGGACCGCATTGCCGAGGCGGCTCGCGCCGCGGGGATGCAGTCGCTGTTCGAGTGCGGTCTGCGGCACCTGCTGGAGGGCCACACTACCGCGGAGGAGCTGCTGCGGGTCGCCGACGTGCCCGGCGTGCCTCGCCCGTCGCTCGGGGCCGAGCTGGCCCGCCGCAGCACCGATGGCGAGGCCGGGGGCGCGCGGGCAGCGGCCGCGGCTCCGCCCGCGCCGCGGGTGGACGAGGTCTTCACCGGCCTTGAACTCCTCGAGGACACCGGCGAGTTCGCGGCCCCCGCGCACCGCGGCAAGATCCTGCTGGTCGAGGACGAGGACACCCTGCGCCGCGTGATGCGGGACCTTCTCGAGCAGGAGGGGTACCGCATCTTCGAGGCACGGGACGGCGTCGAGGCGCTCGAGCAGGTCGACCGTCACGCGCCCGATCTCGTGCTGCTTGACCTCAACCTGCCCAACGTGGATGGCTACACCGTGCTGTCGCAGCTTCGCTCCCGCCCCGGCACGCAGGAACTGCCGGTGATCGTCCTCTCCGCCCGCGGCGACGAGGACAACGAGGTGCGCGTGCTGCGGCTCGGGGCCACCGATTTCCTCACCAAGCCCTTTCGTCCTCGTGCCCTCTCGGCCCGCCTCGAGGCGGTGCTGGGTCGGCGCGAGCGCTGATTCGTGACCACTGCCGTGACTGACCCTGCTGCACCCGTCGTCGATGCCTCCGATGGCCTGCGCCTGATCAAGCCCGCCGTCCGCGCCCAGCCCGCCTACACCCTGGCGGTGCAGCCCGCGACCCGGAAGCTCAACCAGAACGAGGCGCCATCGGACCTCGAGCCCGAGCTCAAGGCCGAGATCCTCGCCCGCGTCGCGGCCGCCCCGTGGCATCGGTATCCCGAGTTCGTGCCGCGCGCGCTCGCCGAGGCCCTCGCCACGCACTATGGCTGGGTGGCCGACGGCATCCTGGTCGGCAACGGCTCGAACGAGCTGATCCAGGCGACGCTGTCGGTGGTGCTCGATCGAGATGACGCCGTCGTGGCGCCGGCGCCGACCTTCTCGCTCTACCGCCTGCTCACGTCGGTCTACGGCGGCCGGTACCATCCCGTGCCGTTCGGGCCGGACTTCCGGTTCGACGTCGACCGGCTCATCGCGACGGCCAACGAGGTCGAGGCGAAGGCGGTCGTCGTCAACACGCCGAACAACCCGACCGGCTCGGTCCTCACGGCTGCGGAGGTCCTGCGCATCGTCGAGGAGACGGATGCGCTGGTCCTCTGCGACGAGGCCTATCTCGAGTTCGGCGGCGAGACGGTGATCCCGCGCCTCGGGGACCACCCGCGCCTCGTGGTGCTGCGCACCTTCTCGAAGGCGATGGGGATGGCCGGGCTCCGGTTCGGGGTGGCCCTCGCGCATCCGGCGATTGCCCGCGAGATTGCCAAGGCGAAGCTGCCGTACAACGTGAATCTCGTCACGCTGGTCGCGGCCGAGGTGGTGATGGGGCACGCCGACACGATCGCCCGGCGCAGCGCCGCGGTGGTCGCCGGTCGCGAGCGCGCGATCGCCGCGCTGCGCCAGCTGCCGGGACTCACGGTGTACGACAGCGCCGCGAACTTCTTCGTGGTGCGGAGCCACGCGATGCCCGCGCGAACGCTGTTCGCCCGGCTGCTCGACGAGCACGGGATCCTGGTGCGCGACGTCTCGTCGAACGCCGGGCTGGAGGAGTGCCTGCGGATCTCCGTCGGCACCGACGACGACGTGGACGCGGTGATCGCCGCCTTCACGCGACTGTATGGGGAGACGACACGATGAGCCGCGAGGCGACGATCGAACGCATCACCGGCGAGACCGAGCTCCGGGTCCGCTTCGCGGTGGACGGCACCGGCGAGGCCTCGGTCGAGACCGGGATCGGCTTCTTCGACCACATGCTCGATGCCGTCGCGCGCCACGGCCTCTTCGATCTCGTGGTGCACGCCGAGGGCGATCTCCACGTCGATGGCCACCATACCGTCGAGGACACCGGCATCGCCCTCGGCCAGGCGATCAGCGCGGCGCTCGGCGATCGTCGCGGCATCCGCCGCTACGGCGAGGCGACCGTGCCGCTCGACGAGGCACTGGTGCGCGTGGTGGTCGACTGCTCGGGCCGGCCGCTCCTCGAGTGGCACGCCGACCCGGTGGCGTGGCAGATGCTCGGCGAGTACGACGTCGCGCTCACGCCGGAGTTCTTCCGCGCCGTCGCGACGCACGCCGGGATCACGCTGCACGTCGACCTGATCCGCGGGCGGAACGCGCACCATATCGTCGAGGCGACCTTCAAGGCGTTCGCGCGGGCGCTCGACGCGGCCACCACCCTCGACCCGCGCGTGGACGGCATCCCGAGCACCAAGGGCACGCTGTGATCGCTGTCGTGGATTACGGGGTCAACAACGTGGCGTCGGTGGTCCGCGCGCTGGCGGCGGCGGGCCACGCGGCGACGCTCACGAGCGATCCCGACACGGTGCGCCGGGCCGATCGCGTCCTCCTGCCCGGTGTCGGGCACTTCGCGCGGGCCCGGCAGAACCTCGCCGAGCGCGGGCTCGACGCCGCCGTGCTCGAGGTCGCCGGGGCCGGGCGTCCCGTGATGGGGATCTGCCTGGGGATGCAGCTCTGCTGCCGGCAGAGCGAGGAAGCGCCCGGCGTCGCGGGACTCGGCCTTCTTCCCGCCGACGTGGCCCGCTTTCGCACCGCGCTGCACGTGCCGCACGTCGGCTGGGCGCGCGTGATGCCGACGCCCGCGGGCCGCGCGCACGCGGTGACCGGTCCGCTGCTCGGCGACGAGGGAACGTTCTACTACCACGTGCACTCGTTCCATCCGATCGACGTGCCCGACGACGTGGCGCTCGGCACCGGCGACTACGACGGGTCGTTCGTGACGCTGCTCGGCCACGCCAACGTCCTCGGGGCGCAGTTCCATCCCGAGAAGTCGCAGGCTGCGGGGATCGCGCTGCTCGATGGCTTCGCGCGGTGGGCGCCATGACCACGGTCGCCGTGTCGCTGATCGACGCCTACGTCCTCCGGGGACAGGGCGACTCGCTCGAGGTGCTGCTGCTGCGTCGCGGGCCGCACGGCCGCTGTCCGGGGTCGTGGGAGGTCGTGCACGGGCACATCGAACCGGGGGAGACCCCGGCCGATGCCGCGCGCCGCGAGATCGCCGAGGAGACGGGGCTGCCGATCACGGCGCTCTACAACCTCTCGCGCGTCGAGCTCTTCTACCAGCACGGGGCCGATGAAGTCGCGCTCGTCCCGTCGTTCGCGGCGTTCACCGACAGCGGGGTCGATCCGGTGCTCGGTCCCGAGCATGATGCCTTCCGCTGGCTGGCCCCGGAGGTTGCGCAGCACGCGTGCGCCTGGCCCCGCGAGGCGCGCGCGATCGCCGATGCGGTGCGGATGCTCGGCAGCGGATCGGCCGGCCCGATCGAGGACGTGCTCCGATGCTAGCGCGCCGCATCATCCCGTGCCTCGATGTCGCGGACGGTCGGGTCGTGAAGGGGATCCACTTCGAGGGGCTCCGCGACGCCGGCGATCCGGTGGCGCAGGCCGCGCGCTACGATCGCGAGGGCGCCGACGAGCTGGTCTTCCTCGACATCACCGCGAGCCACGAGCGTCGCGGCACCACGCTGCAGATGGTCGAGCGCGTCGCCGAGGCGGTGTTCATCCCGTTCACGGTGGGCGGCGGGATCCGCAGCGAGGCCGACGCGGGTGCGCTGCTGCGCGCGGGCGCGGACAAGGTCTCGATCAACACCGCGGCGGTGCGCGACCCCTCGCTGGTGACCCGCCTGGCCGAGGCGTTCGGCACCCAGTGCGTCGTCGTGGCGGTCGACGTCAAGCGCGTGGGTGGCCGCTGGACCGTGATGGTCACCGGCGGCCGCGAGGCAACGCCGCTCGAGGCGATCGACTGGATCCGTGAGCTGGAGCGGTTGGGTGCCGGCGAGATCCTGCTGACCTCGATGGACCGCGACGGCACTCGGCGCGGCTACGACCTCGAGGTCACTCGCGCCGCCGCCGAGGCGGTCGGCATCCCGATCATCGCGAGCGGCGGGGCCGGGTCGATCGCCGACCTCGCGGCCGCGCTCGAGGTCGGGGCCCACGGCGTGCTGGCCGCGTCGATCTTCCACTTCGACGGCTGCTCGATCCCCGAAGTTCGCGCCGAGCTGTCGCGTCGCGGCGTACCGGTGCGCCCGAGCAGCTCGCGGTAGCTGGCGTCGAGCCGGTCGAGTTCGGCTTCCCACGACATCGCCTCCGCCGTCCGGCGCGCCCCCTCGGCGAGCGCCGTCACCAGCTCGTGATCGCGCGCCAGCGCGACCAGCGCCTCGGCCATCGTCTCGACATCGCCCGGCGGATAGGCCAGGCCGTTGGTACCGTGCCGCAGGTGATCCGCCACCCCGCCAGCCGGCGCGGCCACGACGGGCAGCCCGCTCGCCATCGCCTCGAGGATCACGAGGCCGAGCGTCTCGGTGTGGGAAGCGAACGCGAACGCATCGGCGCTCGCGTAGAGCGCCGGGAGCGCCCGGCGTCGGTCGAGATTCCCGACGAACGTCACGTCCGCGCCGGCCAGCGCCTGCAGTCCGGGTCGCGCCGGCCCGTCGCCTGCGATGACGAGGTGCACGCGCCGCCGGCCGCCGAGGCGGGCGCGCGCCAACGCGAACGCCGCCAGGATCCGCTCCACCCCCTTCTCGGCGGCGAGCCGCCCGACGTGCAGGACCGTGAACGCGTCGTCCGGCACGCCTAGCTTCTGGAGCACACGCCGGTCGCGATGCTGCGGGGCGAAGAGCGCCGTGTCCACCCCGCGCCCCCAGACCTCGACCGCGGCGACGCCGAGCTGCTGCAGCTCGCGCTCGGCGAGGAGCCCCGGCGTGTAGACGCGCGCGCTGCGACGGTGGAAGCGCGCGAGGTACGCCTGCACCGTGCCCCGCAGTCGGGGCACGCCGTACGCCTCGGTGTAGCGCGAGAAGTCGGTGTGGTACGACGAGACCGACGGGATGCCCTGGCGGCGTGCCTCGCGCTGCCCGAGCCAGCCGAGCATGAACTCGGTGGCGCTGTGGACAAGATCGGGACGGAAGGTGTCGACGGCGCGGCGCACGCGGAGGGCCATCGGAGCGGCCAAGCGGATGTCGGCATAGCCGGGCATCGGAAG
Organism: Gemmatimonadales bacterium; assembly: GCA_035712665.1. Taxonomy (GTDB): domain Bacteria; phylum Gemmatimonadota; class Gemmatimonadetes; order Gemmatimonadales; family GWC2-71-9; genus Palsa-1233. The sequence continues at coordinate 22,534 of DASTAN010000189.1, forward strand.
GCTCGGGATCCGCACGTCGTCGTCGCGAAGTCCCTCGTGCTCGGCGCCCCGGAAGACGTCGGTGATCGTGTCGGGATAGCGCGGTGCGATCACGCGCACCTCCCACCCACGGCGACGGAGTCCCTCCACCGAGAGCGCGGTCACGACGGAGACGCCATTCACCTGCGGCGGGTAGGTATCGGCACAGTACAGCACGCGCGGGGCGATCGTCATGGGCGACACGATCGTCGACAGGGGTGACATCCGGGTGACGGCCGCGTCACGACTCGGTCGCTGGGGCCGCACGCCGATGCGGTCAACTCTCGACACGGTCGTCGCCCAATCGTGGCAATCGCCCATCACCTTGGTGGCGTCTCCGGATCCCCGACACGGGAGGGCGCGATGACGGTGGCGATGCAGATGGTGCGACGACTCGACGGGCACGACCAGGCGCTGCTGGCGCGCTGGGCACTCTCGCGCGAGGCCGGTCGGCTGCGACGTCGGGCCTGGATCACGATCACCCACGCCGGCGGCGCCGTCATCACGATCATGAGCGTGCTGGTCCCGCTGCTCATCGCCCCGTGGCCGCGCGCCACGACGGTGCCGCTGGCGCTCGGACTCACGCTCTCGCACCTCGTCGTGCAGCTCATCAAGCGGCGCGTCAACCGCGAGCGTCCGCCGGTGCTCCCGCACATCCCGGCGCCGGATCGCTTCTCGTTCCCGTCCGGCCACGCGACGGCCGCGCTCTCGGTGGGGCTGGGCTACGCGCTCGCGTTCCCGGCCCTTGCCCCGTGGCTGGTCGGCGCGGCGCTGCTCGTGGGATGGAGTCGCGTGGTGCTCGGCGTGCACTATCCCGGCGACGTGCTGGTGGGGCAGATGATCGCCGTCGCGACCGTGGTGTGCCTCGCCCTGGTCGGGTGACCGGGTGCGCGTCGCGATCTTCTCCGAGGTCTACTGGCCGATGGTGAGCGGGGTGTCGCTGGTGATCCAGCGCCTCGCCGACACCCTCGAGGCGCGCGGCCACACCGTGCGCGTCTTCACCCCCGAATACGAGCGGCCGGCGAGCCAGCCCGACGTGCCACATGTGCACCGGGTGCCGTCGCGACCGCTCTTTCTCTACCCGGACGTGCAGTGGGGCTTCCCCGACTGGCCGCAGCTCCGGGAGCAGTTCGCCGCCTTCCGACCGGACCTGGTGCACGTCGCCACCGAGTTCGCGATGGGGAGCGCCGGCGTGCGCCTCGCGCGGGAGTACGGCGTGCCGGTGATCGCCTCGGCGCACACCGACTACGAGCGGTACGCCGCCCGCTACCATCTCGACTGGCTGATGCCGGCTGGGTGGGGGTACCTGCGCTGGTTCTACGGTCACGCGGTGCGGGTGCTCTGCCCGTCACGGCGCTACGAGCGGCACCTCCAGCTTCGCGGGGTGCGGCATACCGGGCTCTGGAGTCGCGGCGTCGACAGCGGACTGTTCACCCCGGCGCGGCGCAGCGAGGCGGTGCGCGCCGAGTTCGGGCTGGCGCCGGGGCAGCCGATGGTGCTGTACGTCGGGCGCCTCGCGGCCGAGAAGAACCTGCTGCTCCTGCTCGAGGCGTGGCGGATGCTCGGTGCGCGCGCGGACACGCCGCGCCTCGTGCTGGTGGGCCACGGACCGCTCGAGGCGCAGCTGCGGGCGGAGGCGCCTCCGCAGGTCATCCTCGCCGGCCAGCGGCGCGGGGATGCTCTCGCGGCCGTCTACGCCTCGGCCGACGTGTACGTGATGCCGTCCTCCACCGAGACCTTCGGCAATGTCCTGCTCGAGGCGATGGCGTCCGGGTTGCCGTCGGTCGCGGCGCGCGCGGGCGGACCGCTCGACTTCGCGGTGCACGGCGACAATGCGTGGCTGGTCGCGCCCGACGACGCCGAGGCGTTCACGGCGGGGATGACCCGGCTCCTCGACGATGCCGCGCTCCGGCAGCATCTCGCGATCGGCGCCCGCGCGACCGCCGTGGAGCGGTCGTGGGACACCATCTTCGATGGGGTGCTCGCCGAGTACCGGCGGGCGATCGACCTCGGGGCGGTGGACGTCGCCGCCTAGAACTCGTTCGCATACCCCAGGAACTTCGCCGTGCCGTCGCGCTCGATGATCGAGGCGAAGAGCCGGCGCGCCACCGTCGAGTCCCCCTCGCGATACCGGATGGTGCAGGGCCCCCAGACCGTGGCCGGCCCCTGGCGCAGCTGCAGCGTGTCGCGCTGGCAGTCGAGTCCCGCGAAGGCGAGCGGCTGCCCGCCCACCCGCTCCAGCACGCGCGCCGCTCCCTTGGCGCTTCCCGCGACCAGCTGCATCCAGAACACCGCCGGGTCGAGCTCGTAGGGCGGCGCGGCGTAGATGTGGTCCGGGAAGACCAGCCAGCCGAATTCCGCGCGCGACACCAGCAGCTGCCCCAGCATCACGCTGTCACGGGCCGACACGGCCTCGAGGAAGCGCCGCGCCAGCGCCTCGCGCGACGAGGCCCCGCCCGTCAGGGCCGCGACGGAATCGGTCCCGGCGCGGAACCGGCGCAGGTACTCCGGCATCGGGAGGATCGAGTCGACGGCATCGCCGGGCTTCCGCCAGGGCGTCGAGTCGGTGGTCGCCACCTCGGCCGGCTTCGTGGAGCAGGCGGCGAGGAGCAGGACGGTCAGGAGCAAGCGACGCACGGGTGTCTCGGTGAATGGTGAACGGTGAATGGTGAAAGGTAGAACAGCGGGGGGAGGGGGACTCGCCCCTTCCCCCCGCTGTCGCATCCCTCATGGCCCAAGGCCCAAGGCGACTCAGTTGTCCGCGTAGTTCGTCCAGCCGCTCCACCACTTCGCGCCGTTCGGATCGGCGGCGCCGCGGAAGGCCGTGCCGGTGATGCCGCCGGCAGCGCGGTTGGCGAGGTCCCCGGTGAACAGCGTGAGCCCACCGGTCCGCGGGGCGGCACCAGCCGCCAGCGACCAGTCGAGATCCGACGCCTGCGTCGGGTTCGCGGCGAGCGCCGTGAAGAGCGACGCGGCCGTCACGGCCGGCGCGTGCTCGAGGTCACCCGGCGTGCCATAGGTCTGCTGCCCCGCCTGGAACAGGGTCGCGGTCTCGGCGACGTAGATGTTCTTGAGCGAGAAGACACCCTCGGTCTCGCGCTGCTTCGTCTGCGCGTCACGGTAGCCCACCGCCGCGTTCGGGAAGCGGGCGATCAGGCCGTTGACGTAGTGGCCGCCGACGCCGCGGCGGAGCACCATGCCGTAGCCGCCGCCCGAGCCGACGACGCCCGGACCGGTGCCCACCAGCGTGAAGTTCGCCACGACCGGCGTGGTCAGCGGGGTCGAGTTGAAGCCAAGGTCACAGCCGCCGCCGGCGTTGGAGCCGCAGCCGTCATTCTCGATCGCCTGCGGGTCGCTGGCGACGTTGCCGGCGCCCGGACGGATCGTCACGAGGCGGCTCTGGAACGCGATCAGGTACTGGAGCCGGCCGCGGAAGCCCTCGGACATGTCGAAGTGGTCGTCGCCCGCCTCGTACGAGACGAGGTACTTCGCGTCGGCGTTGCCGCCGAACCACTCGAACGAGTCGTCGAGGCCATTGAGGACCTGCAGGTACTCCATCGTGGTCTGCCCGCCGACCGCCGCGAACGTGAACGAGTTGAGCTCGGCATCTGCCGCGGGGCCGAAGCCGGCGTACTCGACGCGGACGTAGCGCAGCGTGCCGCTGTTGTCGAAGTCGTTGTCGCCCCCGCCGTAGTTGATCAGCGGGTTGTCGCCGCCGGTGCCGGTCCCCTCGAGGTTGACCGTGCCCGAGCGGTTGATGCGCGCGTTGCCGATGATGATCAGCCCGCCCCAGTCCCCCGCTGCGCGCTGGCCGACCGGACGCGACGAGGTGAAGACGATCGGGGCCGCGGCGGTGCCCTGCGCGTTGATCCGCGCGCCGCGCAGCACGAAGAGCGACGACCCGACGGTCTCGAAGTCGCCCTGGATCACGGTGCCCGCCTGGATGGTGAGCGTGGCGCCGTTGGCGACCTTCCGGAAGCCCTTCAGCAGGTAGACCTTGTCGCTGGTCCACGTGGTGTTGGCGGTGATGTCCGTGGTGACCTCGACGACGTTGCCGCCCCCGCCGCCGTTGCCGGCCTGCGTGGTGGCCGTGGCCTCGGTCGAGAAGCCGGTCGTCCCGGCCGCGCGCACCGCCGCGAGACGATAGCGATACTGCGTCCCGGCGGTGAGCCCCTGGTCGGCGTAGCTGGTCGCCGCGGCGGCCGGGCGCGCGATCTCCGCGAACGCGCCGTTGCCGGTCGCGCGCTGCAGCACGAACTGGGTCACGGCCACGGTCGGCGCGGTCCACGTCACGTTGATCGTGGTCTGGCCGGTGGCGGCGGCCGCGAGCCCGGTCGGGGCCGGGTTGGCCGGCGGCAGGGTGCCGCCGTCGTTGTCGTCGTCGCTGCTGCATGCCCCAGCAAGCACGACCGCGGTGAGCGTCGCGAGGCGGGCCAGCGTGGTCAGTCCGAAGGTCATCACAATCCCCTGTGGTGGTGGTCCGGGCACGGCAAACGCCGACACCCATCAGCAGGAAGAAACCCGCGGGGTGTCGGCGTTTGGTCGCGCTTCGGTCACGGTCGCGTCACGCGACCGGACGGCTCACTGCTTCCAGCTGAATCCGATCGTGAAGACCCGGCCCGCCAGGTACGACTCGCGCACCACGGCGCCCTGCGTGATGCGGTACGGCGCATCGAGCAGGTTCTTGGCGTCCACGCGCGCGCTCAGCGTCGAGAAGAGCGGCAGGCGCAGCGAGACGTCGAGGACGTTGCGCTCCTGCTCGATCACGTCCGGCAGCGGCAGCTCGCCGGCGTCGAGGATCCGCTCGCCGACGCGGTTGAAGAGCACCGTCGCCGAGGCGTCGGCGGTCGGGTGCGTCCAGGTCAGGCCGGCGTTGAGCACGTACGGCGCCTGGCCGACCATCCGGCGGTTCGGGTTGGTGATCGAGCCGGCGGTCGGGTCGATCTCGATCTCCGAGCGCATGATCGTCGCGTTGGCGAAGACGCTGAGCGGCCGGAGGCCCTCGCTCACCATCGCCAGCGACTTCCGCGCCTCGAGCTCGACGCCGTAGTTGTTGGCGCCCAGCGTGTTCACGAAGGTGATGATGCGCGTGCCCGACGTGCCCTGGTACACCCGCTCGATCGGGTTGTCGAAGCGCTTCGCGAAGACGCCGACGCTGAGGATCTCGCCGCGCTCGGGGTAGAACTCCCACCGCAGGTCGTAGTTCTGGATCAGCGCGCGCTGGAGGTTCTCGTTGCCGCGCACGTTGTCGAAGTCGATGACCTCGCGGAACAGCACCGGGGCGAGCTCGCGGTACTCCGGGCGCGACAGCGTCTGCGACGCCGAGGCGCGGAGGTTCATCCGCTCGTTCATCCGCCAGGTGAGCGCCAGCGACGGCAGCACGTCGGTGAACTCCGGCTGCGCCACGGCGGCCTGCCCGATCGTGGAGATCGAGTTGACCTGCACCTTCGACTGCTCGACGCGCGCCCCGCCGATGAGCTCGAGCTCCGTCCCGAGCGGCATCGTCAGCATCGCGTAGCCGGCCGTGAGGCGATCCTCGGCGGTGTACGAGCCGCCGGCGGCGAGCGGCGTGATCGCGAAGTAGTCGCTGCCCGGGAGCGAGTAGGCGCCCCCGAAGATCGTCTCCGGGTTCGCGGTCGCCCCGTCGTCGGGGAGGACGCGCCGCAGCGAGATCGAGTACGCCGTGTTGTCGGCGTCACGGTCGGTCTGGCGGTAGAGGCCGCCGACCTTCAGGGAACGGCCCGCCGACGGCTCGCCGAGCGCCAGCGTCCAGCCGAGCGAGGCCTCGACGCTGTTCTCGGTGAGGTCCGCGAAGGTCCGCACCGCGGCCTCGTTCGAGAAGCCGAACCACCGGTTCGCGTCCGCATCGCGCGAGTAGACGATCTCCGAGCGATCCGGCTCCGAGCGACGCACGCCCGACACCGTCACGCCCCAGTCGATCGAGTGGCGGCCCTGGCCGAGCTCGTGGTGGAGGCCGAGCTGCGACGAGAAGATGTTGCGCTCGACGTAGCGCAGGCGCTGGATCTCGAGCGGGAGCGCGAGGTTCTCGGAGTAGCCGGTTTCGCGACGCCCCTCGTTGTCCATCGTGCGGTTGTAGGTGTTGTTGAGCGACACCTTCGTGTGGCTGCCAAGCGTGGTGCCGAAGTTCAGGATGCCGCCCCAGAGGACGCTGTTGCGGCCGGTGGTGCCGTCGTACCGGTCGATCTCCTCCGCCTCGGCCCCCTGGCGCGCGGCGGCGAGGGCGCGGCGCTGGCCGGCCTTCACCTCCTGCGTCGCCGAGTAGGTGCCGGAGGCGAGGTAGGTGATCCCGTTCCCGCCGGTCGGCAGCGTGCCGCCGAGCGACATCCCGAACGACGCGTTCGGCGCCCCGGTGCGCTGGGTCGGGGACCAGACGTTCCGCAGCCCGTTGACCAGCGCGTTCACCTGGTCGGGCGCCACGGCCTGCGTGAAGTCGGTGTTCTTGAGGTCCGTCGGGATCGCGCGCGAGCTGGCGCCGAGTGCCAGCCAGTCACGCCCGGTCGACGGCGAGAAGACCCCGTCCTGCCCGGTGATCGCGTCGTTGAAGCCGGTGCTCGCCGAGACGGCCATGAAGCGGCGGCCGGGGAAGTCGCGCGTCGTGATGTTGACCGACGCCCCCGAGAAGTCGCCCGGCTGGTCCGGGGTGAAGGTCTTGCTGGTCGTGATCCCCGAGAGGAGCGAGGAGGGGAAGAGGTCGAGCGGCACGACCTTCTTCTCCGGCTCCGGCGAGGGGATGCGCGCGCCGTTGAGCGACGCGGTGGTGTAGCGATCGCCGAGGCCGCGGACGAAGACATACTTGCCGTCCTGCACGGTGGCGCCGCTCACGCGCTGCACCGCGGCCGCCGCGTCGCCGTCCGGCGAGCGGGCAATCTGCTCGGCCGAGATGGCGTTGACGATGCCGACGGCGTTGCGCTGCTCGTCGAGCGCCGCATCCACCGAGCCCTGCTCGGCCGCGGCCGTGACGGTGAGCTCCTCGAGCTCGAGCGCCTGCGCGCTCAGCGTGACGCCCTGCTCGGTGACCTTGCCGGCCGTGATCACGATCCCGGTCACGGTCTTCGGCGTGTAGCCGATCATCGCGACCTTGAGCGAGATCGTCCCCTCCGGCACCGCGGCCAGCGTGAAGCGGCCATCCACCGCGGTCGTGGCACGCAGCGTCGTGCCCACGATCTCGACGCGGGCGCCGCCGAGCGGAATCCCGCCCTCGGCGTCCACCACCTTGCCGACCAGGCGGCCGGTCGGGGCCTGCGCGAGCAGCGCCCCCGGAACCATCATCACCAACGCCAGCAGCATCCGGCGCATCGCGACCTTCATCATGTCCACCCGTGGTGTGGGATTGGGGTGGTGCCCGCCCATCGGGAGACACCCCATCCAACAGGCCACGAAGGTCGGACAATGGCGTGACGATCGTGTCACGAGCCGTGCAACGGTCGTGTCACGAAACGCGACCGGCCCCCTCGCGGGGGCCGGCGGGCGTCACGAACCGGTCACGTCAGCCGCGCGAGGCGTCCGGGCGGCGGATGGTCGAGGCCGACTCGGGCGGGGCGTTCGGCTTCACCCGGACCGACTTTGCCGGGATGCCGACGTTCACGTGGAAGGGACGGACATCCTTGGTCGCCACGGCGGAGGCTCCGACCATGCCGTTGCGGCCAACGCGCACCCCGGCCAGCACGGTGGCGTGGTACGTGATGCGCACGTCGTCCTCGAGGACGGTCGGCAGGGTGGTCACGTCCCGCTGGTCGACGATGCTGTGGGTGTGCGAATAGATGTTGGCGTAGTCCGAGATCGAGACGCGGTCCCCCAGCACGATCCCGCCGCGGTCATCGAGCAGCACGTGCCGGTGCACCACGACGTCGTCGCCGATCTCGAGGTTGTAGCCGTACGAGAACTCGACGTGCTGGAAGCACTTGAAGTTGCGGCCCACCCGCGCGAACAGGTGCGGCGCCAGCAGCCGACGGAACGCCACCCCCAGCGCCACGTGCTGGCCGGCGAGCGGGAGCCGGTCGAACGAGTACCAGAGCCAGAGGAGCGGCTTGGCCCGCGCGAAGCGCTCGGGGTCGACGTCGGCGTAGTACTCGGGCTCGAGCGTCACATTGGCGGGATCGAGCGCCAGCAGCGCCACGGTCGCCGCCGGGGGGAGCCGCGGGTCGTTGACCCGTTCCTCCCAGCTCCCCTCGCCCGGCTGGGCCAGCGCGAAGAGCGTCTCGCGGACCAGGGCGTTGCGGTCGGTGGTCGGGTCGGCGAGCGCCGACTCGAGGTCGCCCAGCCACCGCTCGGTCGCACGCAGCATCGCCGCGCTCGGCTCGAGCTGGCGGAGCGGACGGAGCGCCACGGTCAGCGCTCCGTGCCGGCCGGTCGGGCGCGGCTCAGGATGCGCGCCCGCTCGGTCTCGATCCGCGGCACCTTCCGCTCCCAGTCGTCGGTGGTCGCCTCGAGGTAGCTGAACGAAAACGGCTCGAAGACGGGGAAGGGGACTTCGAAGATCACCAGCGCCCCCGCCTGCTCACGGGTGTCGAGCACCTGCGCGGTGAAGCGCGCCGACATCGGCACGAAGCCGATCGGCCGGAACAGGCGGTTCCGCTGCACCATCGACAGGAGCAACGGGTCGAAGCGGGTGTTCGGGGCGCGGCCGAAGAAGGTCACCAGCGCCACGCCCGGCTCGCGCACCCCCGCCCGCATCGCGATCGAGTCGATCTGGGCGCGGTACCGTCCCTGGATCCGCGACAGCCCCTCGTAGGCATCGGGCGCGAGCAGGCGCAGGACGCGCTCGTCGAGCGGCACCAGCTGGATCTCCAGGGTGACACTCCGCATCCCGAGGGTCAGGAAGTCCTGGCTCAGGATGCCGAAGCCCTTCGGGAGGAGGCCGGCCTGCGCGGTATCGGCGACCGGGGCGACCTGCGCGGGGGCCTGGCGCGGGCCGCAGGCCGCGAGCGCGATCGCGGCGACGAGGCAGGATGTCGGACGACGGATCACGAAGCCTCCACGGCGGCAGGATCGGCGGCGGCCGCCGCCAGGATGGACGCACCCAGCTCGGCGATGCCGAGACCGGTGTGCGAGGAGACGAGCTGGATCTGGTCCTCGTCGACGCCAAGCTCGCGGGCCCGGGCCACCACGGCATCCCGCTGGCCCTTCCGCGACAGCTTGTCGGCCTTGGTGAGGACCGCGAGTGCGGCCTGTCCCGACTCGGCCAGCAGGTCGCCGAACGCCAGATCGTCCGCCGACGGGGCGTGCCGGATGTCGAGCAGCCAGATCACCCCGCTGAGGGTGGTGCGCTCGCGGAGCACGCGCTCGAGGAGCTTGCGATACGCCGCGCGCTCGCCCTTCGACGCCTGCGCGAAGCCGTAGCCCGGCAGGTCGATGAGATAGAGGGTCGGGAGGCGATAGATGTTGAGGAGCTGCGTCTTCCCCGGCGTGCTGGACACCCGCGCGAGCGCCTTGCGCCCGGTCAGCGCGTTGAGGAGCGACGACTTGCCGACGTTGGAGCGCCCGATCAGGGCGAACTCGGGGCGACGGGGCTCGAGCGCGTGGCGCGGGTCGGGGAACGACCCGACGAAGTCGATCACCGTCCCCGCGAGCGGCGACGGCACGGCGGCGGCGCTCACGCCTCCTTCTTCTGCCGCGCCCGCTCGGTCACCACGAGCGGCGGCGCGCCGTCGGTGATCGCCTCGGGGGTGATCACCACCTCGCGCACGTCGCGGCGGGCCGGCAGCTCGAACATGATGTCGGTCATCACGCCCTCGAGGATCGCGCGGAGCCCGCGCGCGCCGGTCTTCCGCGCGATCGCCTTGCGGGCCGCGGCGCGCAGCGACTCGGGCGCGAAGGTGAGCCGCACCCCCTCGAGCTCGAACAGTCGCTGGTACTGCTTCACCAGCGCATTCTTCGGCTCGACCAGGATCCGCGTCAGCGCGTCCTCGTCGAGCGCCTGCAGCGGCACCAGCACCGGGAGCCGCCCGACCAGCTCGGGGATCAGCCCGAACTGCAGCAGGTCATCGGGCTCGACCTGCTCGTACGGATGCGCCGCGAGCGCCTGCGGGGTCGGGCCGTCGCCCTCGGGCGCGAAGCCGATCCGCTGGCGACCGAGGCGCGCCTCGATGATCGGCTGCAGCCCGTCGAAGGCGCCGCCGACGATGAAGAGGATGTCGCGCGTGTTGAGCTGGATGTAGTCCTGCTGCGGATGCTTGCGGCCGCCCTGCGGCGGGACGCTCGCGACGGTCCCCTCGAGGATCTTGAGGAGCGCCTGCTGCACCCCCTCGCCCGAGACGTCGCGGGTGATGCTGGGGTTCTCGCTCTTGCGGGCGATCTTGTCGATCTCGTCGATGTAGACGATGCCGCGCTCGCACTCGCCGACGTTGAAGTCGCCCGCCTGCAGCAGCCGGACGAGGATGTTCTCCACGTCCTCGCCGACGTAGCCCGCCTCGGTCAGCGTCGTCGCGTCGGCGATCGTGAACGGCACGTCGAGGATCCGCGCCAGCGTCTGCGCCAGCAGCGTCTTGCCGGTGCCGGTGGGGCCGAGGAGGAGGATGTTCGACTTCTCGAGCTCGACCTCGCCCGCCTCGCGCGGGCCGGCGTTGATCCGCTTGTAGTGGTTGTACACCGCGACGGCGAGCGAGCGCTTGGCGCGATCCTGCCCGACGACGTACTGGTCGAGCGTCGCCTTCAGTTCCTGCGGCGTCGGGACGGCGCGCCGGGTCTCGCCCTGCTCGCGCTCCTCGTCCTCGGCCAGGATCTCGTTGCAGAGGGTGATGCACTCGTTGCAGATGTACACCGACGGGCCCGAAATGAACTTCCGGACCGAGTCCTTGCTCTTGCCGCAGAAGGAGCAGCGCAGGTGCTTGTCGTTGGACATCGGGGGCTCCACCGGGCAGCCGGGTGGGGGACGTGGCTCTCGTGAACCTGTCCCCCGAACCCGGATCGGTCAAGCATCAGGGTGTGTCGGGGGACTTCCGCGGATGGAAGATCGTGTCGATCAACCCGTACTCCACTGCTTCCTCGGCGCTCATGAAGCGGTCGCGGTCCATGTCGCGCTCGATCTGCTCGAGCGGCTGGCCGGTGTGCTTCGCGTACAGCGCGTTCATCTTGCCGCGGAGATAGAGGATCTCGCGTGCCTGGATCTCGATGTCCGCCGCCGTCCCCTGCGTCCCGCCCGACGGTTGGTGGATCATGATCCGCGAGTGCGGCAGCGCGGCCCGCTTCCCCTTCGTCCCGGCGGTCAGCAGGAACGACCCCATCGAGGCGGCCATGCCCATGCAGATCGTGTTGATCGGCGCGCGCAGGTGCTGCATCGTGTCGTAGATCGCCATCCCGCTCGACACCACGCCGCCCGGCGAGTTGATGTAGAGGTAGATGTCCTTCTCGGGGTTGTCGGCCTCGAGAAAGAGCAGCTGGGCGATGATGATGTTCGCCACGGCGTCGTTGATCCCGGCGCCGAGGAAGACGATCCGGTCCATCAGCAGGCGCGAGAAGATGTCGTACGTCCGCTCGCCGCGGCTGGACCGTTCGATGATGTACGGCGGATAGATCGAGGCGTGGGTCACGCCGCGCCCTCCGTGACGGTGGACTCCGCGAGGAGAGAGGCAAACACCTTCTCCTCAGTGACCTGCCGCTCCAGCTCGTTGAGCCGCTTCGCCTGCTCCAGCTGGGCGTAGAGCGCGCCCGGCTCCATCCCCCGCGCGCCCGCCAGCTCGGCGATCTTCGCGTCAAGGTCCGCTTCGGTGCAGTGCAGGTTCCGGGCCGTGGCGATCGCGTCGAGCGCCAGTTCCCGCTTCACCTGCGCCTCGGCCACCGGGGTGAACGAGGTCACGAACGCCTCGGCCTGCTCCCGGCCGATCTGATAGGCCTCCGCATATGCCCCGAGCAGGCGGCGCACGAGGGTGGCCGGGGCCGGGACGTTGTTCGCCTCGACCAGCGCCTTGACCAGCTGGTCGCGGACGGCCGCATCGGCAGTCCGGGTCGCGTCGGCCTCGAGGTCCTCGCGGATCGCGGTCTCGAGCGCGGCGGCATCGGCGAAATCCCCCATCTCGCGGGCGAACGCATCGTCGATCGCCGGGAGGACCTGGTCCTTCACCTCGTGCAGGGTGACCCGCACCCGGCGCACCTCGCCGCGGCGCGCCTCGTCCGGATGATCCTCGGGGAGCTTCACCTCGCCCTCGACGGTCTCGCCGGGGAGGAGCCCCATCACGAGCGTCTCGAGGTCGGGGATCGCCTGGCCCTTGCCCAGCTGCAGCGAGTAGGGCTGCCCCTCGGCCGGGGTCTTCCCGTCCTCCAGCGTCACGACGGTCAGGGTGACGAGCTGGCCGTCCTTCGGCCGCACGCCCTCGACCGGCGACCAGGTCGCCCGCTGCTCGCGGAGGCGATCGAGCTGCTCCTGCACCATCTCGGCGGTCACCGCGACGGCCGGGCGCGTGAGCGTGAAGCCGCCCGTGGCCGCCAGCGTCAGCTCCGGGCGCACCTCGACCACGAGATCGAAGACGAGGTCCTTGCCGTCCTCGAACTGGATGTTGGTGACTTGCGGGTCCGAGGTCGGCTTGAGCTCAGTCGTCTCGAGGAGATGCTGCCAGCTCTCGCGGAGGGCGTCCTCGATCACGTAGCGCTTGATCTCGTTGCCGAAGCGCTTGCGCACCATCGGCTCGGGGGCGTGGCCCTTCCGGAACCCGGGGAGTCGGACCTGCCGGGCATACTCGCGGACAGCGCGCTTCTCGGACTCGGCAACACGGGCAACGGGAACGGTGACCTGCAGGGACTTCGAGGCAACGTCCTCGGCCGTGGTCTGGATCAGGATATCAGTCATAGCCCGGAAAGTTACCCGGCGCGGGGCAGGGGGGTCAAATGAGGACCTCCCCTTGACCCCGGACCCTCGAGGCGGTTCGATTGGCCCATGCCTCGGATCCTGGTGGTCGATGACGATGGGGGAATGCGGCGCGTGCTGCGCGCCTACTTCGAGCGCGCCGGTCACGACGTGGTGGAAGCCGATTCGGCTGCGGCCGCGATGGCGGCCGTGACCGAGGGGGAGCTTCCGGATGCCGTCGTCAGTGACGTGCTGATGCCGGGGACCGACGGGCTGACCTTCTATCGCGAACTGATCGGCACCGCCCCGGCCCTGAAGGGGCGCGTGGTGTTCCTGACCGGGGCCAACCGCGATCCGGCCGTGCACGAGCCGATCGAGTCGCTGGGCGTTCCGCTGCTGGGGAAGATGGACGACCTGCAATTGGTCGTGGACGCGATCCGCGTCCAGCTCATTCGCCGCCGGGGCTGACGGGCTCCGCCGGGGCGTTCACGGCCACGTCGGGCAGCAGCGCCAGCATCGCCCCGCCCACCCGCTGCACCATCCAATTCGCGACCGGCATCCCGCCGGCGACCAGCACGAGGGCCGCATCCGCGACCACGAGCGGTCGGGTCCAGCGATTGACGAAGCTGCGATCGCGCCGCACCGCGACCAGGGTCGCGAAGCCGGCATTGACCACGACGAGCAGGACGACGGCAAGACCGCTCAGGCGGGATGCCACAGCCTCGAACCACGGCCAGGCAGTGCTGTCCACGGGGGCCTCCGGGATGTAGGTGGGATGCCCCAAGGTAACGTTTCGCACCCGAAACGTCACCCACCCCCCGATGCGAGCGCCGGGAGTCGAACCCGGACCCCTTGCGGGACAGGATCCTAAGTCCTGCGCGTCTGCCAGTTTCGCCACGCTCGCGATCCCCAAACGTCGCCCGTTCCGGTCGATCCGACAATCCTCGACCCCGGTGCCCTGTCGCGAGTCCTCCCGTTACTTTGGGGGTCCGCGCACGACCGAGGGGTCGGTGCGCCCCGTTCACCGCAAGGGATCGACACCGATGCGCCGTACCGCCCTGATTCTTCCTGCTGCCCTGCTCGCCCTCACGCTCGCGGCGTGCGGCGACGGGCGCCTCCGCAAGCTCTCCGCCGGCATCGACAAGGACAGTGTCGCCGTGCTGATGGAGAGCGACGCGCCGACCCAGTCGGCGTCGTACCTGACCTCCGGCACCTACTGGGAGCTGCACCTCTACGCCCGTGGCGAGGCGCCCGAGGGGGACACGCTCGCGTGGCGCGCGATGTCGCCGGTCGTCTTCAAGGACGGCAAGGTGACGGGGTGGGGCTGGAAGTACTGGGAGGGCGAAGCCGAGCTCAACGGGATTCCGGTGCCGCCGAAGGACTGAGCGCCCGACCGGTTCCGAATGCCGAACGCCCCCGCCGATCGCGTGATCGGCGGGGGCGTTCGCGTGTCGGTCTCGCTCAGTCGGTCAGCGGGACGCGGACGATGCGCTCGCCCTCGTAGTTGGGGATGCCGCTCAGCACGCGGAGCGTGATGATCCCGTTGCGGCCGCCCTTGGCGAGGATGGAGCGGAACTCGGCCTCGGTGCGCACCGGCGTGCCCTCGACCTCGGTGATCACGTCCGCATAGCGGATCCGGCTCTGCGCGTTGAGCAGGTCCTCGAGCGGCGAGCCGGTCGGGATCTGCTTGACGATCAGGCCGCGCGTGTCGTTCGGGACCCGCAGCGCATTGGTCGCCGCCTGCGTGACCGGCTCGACGAGAATGCCGAGCTTGTTGTTCGCGCCGGGAATCGCGGCCTGCACCGGGGTGGTGGTCGTCGCGGTCGCGGCCGGGGCCTCGTCGCCCGAGAGGCCGACGAGACGGGCCGTGACCTCACGGCGCCCGTTGGCGCCGAGGACCTCGACACGCACCGTCTCACCGGGGCGGCGGAAGCCGACCCGCTGCTGCAGTTCGGCGACGTAGCCGACCGGCTCGCCGTCGATCGCGGTGATGACCTCACCGAGTTCGATCCCGGCGCGCCGCGCGGGCGACTCGTCAGACGAGAAGCCGTTGACGACGATGCCGCGGATCGAGTCGAGGCCGACATATTGCGCGTCCCACTCGGTCGCCGGTCGCACCAGGATCTGGAGCGCGGTGCGCTCGACACGGCCGTGCTCGATGATCTGGTTCATCACGGCCTGGGCGAGGTCGATCGGCACCGCGAAGGCGTAGCCCGCATAGAAGCCGGTGTACGAGGCGATCGCCGAGTTGATGCCGATCACCTCGCCGCGCACGTTGACGAGCGGGCCGCCCGAGTTGCCGCGGTTGATCGCGGCGTCGGTCTGGATGAAGTCCTGGATCTGGAGGTCGCGCCGCTCGACGCCCTCGACTTCGCCCGTGAGGCCACGCCCCTTGGCGCTCACGATCCCCTGCGTCACCGAGAAGGTGAGGTCGCTGCCGAGCGGGTTGCCGATCGCCAGCACCCACTCGCCGACGCGCACCGCCGACGAGCGGCCCAGCGCCGCCGGGGTGAGCCCCGTGGCGTCGATCTTCAGCACGCCGACGTCGGTGCTCTCGTCGCTGCCGATGACGCGCGCGTCGAAGATGCGGCCGTCGAGCAGGCGGACGCGCACGCGCGTCGCACCCTCGATGACGTGATGGTTGGTGAGGATGTAGCCATCGGCCGAGACGACGAAGCCGGAGCCGCTCGAGGTCTCGGGAATGTCCTGCGGCGCGCGCGGCGACCGGCGCGGCAGCTCGAAGCCCGGCGGCAGCGCTGGGTGCGGCTGCTCGGCGCCGGCCGGCCGCTCGACGCGAATGAAGACCACCGACGGCCGCACCGCTTCGGCGACGGCCGAGAACGCGCTGCTCAGCTCGGCCAGCGGCCGCGCGGCGGGAATCTCCGGAGCGGAGACCGGCGTGATCGGCGCGCCGCGCCCGCCGCGCCCGAGGTCCTGGGCGAGCGAGGTGCGCGGGATGTCGAGCAGGCCGGCGAAGAAGAGCCCCAGGAAGAAGGTGAGGCCACCCAGCGTGGTGAGCTTGAGCCAGTTGCGCGAGCGCGAAGACATCGGATTCAGTCCCGTCAGGTTGTTCGGACGGGCCGGACCCCATTCGGAGCCCGGCCCTGTGCCCACTGCATAATACGCAGATGTCCGCGACGATGGTTCCGTCGCAGGCGGACGTCAGCTCTTCGGCTGGTCGTCCACGATCTCGTAGTCGGCCTCGACCGCGTCGTCCTTCGGCGGCGTGGCCCCGCCCGCGGCATCCGCCGCCGGCTGCTCGGCCGTGGTGCCCGAGGCGTTCTGGTAGAGCGACGCCCCGGCCGCCGAGTAGGCGACGTTCAGCTCGTCGAGCGCGGTGCGGATCGCGCCCGCCTCGCCGGTGCGGAGCGCCTCCTTGCCCGCCTCGACCGCCTTGTCGAGCCGCTCCTTCACGTCGGCGGCGAGACGGTCGACCCACTCCTTCGAGTCCTTCTCGACCTTGTACACCAGCCCGTCGAGCTGGTTGCGGGTCTCGATCGCCTCGCGACGCTCCTGGTCGGCCTTGGCATTGGCCTCGGCCTGCTTGACCATCGCCTCGATGTCGGCGTCCGAGAGGCCGCTCGACGCCTCGATCCGGATCTTCTGCTCCTTGCCGGTCGCCTTGTCCTTCGCCGACACGTGCAGGATGCCGTTGGCGTCGATGTCGAAGGTCACCTCGACCTGCGGCATCCCGCGCGGCGCGGGCGGGATCCCCTGCAGCTGGAACTTGCCGATGGTGCGGTTGTCCTGCGCCATCTGCCGCTCGCCCTGCAGCACGTGGATCTCGACCGTGGTCTGGTTGTCCTCGGCGGTGGAGAACGTCTCCGACTTCTTGGTCGGGATCGTCGTGTTCCGCGGGATGAGGACGGTGGTCACGCCGCCGAGGGTCTCGATGCCGAGCGACAGCGGGGTGACGTCCAGGAGCAGGACATCCTTCACCTCGCCGCCGAGCACGCCGCCCTGGATCGCGGCGCCGATCGCGACGACCTCGTCCGGGTTCACCGAGCGGTTCGGCTCCTTGCCGAAGAACGTCTTGACGATGTCCTGGATCTTCGGGATGCGCGTCGAGCCGCCGACGAGGATCACCTCGTCGATGTCGGACGCCTTGAGCCCCGCATCCTTGAGCGCCATCTCCATCGGCGGGAGGCAGCGCTGGATGAGGTCGTCGACCAGCTGCTCGAACTTGGCGCGGGTGAGCGGGAGGTTGAGGTGCTTCGGCCCCGACGCGTCCGCGGTGATGAACGGCAGGTTGATGTCGGTCTGCGTGGTGCTCGACAGCTCCATCTTCGCCTTCTCCGCGGCCTCCTTCAGGCGCTGGAGCGCCATCGGGTCCTTGGAGAGGTCGATTCCCTGGTCCTTCTTGAACTCCGCCACCAGCCAGTCGATGAGCTTCTGGTCGAAGTCGTCGCCGCCGAGGTGGGTGTCGCCGTTGGTGCTCTTCACCTCGAAGACGCCGTCGGCGAGCTCGAGGATCGAGATGTCGTACGTGCCGCCGCCGAGGTCGAAGACGGCGATCTTCTCGTCCTTCTTCTTCTCGAGGCCGTAGGCGAGCGCGGCCGCGGTCGGCTCGTTGATGATGCGCAGCACCTCGAGGCCGGCGATCTTGCCGGCGTCCTTGGTGGCCTGGCGCTGGGCGTCGTTGAAGTACGCCGGGACGGTGATGACCGCCTTGTCGACGCTGTGGCCGAGGTAGTCCTCGGCGGTCTGCTTCATCTTCTGGAGGACCATCGCCGAGATCTCGGGCGGGGTGTACTTCTTCCCCTGGATCTCGACCGCGGCGAGCCCGTTGGCGCCATCGGCGACCGGGTACGGGACGCGCGAGGCCTCTTCCTTCACCTCGGCCGCCCGGCGGCCCATGAAGCGCTTGATCGAGAAGATGGTCTGCTTCGGGTTGGTCACCGCCTGCCGCTTGGCGACCTGGCCGACGAGCCGCTCGCCGTCCTTGGTGAAGGCGACGACGGACGGGGTGGTCCGGCCGCCCTCGGCGTTGGGAATGACGACGGGATCGCCGCCCTCCATCACGGAGACCACCGAGTTGGTGGTACCGAGGTCGATCCCGATGATCTTCGAGGCCATGGCGTTGCTCTCCTTGGGTCCGATGCCCCCGCCGGAGTGGCGGAGGGCCGTATCGGGGCCTATGGAGGGGCAAGGGGGATGCCGCGGGTGTCTGCCGATCTGGCAGGTCGGCCGTTCCCCGTTCACTGTTCACCCTTCACTTCTTACCTTCCTCCGATGGCCTCCCGGCACCCAGCCCTCCTCCTCTCGCTCGCGGCCGTGGCGGCCTGCAGCCAGCCGCCCGACCGGGTCGCGATCGGGGCCGGAGTCAGCGCGACCTTCGTCGACGCCGTCCGGATGGCAATCGAGGATGCCCAGGCCGAGGGCGGCCTCCCGCCGCTGGACACGCTGTTCTTCGCCGAGACGAGCAATCGCGCCGCGCCGGCGCTCGACATGGCCCGACAGCTGGCCGAGGTCCCGGGGATGGTCGGGGTCGTGGCGCACTCGAACAGCTCCTCGTCCCTCGCGGCCTCGCCGATCTACAACGCCGCGAAGGTGGTCCAGATCGCCCCGACCTCGACCTCGGTGCGGTTCGCGGAGAGCGGGGAGTTTTCATTCCGGCTGGTGCCGGCCGACCCGATGCAGGGTGCCCTGCTGGCACGATCGCTCGACTCGCTCTTCCCCGACGGGGCGCGGGTGGCGCTGCACTTCGTGAACGACGACTACGGTCGCGGCCTCCGCGACGCCGTGCTGCGCGAGCTCGACCGCGGACGGCACCAAGTGGTGCTCGACCAGCCGCACGCGGACCACGAGGCCACCGATGACACCGTCGCCCGGTTGCGCCTCGTCGACGAGTCCGTCGCCCAGCTGGCGGCGGCGCGTCCAACGGCGATGCTCTGGCTGGGGCGGATCGCGACCTTCCGGCTGTACGCGCCGCGCATCCGCGAACGATTGGGGCCGCTGCCGATTCTCGCGGGAGACGGGGTGTCCTCGCTCACCGAGGCCGACGTCGCCAACCCCGACCTCCTCGGGGTGCGCTACGCCGACTTCTTCGATCTCGACGCGACGCCGGCCGGGCGCGATTTCCAGCAGCGCTTCGCGGCCCGCACCGGCATCGCGGCACGAAGTTCTGAGGTGCTGTCCTACGACGCCGCGCGCGTGATCCTCGCCGCCGTGAAGGACGGCGCCCGCACCGGCGAGGAGGTGCGCGCGTGGCTTCAGTCGCTGGGGCGCACCCGGCCGCCGTGGCCGGGATTGTCGGGACCGATCGCCTTCACCGACCGCGGTGACGTGGAGCGCGGGTATGTCCTCCTCACGGTGGGGCCGGGTCGACCGTGAGTCCGATGCGCCGCCGCTCGCTCCGGGCGCGCCTGCTCGCCATCGGCGGCGGCGGGGCTCTCGTGACGGTGGTGGCGCTGGCCGCCGTGGCGGCGATGGCCAGTCGCCTGCAGCGCGAGCTCACGGCGGCGACGGTCGAGGTCCTCGAGGAACAGCAGATCGCCGACCGCATCAGCACCGGCGTGATGCGCCAGCTCGCGACCCTCGCGGCCGCGGGCGGCATCGGCGATTCCACCGTGCGCGCGGGGTTCGATGCCGCGGGCGCCGTGGTGAGCGAGGGGGTTCGCTCGTACCTGTTCCGGCCGCTGTCGATCGACGAACGCCTTGCCCTCGAGCGCGTCAACGAGGAGCACCGCCAGATGGAGGTGGCGGCGGTGCGTGCGGCGCAGGCCGCGGAGAACGGCGGCGTCCTGGCGCGAAGCGACCTGCAGGCGCAGGCGCTCGGCCACGCCCTTGGACTCCTCGACGCGATGGACGCCTTCCTGCGCCAGCGCCAGGCCAACTTCGATGCGCTGCTCGTCGCGCAGCGCGAGCAGATCGCCCGGCTCTGGTGGCTGGGGGGCGGGATCCTGGTGACGAGCGCCTTCGCGATCGCGTGGCTGCTGCCGCGCTTCGCCCGGCGACGGATCACGGCGCCGCTGGCGATGCTGGGCGAGGCGAGCCGCCGCCTGGGCGAGGGCGCGCTCGGCGTGCGCGTCCACGAGGAGCACGACGACGAGTTCCGGGCCCTCGCGCAGAGCTTCAACCGGATGTCCGAGCAGCTCGCCACGATGCAGGCCGACCTCGAGGGGCGCAACCAGGCACTGGAGACCGCCCTCGAGGAAGTGCATCGCGCGCAGGCCGACCTCCTGGAGGCGGAGAAGCTCGGGGCGCTCGGGCGGATGACGGCCGGGCTCGCGCACGAACTCAACAACCCGCTGGCCTCCGTCCTCGGCGCGAGCACCTTGCTCGAGACCGAGCTGCGCGAGGGCCGCGCGCTGCCGCCCCACGAGATGCTGGAGCGGTTCGTCACGCCGATCGTGCGCGAAGCGACGCGCGCCCGGCTGCTGGTGCGCTCGCTGCTGCAGTTTTCGCGACGGGCCGGTGGCGCGGTCGAGCCGGTCTCGCTCCGCGATGCGGTGGAGAACGTGCGCGAGCTCCGACAGCACGCCTTCGCCCAGGCCGGGCTCCGCCTCGAGATCGCGCCGCTGCCCGAGGTGGCGGTGCTCGCGGAGCCGCAGCAGCTGCAGGCGATCATCCTCAATCTCGTGAACAACGCCGAGCACGCGCTGCAGGGGCAGGCCGGCGGTCGGCTGGCGATCCGCGCCCTCGTGGACGAGGGGGTGGTGGCGCTGCGCTTCGAGGACGACGGGCCCGGCGTCCCCGCGCTGGACCGGGTGTTCGAGCCGTTCTACACGACGAAGCCCGTCGGCGAGGGGACCGGCCTCGGGCTCGCGCTGTCGCGGCGCTTCGCGGAGGCGTTCGGCGGCACGCTGCGCGTGGACAACCGCCCCGAGGGCGGCGCCTGCTTCACGCTGGTGCTGCGCGTGGCCGATGCGGCGCCCGCCCCCCGGCCTGCGGCCGATGACGTGATGCCGAGCAACGCGCTCGACGGACGGAGCGTGCTGGTGGTGGATGACGAGCCGGAGCTGCGCGCGCTCGCGGCCCGGGCACTCGCCCGCCTGGGCGTGACCGTCCACGTCGCGGACGGCGTCGCCTCGGCCCTCGCGATCCTCGAGCGCACGCGGGTGGATGTCGTGGTGTCGGATGTCCGGATGCCCGGCGAGAGCGGGCTCGATCTGCACCGGTGGGTGCTCGCGCACCGGCCCGCGCTTGCGGAGCACTTCCTCTTCGTCACGGGCGACGTCAGTGACCCGGCCCTCGCGGCGCTGGCGGCCGAGCGGCCGGAGGCGGTGATCCTCAAGCCCTTCGAGCTGCGGGAGTATCTCGGGCGGGTGGAGCGGATGTTGGGAGGGGCGGTAAACGGTGAACGGTGAACAGGGTCACCCCCGTTCACCGCTCACCCTCTGATCACCGATCGCCGATCTCCGATCTCCTCCCTACCGCCACGCGGAAGGGACAGCCTCCGGCTTCGTCGCCATCACCGCCGCCCCGGCCTCGAGTTCGGCCACGATCCGCGCCCGGATCCGCTTCAGGTCCCGGAAGCCGACCAGCTGCTTGGTATCCTCGTCCCAGAGCGTGAGGCGCAGCGTCTTCACGCTGTCCTTGAGCGTCAGCGTGGTGACCTGCCTCAGGGCCGGGATCTCGTTGAAGCACGCCTGCAGCCGGTAGTTGGGAATCCGGCTCGCGACGTGGTGGATGTGGTGCAGCCCGATGTTGGCCGTGCACCACTGGAGGACCTTCGGCATCACGAGGTGCGAGGCGCCCTCGAGTCCGGCGGCGTAATAGTTCCACGCCTCGCGGTACCGCCAGTAGGTGTCCTCGTACTGGTGCTGCACATAGAACAGGTACACGCCGATGGCACCGGCGATGACCGTCACCGGCAGCTGCACGAGCAGGAAGCGCTGCCACCCCACCAGCCAGCACATCCCGAGGACCAGCGCGGCGATCCCGACGTTGGTCCAGTGCACGCTCGCCCACTCCTTCTTCCACGCGCGCGGGATGTCGAGCGGCAGGCGGTGCTTGAGGATGAACTGCCACACCGGCCCCACGACGAGCAGCACGAGCGGATGGCGGTACAGGCGGTAGAGGGCGCGCTTGAGGCGGGTGCGGCTCAGGTACTCCCGCACCGTGAGCGTGTCGATGTCGCCGAGGTCGCGGCCGTCGAGGTCCCCCGAGGTGGCGTGATGCAGCGCA
>DASTAN010000190.1:0-10477 GCA_035712665.1 Gemmatimonadales bacterium
GCCTGCTGGTGCCGGGCGGCTTCGGCGAGCGCGGGGTCGAGGGAATGATCACCGCGATCCAGTGGGCGCGCGAGCACCAGCTGCCGTTCTTCGGCATCTGCCTCGGGCTGCAGGTCGCGATCATCGAGTTCGCGCGCCACGTCTGCGGGATGACCAACACGACCTCGACCGAATTCGCGCCCGACTGCCCCGATCCGGTCATCGCCCTGATGGCGTCGCAGCGCGACGTGAAGGACCTCGGCGGCACGATGCGCCTCGGGGCGTACGCGGCGCGCCTCCGGAGCGGCAGCCGGGCGGCCGAGGCCTACGGCACGACCGAGATCTCGGAGCGCCATCGCCATCGCTGGGAAGTGAACAATGCCTACCGCGATGTGCTCGCCGAGCACGGGATGCGCCTCTCGGGGCAGTCGCCCGACGGCGGGCTGGTCGAGATGATCGAGCTCCCCGAGCACCCGTGGTTCGTCGGCTGCCAGTTCCATCCCGAGCTCAAGTCGCGGCCCACGCGTCCGCATCCGCTCTTCACGGCGTTCATCGGCGCGGCCGCGGCTCGCCACACGGGCGCGGCGTGAGCGGCTTCCGCTTCGGCCCCGGGCCGTTCCTGATCGCCGGCCCGTGCGTCGTCGAGGCCGATGACGTGATGCTGCGCGTCGCGGAGACGCTCGCCGCCGTCGGGGCGCGGCACGGGATTGCAGTCTGCTTCAAGGCGTCGTTCGACAAGGCCAACCGCGCCCGCGTCGACGGTGCCCGTGGTCCGGGCATGGACGAGGGTCTTCGCGCGCTCGAGCGCGTGCGCGCCGCCACCGGTCTCCCGCTGCTCACGGACATCCACGAGGCGCACCAGGCGGCACCTGCGGCCGAGGTGGTGGACGTGCTGCAGATCCCGGCGTTCCTCTCGCGGCAGACCGACCTCCTGCTTGCGGCCGGGCAGACGGGAAAGCCGGTCAACGTGAAAAAGGGGCAGTGGATGGCCGCCGAGGCGATGGCGGGCGCCCTCGACAAGGTGCGCGCCGGCGGCACGACCGAGGTGGCGTGCACCGAGCGCGGCACCTTCTTCGGCTACGGCGACCTCGTCGTGGACCACCGCAACTTCGCGCGGATGAAGGCGGCCACCGACGCACCGGTCATCTACGACGCCACGCACTCGGTGCAGCAGCCGGGGCAGGCGGCGGGCGGCGCGAGCGGCGGGCTTCGCGAGTTCATCCCGGCGCTGCTGGCAGCGGCCACCGCAGCCGGCTGCGACGGCTGGTTCATCGAGACCCACCCCGAGCCGGCGAAGGCGCTGAGCGACGCCGCCACGCAGTGGCCGCTCGATCGCCTCGACGCGCTGATGCGCCGCACGATGGCGGTGCGCGCCGCGGTGCTGGAGTCCGGCGATGTGTGATCCGGCCCTCGCCCGCCGCGTGCGCCTCCTCGGCTTCGACGTGGACGGCGTCCTCACCGACAACGCCGTCTTCATCGGCGCGGTCGCGGGCGAGCGCGTGGAGTTCAAGCGCTTCGACATCCAGGACGGCCTGGGCCACGTGCTGCTGCGCGGCACGGGGATCGAGGTCGTGTGGGTGAGCGGCCGCGAGAGCGAGGCGACGACGCTGCGCGGCGAGGAGCTCAAGGTGAGCGAGGTCCTGCAGGTGAGCGCGACGCGGAAGGTCCCCGCCATCGAGCGGCTCCTCGCCAAGCGTGGCCTTGGCTGGGACGACATGGCGTTCGTCGGCGACGACCTCGCGGACCTGCCGGTGTTCAGGAAGGTCGGCTTCCCGATCGCCGTCGCCAACGCACGCGACGACCTCAAGGCACTCGCGAAGTGGACGACGAAGGCCTCGGGCGGGCACGGCGCGGTGCGCGAGGTGATCGACGAGCTGCTGAAGGCCCGCGGCGAGTACGACGCCGCGCTGGCCCGCTACTTCGGCGAAGTCGAGGTGCCGTCGTGAGCACCGTGCTTGCCAGTGCCCGCCGCACGCTGACCCTCGAGGGCGAAGCCGTGCTGGCCGCCGTCGCGCGGCTCGACGCCGGTTTCGAGCGCGCGGTCGAGCTGCTGGCGACGGCCGGTCGGGTGATCGTCACCGGCGTCGGCAAGAGCGGGCAGATCGCGCAGAAGATCGCCGCGACGCTCACCTCGACGGGGACGCCGGCGACGTGGCTCCATCCGACCGAGTCGCTCCACGGCGACTTGGGGCTGGTCACGCGCGACACCGTCGTCATCGCCCTCAGCAAGAGCGGCGAAACCGAGGAGCTCTTCGGCCTGCTGGCGGCGCTCGCGCGCCGCGAGGTGCCGGTGATCGCCATCACCGGGCAGCGCGATTCCACGCTCGGCCGGGCCGCGGCCGCGGTCCTCGATGCCTCGGTGCGCGAGGAGGCATGCCCGCACGATCTCGCGCCGACGACCAGCACCACCGTGGCCCTCGCACTCGGCGACGCGCTCGCCGTGGCGTTGCTCGAGCGGAAGGGATTCCAGCGCGAGGACTTCGCGGCGCTGCATCCGGGTGGGGCGCTGGGCCGGCGGCTGCTGCTCCGGGTGCGCGACGTGATGGTGCCGGCCGACCACGTCGCCGCGCCCGACGCCCCGATGCGCGCCGTGATCGTCGCGCTCGCCCGCGGCCGCGGCCTCTGCCCGATCGTCGAGGGGACGACCGTCGTCGGCGTCGTGACGGCCGGCGACCTGACTCGACTCGCCGAGCGGACCGACGACTATCTCGGCCTCTCCGCAGCCGACGTGATGACGCGGTCGCCGAGGACGCTGCGCGCCGACGATCTCGCGGCCGCGGGGGTGGGGCAGATGGAACGGCACGCCATCGCTGCCGCGCCCGTGCTCGATGATGCGGCGAACCTTGTCGGCGTGGTGCACCTGCACGACCTGCTGCGTGCGGGAGCGGCCGGATGATCGCCCGTCTCCTGCTGTTCGGCGCCGTGGTGGCGGGTGCCGCCTGCGCAGACCGTGGCATCGCGCCGAAGGGCCAGGCCGCGGCGCGCGACACGGCGGACATGGTCATCCTCGGGATGGACCAGGTCGTGACGCGCGAGGGGGTGATGACCGCTCGGATCAAGGCCGAGTCGGCGTGGGTCCACAACGGGCGCCAGGTCACCGACATGAAGCAGCTCACGGTGACCTTCTACGAGACCAACGGGGCGGTGCGCTCGACCGTCGTCTCGAAGCGCGGGACCTACCAGATGGGGAACGGGACGCTCGACGCGCAGGACAGCGTCGTCGCCACGACCCCCGACGGCCAGGTCGTGCGGACGCAGCACCTGGTGTTCGACAAGATCTCGGACCAGATCCGCTCGGATTCGGCCTATACGTTCACCGGGCCGCGCGGCAGCGGCTCGGGGGCGAGCTTCGTCACCGATTCGCGCTTCCAGGTCTTCGAGAGCACGAAGACGCGCGGTCGTCAGCGGGGCAAGGGCGTGCTGATGTCCGGCGGGGGGCAGCCGTGATGCGCCGCGCCGTCCTGGTCGCGACCGTGCTGGTGCCGATGGTGCTGGGCGCCCAGCGCCCGGCGGAACGTCGGTGCCAGTTCGAGCTGGTGAGCTCGGACCGCGAGCTGGTGCGGCAGGAGTTCGGCACCAACGTGAACCTGTTCGTCGGCGGCAATGTCCGGCTGCGCTGCATCGGGCAGAACGTCCGCCTCGAGGGCGACTCGGTCGAGTCGTTCAACCAGCAGGTGATTCGAGTGATGACGCGGGCGCGATACGTCGACCAGGACATCGACCTGCGCGCGGACACGCTCACCTACACCGCCGCCGACGAGCGGCTGATCGCCCGCGGCAGCGTGCGGATCGTCAACCGGCTCAACGGCTCGACGCTCGACGGGACGTCGGTCGACTATCTCCGGGCGGTGAAGGGGATCCGCGATTCCGCCGAGGTGACCGCGATCAACCGGCCGACGATCCGCTTCGCCCCGTCGAAGGATGCGGGCGATACCGTGACCCCGACGCCCTACGTGGTCGTGGCCGATCGCTTCCGCGGCACCGGGAGCTCGCTCCTTTGGGGCTGGGGCGGGGTGACGATCGATCGCGATTCGCTCCGCGGCCGGGGCGACTCGCTGCGGTACGTGTCGAGCACGGACACCGAGATCGACCTCTTCGGCAACCTCGCGTCGTTCCGGCGCGAGGGCGCGGATTCGTTCGAGGTCATCGGCAGGCAGGTGGTCCTCGGCGTGGCCGGCGAGGTCCTGCGTCGCGTGCGCGCCTACGGCGAGGGACGGGTGCGCCGGGCCGAGAGCGACGCGAAGGGTGACTCGGTGGCCCTGGCGTTCACCGACGGGAAGCTCGAGCGCACGATCGCCTGGGGCCGCGCGTCGGGAGCCGAAGTCCGGAGCGGCGGCTACGACATTTTCGGCGACTCGGTCGACGTGGTGACGCCCGGCGAGCGGCTGCGCGAGCTGGTGGTGGTGGGGCGCGGGGTCCTCAAGTCGCCGCTCGACTCCGCCGCCGCGGCGGACTCCGCCGTCGTGGCACGCCCGGACAGCACCGTGGCCGACTCCGTGGCCGCCGACTCGGGCGCGGTCCCGACACGCGATCGCGACACGCTCTGGGGCAACCAGATCCGGGCCACCTTCGAGGATGTCGACTCCGCCGGGACCCTCGTGTCACGACCGCGGCTGATCACCGCGCACGGCGAGGCGCGTTCGCTCTTCTCACGACTGGTCGAGAAGGACGGGACGACCTCGCCGTCGATCACCTATACCCGGGCCGACACGATTCTGATCTACATGAAGGGCGGCGACAGCACCGGCGTCTCGCGCGTCGTGGCGATCCGCGGCGGCGAGCCGGTCGACGGCGTGCAGCTCGAGCAGGCGTCGCTCGGTCGCCAGCGGCCGTCCCTTGGCGCGGCACGCCGGGAGGAGCAGCCGTGAGCATCCTCCGCGCCGAGGGCCTGCGCAAGAGCTACCGCAACCGCGCCGTCGTGGACGGCGTGGCCATCGACGTCGCCCAGGGCGAGATCGTCGGCCTCCTCGGGCCGAACGGCGCCGGCAAGACGACGTCGTTCTACCTGATCACCGGACTGATCCGCCCGGATGCCGGGCGCATCGTGCTCGACGACATCGACATCACCGGCGAGCCGATGTACAAGCGCGCCCGCCGGGGCATCGGCTACCTCGCGCAGGAGCCGAGCATCTTCCGGAAGATGACGGTCGAGGAGAACGTCCTCGCGATCCTCGAGACGCTGCCGCTGTCGGCGACGGAGCGGATGGAACGCCTCGAGCGGATGCTCGACGAGCTGGGGCTCACCCCGCTCCGGAAGAGCCCCGCCTACACGCTGAGCGGCGGCGAGCGCCGCCGCCTCGAGATCACCCGCGCGCTCGCGACCAATCCGAAGTTCATGCTCCTCGACGAGCCGTTCGCGGGCGTCGACCCGATCGCGGTGCATGACATCCAGACGATCGTCGCCTCGCTCCGCGATCGCGGCATCGGCGTCCTCATCACCGACCACAACGTCGAGCAGACTCTCGAGATCGTGGACCGCGCGTACATCATGCACAGCGGCACCGTGCAGGCGGCGGGCCTCGTCCGCGAGCTGGTCTGGAACGACCGCGTGGCCGATCTCTACCTCGGTCCCACCCTGACGGCTCGCCTCCGGAGCCGGATGGAGGCCCCCGCGTGAAGACCGGTCTCTCCCAGCAGACGGGGCTCCGGCAGGAGCTGCGCATCAATCCGCGCCTCTACCAGGCGATGGACATGCTCTACATGCCGATGCTCGACCTCCAGCAGCACCTCCAGCAGGAGCTGCTGAGCAATCCGTTCCTCGAGCTCGAGGAGCCCGAGGAGGAGGAGGTCAAGGAGAAGACCACCGAGGAGGAGCAGGAGGAGGTCAAGAAGGACGACGAGGTCGACTGGGAGGAGATCCTCCTCAACGGCTTCGATGTCGGCGGGCCGCGCGAGCAGTTCGAGCCGTCCGAGTACATCGAGCCCGTGACGGTCGAGACCCGCGACCTGTCGGACCACCTGCGCGACCAGCTCCAGATGCTCGAGCTCGCCCCGAAGCAGCGCCTCCTCTGCGAGGAGATCGTCGGCAACATCAGCGACGATGGCTGGCTGTCGTGTCCGCTCGAGGAGGTGCTGGCCTCGGTCAACCAGTGGCTGCTCTCGAACCTCCCGAGTGGGCGCGACGAGCCCGACGAGGACGACCCCTTCGCGCTCGACGACGAGATCGGGGCGCCCGAGGTCCCGGCGCTGCCGCCGGGGGTGTCGCTCTTCACGCTCGAGGAGCTCGAGGCCGCGCTGCAGGTGGTGCAGGCGCTCGATCCGGCCGGCGTCGGGGCCCGCGACCTGCGCGAGTGCCTCCTCCTGCAGCTCAAGGAGGCGGGGCACGAGGGCTCCCTGATCTGGCGGATCGTGGACCAGGCGTTCCCCGACCTCATCGCGCACCGCTGGAACGACCTCGCGCGCCGCTTCGGTGTCGAGCCGCGCGAGGCGCAGCAGGCGGCCGACGGCCTCGCGCGCTTCGACCCGAAGCCCGGGCTCAA
Organism: Gemmatimonadales bacterium; assembly: GCA_035712665.1. Taxonomy (GTDB): domain Bacteria; phylum Gemmatimonadota; class Gemmatimonadetes; order Gemmatimonadales; family GWC2-71-9; genus Palsa-1233. The sequence goes on from DASTAN010000190.1 coordinate 6,459, forward strand.
GTACTCCGATCGCGGCGAGGCGTACATCACGCCCGACCTGATCGTCGACAAGATCGAGGACCGCTACCACGTCTTCCTGAACGACACCGGCGTGCCGCGGCTCCGGCTCTCGCGGTCGTACCAGGAGATCGCGCGCGACCGCTCCAAGATGACGGCGGAGAACAAGGACTTCATCGCCTCGCGGATGAACAGCGCGACCTGGATGATCCAGGCGATCGAGCAGCGCCGGCAGACGATGCTCAAGGTGATGAACTTCATCGTCGACCGGCAGCGCGAGTTCTTCGAGAAGGGGATCGAGTACCTGAAGCCGCTGACGCTCCGCGAGGTGGCCGAGGTGATCTCGATGCACGAGTCCACCGTGAGCCGCGTCACCAACGAGAAGTACGTGCAGACGCCGCGCGGGGTGCTGCCGCTCAAGTTCTTCTTCTCGTCGGCGCTCTCGACGGCGACCGGCGAGGACGCGTCGGCCCGCTCGATCCGCGCCAAGCTCGAGAAGATGGTCGGCGAGGAGAACCCGGCGAAGCCGCTCACCGACCAGCAGATCGTCCACCTCTTCGAGGAGCAGGGAATCCAGATCGCCCGGCGCACGGTCGCGAAGTACCGTGACCAGCTCGGCATCCTCCCGGCCCGGATGCGGAAGCGGGTATGAACGGCGTCGTCGTGTCGGTGCTCGTCCCCGCGAAGGACGAGGCGGAGAACCTCCCCGAGTTCGTGCGCCAGTGCGCCGAGGCGCTCCCGGCGATCGGCGTCGGCTACGAGGTCGTCATCGTCGACGACGGCTCGAGCGATGACACGCCGGCCGTCCTCGAGGCGCTGCAGCGCGAGCACCGCTGGCTGCGGAGCGTGCGCCATCGCCGGCAGCGCGGGATCGCCGATGCCCTCCGGAGCGCGGGCGATGCGGCGCACGGCGACGTCTTCGTCTTCTATCCGGCCGACCTGCAGTACCGTCCCGAGGACATCCCGCGACTCGTCGCCCCGATCCTCGCGGGCGAGGCGGACATCGTGACGGGCACCAAGCAGGGGAAGTACGAGAAGGCGTTCGTCTCCACGGTCTACAACACCCTCTGCCGCTGGCTCTTCGGCGTGCGGGTCACCGACCTCAACTCGGTGAAGGCCTACCGCCGCACGGTGATGGCCAACGTCCCGCTTCGCCCGGACTGGCACCGGTTCATGGTCGTGATCGCCGCCGCCGAGGGGCATCGCCTGACGTCGACCCCGGTGCCGCTCCATCCGCGCACGGCGGGCCGCTCGAAGTTCACGTGGACCCGCATCCCCATCGGCGTGCTCGACCTGCTGTCGGTGTGGTTCCAGCTGCGCTTCGGCCGGAAGCCGATGCTCTTCTTCGGCCTCGCGGGCGCGCTGCTCTTCCTCGTCGGCTTCCTGGCCGGCACGGTGGCGGTCGTCCTGCGCTTCGCGATCCGGGCCGACGTGGCGCTGCTGGTTTCGCTGGTGCAGACGCTGCTCGTCCTCGGCGTGACCCTCTTCGGCTTCGGCTTCGTCGGCGAGCTGGTGGCCGGGATGCGCGAGGAGCAGCGCGAGCTCGCGCGGCGACTCGACGGCGATCGCGACTGAGGCGATGCGCGCCGTCTGGCTCACGCACAACTATCCCCGGCAGCCCGGGGATGTCGCGGGGGCCTTCCTGCACCCGCTCGCCGTGGCGCTCCGCGCCCGCGGGGTCGACGTGCGCGTGATCGCGCCGAGCGACCGGGGCCGCGGCGGCGATGACATGATGGACGGCGTGCCGATCCGGCGGGTCCGCTACGCGCGTGCCGACGACGAGCGCTACGCCTACACCGGGGCGATGGCCGATGCGGTGAAGACGCCGCAGGGGCTGCGCGCGCTCGCCGGGCTGATCCGCGCGATGCGCGCCGCGGCGCGCGAGGAGGCCGACGGCGTGCGCGAGGTCGTGGTGCACGCGCACTGGTGGATCCCATCCGGACTCGCCGCCCCGCGCGAGCTGCCGATGGTGCTCACCTGCCACGGCACCGACGTGCGCCTCCTCGAGCGCTCGCGCCCGGCCCGATGGCTCGGCCGCACCGCGCTGCGCCGAGCCCGGGTGGTGACGACGGTCTCGGCGCCCTTTGCGGCCACGCTGCGTGCTCGGGGAGGCGTGCGCCTCGGTGACGACGCGATCCAGCCGATGCCGGTGGTACCGATCGCGCGCCCGCGGAGCACCGGCGGCGGTGGGGCAGTGGTGCTGGGGCGGCTGACCACGCAGAAGCGCGTGGGGCTCGCCATCGAGGCGTGGCTCACGGCTCGGGCCCGCGGCTACACCGGTGGACTGACCATCGTGGGCGACGGACCCGCACGCGCCGAGGTCACCGCGCTCGCGCACGCCCGGGCCCCCGGGCAGGTGGTCTTCGTCGGCGCGGTCCCGCCATCGCAGGTGCCGCGTTGGCTCCAGACCGCCGACGTGCTGCTGATGACCGCCGAAGGCGAGGGGCTCGGCCTCGTCGCCACCGAGGCGTTGATGCAGGGGGTTCCCGTGGTCGCCTGCACCGACGGCGGCGGCGTGCTCGATGTGGTGCCGGCGGGTGGCGCCGGGCGCGTCGTCGCCCCATCCGCCGAGGCGATCGCGGAGGCGATGCTCGCACTCGCGGCCGACACCGGTGCCGCTGACGCGGCGTACACCCTCGGGCAGACGTGGGCGGCTCGACTCGATCCCGACGCCGTCGCCGAGCGCGCGATGGGCTGGTACCGGCGAGCGCTCGGTGGCTAGCGCGGCCCTGCGGATCGTCCGCGCCGCCATCGGGGCGGTGGTGATCGGCTTCGCGACCTGGACGCTGGTGCGCCAGTGGGATGCCGTGCGCACGCAGGGGATCGCCTGGCAGCTCTCGCCCGCGTGGATCGTGGCGTCGCTGCTGCTCACGTGGGTGATGTACCTGCTGCTCGTCGGCGGCTGGCGGGCGCTGATCGTGTCGTGGGGGGAGCGACTCGCCTTCTGGCCGGGCGTCCGCATCTGGCTGCTGGCGGGCCTTGGCAAGTATCTGCCGGGCAAGGTCTGGGCGCTGCTCGGGATGGCGGTGCTCGCGGAGCGCGAGGGCGTGCGCGGCCCGGTGGCGATGGCGTCCTCGGTCGTGATGCAGCTGCTGGCGCTCGCCACCGGCGCGGCGGTCGCCATCGCGGCGCTCGGCGGCGCGGTGCTTGATCGGGCGGTACCGTTCGGCCAGACCGGTGCCATCGGGGTCGGTGTCGCGACGCTCGCGAGCGCGGCCCTGGTGACCCACGCCCCGACGATGCGCTGGCTCGGCGAGCGGCTCGGGCAGCCCGAGGCCGTGCGGGCGGTGCGCCTCGGCGAGCTGGCGGTGGCCGCGGTCCCGAACCTCGTCGCGTGGCTCGGCTACGGCGTGGCGCTCGTCTGGCTCGCGCAGGGCACGCTCGGTGGCGTCACCCTCGCCCCGGTCCTCGCGACCGGGGCGTTCGCGGCGAGCTACCTCGCGGGGTATCTCTTCGTGCTGGCACCCGGCGGGGTCGGCGTGCGCGAGGGTGTCCTCGTGCTGCTGCTGCAGGACGCCATCGGCGTCGGCAATGCACTCGCGCTGGCCGCGGTCTCGCGGCTCGCGCTGACGGTGAATGAACTCGGGGTGGCGCTGCCGCTCCTCTTGCTGCGGAGGTCGTCGCGTGACGACGCCTGAACCGATTCGTCCCTGGGAACCGCGTCCGCCCGCCGTCTGGGCGTGGCTGGTCTTCACCCTCGCCGCGCTGGCGCTCTGCTGGCCGATGTTCGCCGGGCAGTTCCTCGCCGGCGATGACCAGCTGCTCGCGGGCTACGCGTTTCGCGAATTCGGCGCGACGTACTTCAAGGAGCACGGCCGCATCCCCGAGTGGAACCCGTTCCTGTTCGGGGGGATGCCGTTCATCGCCGCGATGCACGGGGACATCTTCTACCCGACCGCGTGGCTCCGGTGGATCGTGAGCACCGAGTTCGGGATGTCCATCGGCTTCTTCACGCACCTGATCATCGCCGGCGGCGCGATGTACGCGCTGCTTCGCGGCCTCGGCCTGGCGTGGACCGCGGC
>DASTAN010000191.1:0-29187 GCA_035712665.1 Gemmatimonadales bacterium
GAGAGGTCCCGGATCGGCGTCATGCGGACCGAGAAGAAGCGCGTGGTGCCGTCCGGCGCCGGGTAGTCGAACTCGAAGCTCCGGCCCTCGCCGCGCTCGATGACGGCGCGGATCGTCTCGCGCCACCGCGGCACCAGCGACTGCGGCACGGTGAGTTCCTCGAGCGGCCGGCCGACCAGGTCGCTGGCCGCTCGGCCCGTCACACGGACCGCGGTCGGGTTGACGTAGGTCACCCGACCCTCGGTGTCGTAGCGGAAGACCACGTCCTCCGCACCATCGAGGATCGAGCGGAGCTCGGCCTTCCGGTTCAACGAAGCGGCCTGCGCGGCCTTCTGCGCCCGCAGGTCGACGATTTGCGCGATGAAGTGCTCCAGCGTGCCGTCGCCACGCCGCACGGCGGAGCCGTGCAGCATGATCGGCACCGGCGACCCGTCCTTCGCGAGGTAGCGCTTCTCGTACTCGTAGCGCGGGATCGCCCCCGCCGCGAGCTGCGCGGCGAGCGCGTCGTCGCCGGCGAGGTCGTCCGGGTGCGTGATCTCGCCGTAGGTCCGCCCGACCAGCTCCTCGGCGGTGTAGCCGAGCATGTCGCAGAGGGCACCGTTCACCTGAAGGAACCGGCCGTCCAGCCCCACGATCGCCATGCCGGTCGGCGCGTCGGCGAAGGTCCGCTCGAGGCGCGCCTCCTCGATCTCGAGCTGGGCGCGCAGGGCCCGCTCGCCCCGCACTGCGCGCAGCACGAGGAGCGTGCCGAGGACGGCCGCGAGTCCCGCCACCGCGACGAGCGCGAGGGCCTGCTCGCGCGCCGTGCGCACCCGCGCCGCGAGCGCGAGCTGGCGCTGGTCCGCCTCGCCGCGCGCCGACAGCACGACCCGATCCACGATCGCCAGCATCGCGTCGACCGTGCCGCCGGGCGCGCGGGCCGCGAACCATGCCCCGACCTCCGCCGGCGGCATCGCCACCGTCGAGTCGAGGAGGTCGAGTCGGCGCGTGAGCAGGCGCGTCCAGACGGCCGTGCGGGTCGAGTCGGCCTCGCCGTCGCGCGCGAGCGCGGCCCCGCGCGACCTGACTTCCGCCGTCACGGCCCGGAGCCGGTCGCGGAGCGCGGGGGTCGGGCCCCGGGCATAGTCGCGGATCACCACCTGCGACGTGCGCAGCGCAGCGCCGAACGTGACTGCCTCGCGATCGAGTGCGGTGAGTCGCCCGATGGCGGCGATCTCGCGCTGCACCGCGAACACGTCGCGCAGCAGCAGGGCGCCGAGCAGGAGCGCCGGGGCGACGGTGAGGGCAAGCGCCGCCCACAGGGGCACCTGCAGGCGGGAGCGGGACGCGGATGCCGGCCGGAGCGCAGTCACGGGAGGGTCCGTGGCGAGGTGCGAGGGGGAGTTGCTTCAAAGCTAGTACCTTGCCCCTCGTTTACCTTTCCCGCCTATGGCCGACATGCACAGCCGTCTCGACGACCTCCGCCGCCGCCAGGAACTGGCCGAGCAGGGCGGGGGGCCCGACCGCATCGCGCAGCAGCACAAGAAGGGGAAGCTGACCGCCCGCGAGCGCCTCGACCTCCTCCTCGATCCCGGGTCGTTCGTCGAACTCGACCGCTTCGTGACCCATCGCGCCACCGATTTCGGCCTCGACGCCCAGAAGCCGCTTGGCGACGGCGTCGTGACGGGCTGGGGACGCATCGACGGCCGCCTCGTCTACGTCTTCTCGCAGGACTTCACCGTCTTCGGCGGCTCGCTCTCCGAGACGCACGCCGCGAAGATCTGCAAGGTGATGGACCTCGCGGTGCGGAACGGCGCCCCGGTGATCGGGCTCAACGACTCGGGCGGCGCGCGCATCCAGGAGGGCGTCGCCTCGCTCGGCGGCTACGCGGACATCTTCCTCCGCAACACCCTCGCCTCGGGCGTCGTGCCGCAGATCTCCGCGATCCTCGGCCCCTGCGCGGGCGGCGCGGTCTACTCGCCCGCGATCACCGACTTCATCTTCATGGTGCGCGGCACGAGCTACATGTTCGTGACCGGCCCGAATGTCGTGAAGACGGTGACGCACGAGGACGTGACCTTCGACGACCTCGGCGGGGCCGACGTCCACGCCGAGACCTCGGGCATCGCCCACTTCGTGCACCCGTCCGAACCCGAGACGCTCGCCGCGATTCGCGAGCTGATGGCCTTCCTGCCCAGCAACAACCTCGACGACGCCCCGCTCGGCCCGACCGACGACCCGGCCGACCGTCGCGACGAGGCGCTGCTCGAGATCCTTCCCGACACCGCGAGCAAGCCGTACGACATGCACGACGTGATCCGTCGCGTCGTCGATCACGGGCGCTTCCTCGAGGTGATGCCCGCCTTCGCCGGCAACATCCTCTGCGGCTTCGCGCACCTCGGCGGGCGCTCGGTCGGCGTCGTGGCCAACCAGCCGGCCGTGCTTGCCGGCGTGCTCGACATCAATGCCTCGGTGAAGGCCGCGCGCTTCATCCGCTTCTGCGACGCGTTCAACATCCCGCTGGTGACGTTCGAGGATGTCCCGGGCTTCCTCCCCGGCGTCGCGCAGGAGCACGGCGGCATCATTCGGCACGGGGCGAAGCTCCTCTATGCGTACTGCGAGGCGACGGTGCCGAAGCTCACCGTCATCACCCGCAAGGCGTACGGCGGGGCGTACGACGTCATGAGCTCGAAGCACATCCGCGGCGACGTGAACCTGGCGTGGCCCACGGCCGAGATCGCGGTGATGGGACCGAAGGGCGCGGTCGAGATCCTCTACCGGACCGAGATCGGCAAGGCGGCCGAGCCCGCGGCCGAGGTAGCCCGGCGGACCGACGAGTACACCGCGACCTTCGCCAACCCCTATCAGGCGGCGGCCCGGGGCTATATTGATGACGTGATCGATCCGCGGGACACCCGTCCGCGCCTGATCGACGCGCTCCAGACCCTCGCCACCAAGCGCGACCGCAACCCGGCCAAGAAGCACGGATGCATTCCGCTCTGACGCCCCGCCCGCTCACCATCCTCGCCGCGACCGTCCTGGTCGGGGTGGCGGAGGTGCTGCCGGCCCAGACCCCGGTCGTGACGCCAGCTGTCTCGGGCGCCACGGCGGTGTCGCAGGCCGAGGCGCTGCTCCGCGAGGGACAGCGGCACGAGGCGACCGACCTGCTCGGGCGATGGCTGGCCGAACACCCCACCGATGGGCGGGCGTGGACGGCACTCGGTCGCGTCCACCTCGCGGACGCGCAGCGCTGGCATCGCGATGGGCACGTCGGGGAGCCGGGCGGGGCGCTGCTCCTCGATTTCGCGGCTGCCGCGTTCGAGCAGGCGCAGGCGCTGCTGGCCGACTCCGGGACGGTCTATCGCGTCCTGGTGACGATGGAGCGCACCGTAGTGCGGGTCGAGGAGCAGGGCTGGGCCGTGGCGATGCAGCGGCAGGTCCCGCCCGAGGAACTCCCCCTGCCGCCGGTCCTCGCCGAGCTGGGCCGCAACCTCCTCGGTTCCTGTGCCGAGAACGGCGTCCTCGTCACGGGGTCGCTGGTCGAGACCGCCGCCGCCTGGGGCGCGTGGCTGCAGGGCGGGGCGACCGGCGGCCTGATGCTCGTGCGTCCTGATCTCTATGCGTGGGATGCGCGCTATCGCGTACGGATGGCCGAGGCGCTCGGGGTGCCGCTCGATCTCGACCTGCCGTCCGCGCTGGTGCGGGTCGCGGAGACGCGGCCGATCTGCCTTTCGCCCGCCGTCGACTCCGTCACCGCGCCGTCGCTCCAGTGGCGACCGGTCCATCTCGTCCTCACCGCTGGTCCGGGGGCGGATCGGTCCGGCGACATGAGCGTGCACCTCCTCGCGCAGGTCGGGCTCGCCGGCAGCGTCTGGAGCGCCGCGGCGCGCGACGTCTACGACCTTGCCGCCCGCCGGAACCGCGCCCTCTGCGCCGCCCTCCGCGCCGAGGACCATCCCGGCCTCCCCGACATCACGGCCTGCCGCGAATGACCCAACCGACGATCACGCGCGTCCTGGTGGCGAACCGGGGCGAGATTGCCCTGCGCATCATCCGCGCCTGCCACGATGAGGGACTCGAGGCCGTCGCGGTCTACAGCGACGCCGATGCGCACGCGCCGTTCGTGCGCGCCGCCGATGCCGCCGTGCGCCTCGGGCCGCCGGCTCCCGGCGAGAGCTACCTCCGCATCGACCTGCTGCTCGAGGCCGCGCGCGCGACCGGGGCGCAGGCGATCCACCCCGGCTATGGCTTCCTCAGCGAGCGCGCGCCGTTCGCGAAGGCGGTCGAGGAGGCGGGGCTCGTCTTCATCGGGCCGCCGTCGAGCGCGATCGAGGCGATGGGCGACAAGACCTCCGCGCGGCGCCTGATGCAGGCCGCCGGCGTGCCGATCGTGCCGGGTGCGGTCGCCGCGCTGAGCGATCCGGTGGAGGCCCAGGCCCTTGCCCTCGAGATCGGGTACCCGGTGCTGGTGAAGGCGGCGGCCGGCGGCGGCGGCAAGGGGATGCGCGTGGTGCGCGAGCCGGCCGATCTCCCCGGGGCACTGGAAGGCGCCTCACGCGAGGCGGTGAAGGCGTTCGGCGACGGGGCGGTGTACCTCGAGAAGTTCATCGAGCAGCCGCGCCACGTGGAGATCCAGGTGCTGGCCGATGCCGAGCGGACGATCCACGTCGGCGAGCGCGAGTGCTCCGTGCAGCGGCGTCACCAGAAGCTGCTCGAGGAGGCGCCGTCGATCGCGGTCGACCCGGCGTTGCGCGAGCGGATGGGCGCGGCGGCCGTCGCGGCCGCGCAGGCGGTCGGCTACCGCAGCGCCGGGACCTGCGAGTTCCTCCTCGCCGCCGACGGCTCGTTCTACTTCCTCGAGATGAACACGCGCATCCAGGTCGAGCATCCCGTCACCGAACAGGTGTATGGCGTCGACCTCGTGCGCGAGCAGCTGCGCATCGCGCGCGGCCTGCCGATGTCGGTGCCGCAAGGGCCGCTGGTGCCGCGCGGCTGGGCGATCGAATGCCGCATCACCTCCGAGGATCCCGCCAACGGCCTGCTGCCAAGCGCGGGGACGATCCGCTGGATGCGGGCGCCGAGCGGCCCGGGGGTGCGGTGGGACAGCGGCATCGAGTCCGGGAGCCAGGTCACGCTGTTCTACGACTCGATGCTTGCCAAGCTCATCGCGTACGGCCCCGATCGCGCGGCGGCGATCCGCGCGGCGCTGCGCGCGCTCGACGAGCTGGTGATCGTCGGCGTCGCGACCAACATCCCGTTCCAGCGCCGCCTGCTGGCCGATCCCGACTTCGTGGCCGGCGACATCGACATCCAGTTCCTCGACCGCCGCGCCGACCTCCTCGCCGTCGTGGACGACGACGCCAGCGTCACGCGGCTCGCCGTGGCGGCCGCCCTGCTGGAGGACGAGCGGCGCCGCGCGCGCACGCGTCCGGTCGTCAGCAACGGGGCGAGTCCGGGGGCGGCCGCGTCCGCCTCGCGCTGGGCCGACGCCGCGCGGCACGACGCCCTGCGGTGACCGCGCCGGTGGTGACCATCCGCGCCATCGCCAACGGCGGCGACGGTGTCGGGACGCTGGAGGACGGACGCACCGTCTTCGTGCCGCGCACCGCCGTCGGCGACCAGGTGCGGCTGCGTGACCTCAAGCGCGGCAAGTCGTTCGCGCGCGCGCACGTCGCCGAGGTCGTCGTCGCCGGTCCGGGTCGAGTGACCCCCGCCTGTCCGCACTACGACGGCGACCGCTGCGGCAGCTGCCAGCTGATGCACCTCGACGGCGCCACGCAGCGGGCCGCGAAGGCGCGCATCGTGGGCGATGCGCTCCGGCGCATCGGCAAGCTCGAGGTGGCCGACCCCGATGTCGTCGCGGCCCCCCACGAGCTCGGCTACCGCGCGAAGGTCACCTTCACCTGGGATGGCACGCGCCTCGGCTATCATCGCCTCGGCCAGGCCGAGCAGCGATTCAGCGTGCGGCGGTGCCTCCTCGCGGAGCCGACGCTCCAGGCGCTGCACGCCGCCCTCCGCACGGCGCTGCGGCACCTGCCGAGGCGCGGGGCGCGCGTCACGCTGCGCAGCGACGCCACCGGGGACCGCCACGTCATCGTGCGCACCGAGGATGGCCCTGCGTGGACCGGCGGCGCCGCGTTGCACGAGGATCTTGGGGCGCGCGGCGAGGCGGCGATCATCTGGTGGCATCCGCACGGCGGCGCACCGCGCGTCGTGGCGGGCAGCGACAATCCGTGGCCGGCCACCGTCTTCGAGCAGGTGCATCCCGCGATGGGGCGCATGGTGCGCGACGCGGCGCTCGAGGCCGCGGGCGACGTGGCGGGTCGGCACGCGTGGGACCTGTACGCCGGGATCGGGGACACGACGCGCGCGCTGGTGGCCCGCGGGGCGACCGTCGACAGTGTCGAGGCCGATCGCCGCGCGGTGGCGCTCGCCGAGCAGCTCGGACCCGCAGGGCCGGTGCGGCTCGCGGCGATGGTGGAGCAGGCGGTGATCTCGCTGCGCCCGCCGGACGTGGTCCTCACCAACCCGCCGCGCGAGGGGATGGCGGCGGAGGCGTGCGCCGTGCTGGCGGACAGTGCCGCGACGCGGCTGGTGTACGTGTCCTGCGATCCGGCGACGCTGGCCCGCGACCTCACGCGGATGGCCCACGCATGGCAGCTCGTGGCGGTGCAGGCGTTCGATCAGTTCCCCCAGACGGCGCACGTCGAGTGCGTCGCGACCCTGGAGCGGCGATGAAGTACCTCGTGAACGTGGGTGGGCGACAGGTGGAGGTGGTGATCACCGGCGACGGCGTCACGGTCGACGGCCGCGCGGTCGACGCCGTCCTCGAACGGGTCGAGGGGACGCCTGAGGTGCGCCTGCACCTCGACGGGCGGCTCGAGCGCCTCGCGGTCGACACCCGCACCGACGAGGGGTGGCGGCTGGTGGACCGGGGTGCGGTCCGGGACATCGAGGCGGTCGACGAGCGGACCCATCACATCCGGTCGCTGACCGCCGCCGCTGGGGGGGCGTCGCGCGGCGGCGTCCTCAAGGCACCGATGCCGGGGCTGGTCGTCCGGGTGCAGGTCGCCGTGGGGGACACCGTCGAGGCAGGGCAGGGGCTGGTGGTCCTCGAGGCGATGAAGATGGAGAACGAGCTCAAGGCCCCGGCCGCCGGGACGGTCACCGCGATCAGCGCCATCCCCGGGCAGGCGGTGGAAAAGGGCGCAATCCTGCTGCAAATCGGCGACTAGCAGAGAGGAGAGATCGGCGATCGGAGATCCGAGAATGCGCTCTCAGATCTCCGGTCTCCGATCTCTCATCTCCTCCTAACCCTTGACCCACCCCCGCTCCGGGCAGTATCATTCGGGTCTGTGTCCGAAGTGGCATCTGCAACAGTGGCAGGGAATTGGATCCGATGAAGACCTACAGCGCCAAGGCCGCCGACCTTCAGCACGACTGGTACGTCGTGGACGCCACGGGCGTCCCGCTCGGCCGGCTCGCCAGCAACGTCGCGCAGCTCATCCGCGGCAAGCACAAGCCGTCCTTCACGCCGCACATGGACGGGGGCGACTTCGTCGTCGTCGTCAACGCGTCGCAGGTCAAGCTGACCGGCAACAAGCTCGCCAAGAAGACCTACTTCAAGCACACCGGCTACATGGGCCACGAGTCCCATACCCCGGCGGGCGAGCTCCTGGCCGATCACCCGGATCGCGTCATCGAGAAGGCGGTCTTCGGCATGCTGCCGAAGAACTCCCTGTCCCGGCAGAAGCTGCGGACGAAGCTGAAGGTCTACGGCGGGGCCGAGCACCCGCACGAGGCGCAGCAGCCCAAGCCCTACACCATCGCGAAGGCCGTTTGATGAGCACCACCGAGCAGCTCCGCTGGCAGGCCGTCGGCCGCCGCAAGACGAGCGTCGCGCGCGTCTACATCACCCCGGGCACCGGCAAGTGGGACGTGAACGGCCGCACCCTGGGCGACTACTTCCCGCGCCCCTCGCTGGTGCAGCACATCCAGCAGTCGTTCACCGCGACCGACACCCTCGGCGCGTTCGACGTCAAGGCGCACTGCGACGGTGGCGGCGTGAGCGGCCAGGCCGGCGCGCTCCGGCACGCGATCGCCCGCGCGCTCTGCAAGGCCGACGAGGCGCACCGCACCAAGCTGCGCGTCGCCGGGCTGCTGACCCGCGACCCGCGCGCCGTCGAGCGCAAGAAGCCGGGCCGTCCGGGCGCCCGCAAGCGCTTCCAGTTCTCGAAGCGCTGAGCTGACCGGTTTCGGCGCCGCCCGGTCCATGACCGTGCGGCGCTGGGCCATCCGGGGCACCTCCGATCTCCGATCGCCGGTCTCCCCGCTCTGCAGGACCCTCGGGCCGTGGGCAACCGGCCGCACCACACGCCCGACCACGTGGGTCGGGATGACGCACGCCTCCCGAGAGCGCGCCCGGTGCCCCAGATGGGGTGGGCCGCTCACCGACGGAGGCGGAAGACCACAACCGATTCGGAGCAACACCCGTGGCAATGCCGTCCCTGCAGGACCTGCTCGACGCTGGCACCCATTTCGGCCACCAGACGCGCCGCTGGAACCCGAAGATGCGCAAGTTCATCTTCGCCGAGCGCTCGGGCATCTATCTCATCGATCTCCAGAAGACGGTGAAGCAGCTCGCCAAGGCGGCTGACCTCATCAAGGGCGTTGCGCTCAAGGGCGACAACATCCTCTTCGTCTGCACCAAGCGGCAGCTCAAGGCCGTCGTCGAGTCCGAGGCCCGGAACGCCGGCGCGCACTACGTCACCGAGCGCTGGCTCGGCGGCACGCTGACCAACTTCCAGACGATCAAGAAGCAGATCAAGCGCCTCCGCGACCTCGAGCAGGGCGCGAGCGACGGCGATTTCGAGAACTACACGAAGAAGGAGCAGCTCCTCTTCGCGCGCGAGCGCGAGAAGCTCTCCCGCAACCTCGAGGGGCTCAAGAACATGGGCCGCCTCCCGGGCGCGCTCTTCGTCGTCGACGCGAAGAAGGAGAAGATCGCCGTCCAGGAGGCCAACCGCCTCGGGATCCCGGTGATCGCCATCGTCGACACCAACGCCGACCCCGACGTCATCACCGTGCCGATCCCGGGCAACGACGACGCGATCCGCTCGGTCTCGCTCATCACCGCGGCGCTCTGCGAGGCGGTCCGCGAGGCCCGCGCCCAGATGCCGGTCCGCGGCGAGGCGTCGCTCGATGACGACGGCGAGACCTACTCGGCCGGCGAGGGCGATGGCGCCTCCGACGACGATCGTCGCAAGCGCCGTCCGAAGCGCCGCCGCAAGGCGCGCCCGGAGGCGATTGCCGCGCGTCTCAAGACCGACGCGCCGGCCGGCGGCGAGCCGACCGACGCCTGAGTCCGGGCCTCGCCCGACCGCGCGTTACCGCCGCCGCCCGACGGGCTTCCCGCCCCGGGCGGCGGTGTCACGAACAGGACCGAACCACCTTTCTTCACCAAGGCAGCGACAGGCCCGATGATGACGATCAGCACGAAGGACATTGCCGAGCTCCGCGCGCGCACCGGCGCGGGGATGATGGATTGCAAGAAGGCGCTCGAGGAGGCGAACGGCGACATGGCCACCGCCGCCGAGATCCTCCGCAAGAAGGGGATCGCCAAGGCCGAGAAGCGTGCCGGCCGTGACGCCGCGCAGGGGCTCGTGGTCATCGAGACCGCGCCCGACGGCTCCCTCGGCGCGATGGTCGAGCTCAACTGCGAGACCGACTTCGTCGCCCGCAACGAGGAGTTCGGCGCGCTGGCCGCCGCCCTCGGCAAGCACGCCTTCACCGTGTCGCCGGTCAGCGTGTCGCGCGACGCCTTCCTCGCCGAGGCCTTCAACGGGACCACCATCGAGGAGGCCGTCAAGACCGCCTCGGGGAAGACCGGCGAGGCGATGACCATCAAGCGCGTCGCGAAGTTCGGCGGCACGGTCGGCGAGTACCGCCACTTCAACGGCCAGGTCGGCGTCCTCGTCGAGCTCGCCGGCGCGAGCGGCGAGGCCGCGGTCGCGCTCGCGAAGGACATCGCGCTGCACATCGCGTCGGCGGATCCGATCGCCGTCACCACGGCGGACATCCCGGCCGAGCTGATCGAGCGCGAGCGTCGCATCGCCGAGGAGCAGGTCGCGGCCGAGGGGAAGCCCGAGGCGATGCGCGGCAAGATCGTCGAGGGGAAGATCAAGAAGTTCGCGGCCGAGCGCGCGCTCGTCGAGCAGCCGTTCATCAAGGACGAGTCGCTCACGGTCGGCCAGCTGGTCGCGAAGGTGCCGGGCGCGTCGGTCGTCCGCTTCGCCCGCTTCAAGGTCGGCGAGGCCGCGTAATGGCGCTCGCCTACCGCCGCGCGCTCCTCAAGCTCTCCGGCGAGGCACTCGCCGGGGAGAAGGGCGGGGGCCTCGACTACCAGGTGGTCGAGGCGCTGGCCGAGGAGATCAAGCGGGTGCACGCGATGGGCGTGGCACTCGGCCTGGTCGTCGGCGGGGGGAACATCGTCCGCGGGGCCACGGCGAGCCGGGAAGGGCTCGACCGCGTCTCCGCGGACTACATGGGGATGCTGGCCACGGTCATCAACGCGCTCGCGATGCAGAACGTCCTCGAGACGCTCGGCGTCGAGACGCGGGTGATGACCGCGATCCGGATGGAATCGCTGGCCGAGCCCTACATCCGTCGCCGGATGATGCGCCACCTCGAGAAGGGGCGCCTCGTGATCTTCGCCGGCGGCACCGGCAATCCCTTCTTCTCGACCGACACCGCGGCGGTGCTGCGGGCGCTCGAGATGGAGGCCGAGGTCGTCCTCAAGGCGACCAACGTCGACGGCATCTACACCGCCGACCCGCGCAAGGACCCGTCCGCGACCCACATCCCGGAACTCACCTTCCAGGACGCGATCGTGAACGGCTACGCCGTGATGGACGCGAACGCCTTCGGGCTCTGCCAGGCGAACGCGCTGCCCATCGTCGTGCTCAACATCAGCCAGCCCGGCGCGATCGCCGCCGCCCTCGCGGGCGAGCGCGTCGGCACCCTCGTCCGATGATCCTCTCCGATATCGTGAAGGCCGCGCAGAGCGGGATGCAGAAGGCCGTCGAGAACACCCGGCGCGAGCTCTCGGGCGTCCGCACCGGCAAGGCCTCGCCGACCCTCCTCGACCTCGTGAAGGTCGACGCCTACGGCTCGCACATGCCGCTCAACCAGGTCGCGATGGTCAGCGCGCCGGAGCCGCGGATGCTCACCGTGCAGCCGTTCGACAAGGGGCTGTCGCAGATCATCGAGAAGGCGATCCGCGACGCCAACCTCGGCCTCAACCCGCAGTCGCAGGGCAACATCATCCGCGTCCCGCTGCCGATGCTCTCCGAGGAGCGGCGCAAGGAGCTGGTGAAGATCTGCGGCAAGCTCGCCGAGGAAGGCCGCGTGGCCGTGCGCCAGGCGCGCACCGACGCGATGGGGAAGATCAAGAAGGTCGAGAAGGTGGCCGAGGACGAGAAGACCCGCGCCGAGAAGGACGTGCAGAAGCACACCGACGACGCGGTCAAGGCGATCGAGGAGATGCTGAAGTCCAAGGAAGCCGAAGTCCTCGAAGTGTGAGCACCGAGCCCGCCTCCCGACTCGCCCAGCTGCAGGCGGGCGGCCCGGTCCCGCGCCACGTCGCCGTGATCATGGACGGCAACGGGCGCTGGGCCGCCGAGCGCGGCCTGCCGCGGAGCGCCGGGCACCAGGCGGGGATGACCGCCGTGCGCGAGGCGGTCGAGGGGTGCCTCGCCGCCGGCGTGGGAGTCCTCACCCTCTTCGCCTTCTCCCAGGAAAACTGGCAGCGCCCGCCCGCCGAGATCGAGGCGCTGATGGCGCTCCTCGAGGAGTACATCGCCCGCGAGGCCCAGGAGCTGCGCAACGAGGGCGTCTCGGTCCGGATGCTCGGCGACCTCGACCGCCTCTCGCCGAGCGCCCGCGGCGCGGTCGAGCACATCGAGACCGCCACGGCCGGCGGGACGCGCCTCGCCCTCAACATCTGCATCTCGTACGGCGCCCGCGCCGAGCTGGTGCGTGCGGCGCGCCGCCTCGCCGAGCGCGTGCAGCGCGGCGAGCTCGCCCCCGCCCAGATCGACGATGCGGCAATGGCGGCCGAGCTCTACACGGCGGCGTGGCCCGATCCCGACCTGCTGGTGCGCACCAGCGGCGAGATGCGGATCTCCAACTTCCTGCTCTGGCAGGTCGCGTATGCCGAGTTCCACGTGACGCCGGTCCTCTGGCCGGACTTCACGCGCGAGGACCTCTACGCCGCCATCCTCGACTTCCAGCGCCGCGACCGGCGCTTCGGTCGCGTCTCCAGCGCGAGCTGACCGTATGGACAGCAACCTCGTCAAGCGCATTGCCTTCGCGGCGGTGGCGATCCCGCTCGCCGTCGGCCTCGTCTGGCTCGGCGGCTGGCCGCTCGCCGCGCTGGTGTCGCTCATCGCCGTGCTCGGGATGCGCGAGCTCTTCGACATCGCCGCGAAGCAGGGGAACGAGCCGCTCCGCGGCATCGGGATGCTGCTCGCCGCGGCGATCCCGCTGATGGCCTACGCCGCACTCACGTCGCCCGATGTCGCCGGCAACGTGACGCGCTGGCTGCCGTACCTCGTCGCCGGGGCGATCATCGCGCTGCTGGTGCAGGCGCTCGCCGTGCGCGCGCCGACCGAGCGGCCGCTGGGCGCCGTGGCGATCACGCTCTTCGGCGTCGGCTACACCGGCGTGCTGCCGACCTTCCTGCTCGACATCCGGCACGCGACGATGCCGACGCAGTCGTGGGCCGGCGTGGCGCTGGTCTTCTTCCCGCTGGTGGTGACCTGGGTCTGCGACACCGCGGCGATGTTCGGCGGTCGCGCAGTCGGCGGCCCGAAGCTCGCGCCGACCATCTCGCCGGGGAAGACGCGCGCCGGCGGGATCGCCGGGCTCGTCGGCGGCATCGCCATCGCGCCGGTGTTCGCGCTCTGGATCTTCCCGGCCGCGGGCATCGCCTTCGCGCTCGGTCCGGCGATCGCCACGGCGTTCGCGCTGGCGATCATCGGCCAGCTCGGCGACCTCGCCGAGTCGCTCTTCAAGCGCGAGGCCGGGGTGAAGGACTCGTCGGCGCTGATCCCGGGACACGGCGGCGTGCTCGATCGCTTCGACTCGCTCTATGTCGTGCTCCCCGTCGCCGCGGCCTGCTACAAGTTCTTCGGCCTGACCTGATGGCGCGCGTCGCGCTGCTGGGCTCCACCGGCTCGATCGGCACGAGCACGCTCAACGTGCTGCGGCGCCACCGCGAGGAGTTCACCCTCAGCGCGCTGGTCACCGGCTCGAACGTCGCCTCGCTCGAGGCCCAGATCGCCGAGTGGCACCCGGCCTACGCGGCCGTGGTGAACGGCACCGGCCACCACGGCTTCCCCGCGGGCCGCGAGACGTTGATCGAGGCGGCCACGCGCGACGACGTCGACATCGTCGTGAACGCCGTGGTGGGGGCGGCCGGGCTCGATGCGACACTCGCCGCGCTGCGCGCCGGCAAGCGCGTGGCGCTCGCGAACAAGGAGACGCTGGTGATGGCCGGCCCGCTCGTCGCCGAGGCGGCGCGCCAGGGCGGGGGCGAGCTGGTGCCGGTCGATTCCGAGCACAGCGCGGTGCTGCAGTGCATCGTGGCCCAGGGCGCCGCACCCTCGCGCATCGTGCTCACGGCGAGCGGCGGGCCGTTCCGGACGTGGGCGCCGGACAAGGTGGCCGCCGCGACGATCGCCGAGGCGCTCCGCCACCCGACCTGGTCGATGGGCGCGAAGATCACCGTCGACTCGGCCTCGCTGGCCAACAAGGCGCTCGAGATCATCGAGGCGCACTTCCTTTTCGACCTGGGGTACGACGCGCTGGCGGCGGTCGTGCATCCGCAGAGCATCGTGCACGCCTTCGTCGAGTTTCCCGACGGCAGCGTGCTGGCGCAGGTCGGCTTCCCGTCGATGGAAGTGCCGATCCTCTACGCGCTCACGCACCCGCGGCGGCGCGCCGATGACGGCGTGCGGCGCTTCGATCCGGTGGCGGCAGGACCGCTGACGTTCGAGGCGGTGCGCGAGGAGGTCTTCCCGACCTTCGGGCTCGGCGTCGCCGCCGGGCGTGCAGGCGGGACGGCCCCGGCCGTCTTCAACGCGGCGAACGAGGTGGCCGTGGCGGCCTTCCTCGACGGTCGCATCACCTTCGGTGGGATCCCGCGCGTGATCGACGCCGCCCTCGCGGGGCACGCGATCACGTCGGCGCCGGATCTCGCCACCCTGCGCGCGGCCGATGCCGAGGCGCGCGCGCTGGCCTCGGAGGCCATTGGATGACCGGATTCCTGTTCACCGTCGCGATCCTCTTCGTCGTCCTCGGCGTTCTCGTGTTCGTGCACGAGCTCGGCCACTACTGGGCGGCGAAGCGCTTCGGCGTCTGGGTGCATCGCTTCGCGATCGGCATCGGCGCACCGATCAAGGCGCTCTCGTTCCGTCGCGGCGAGACCGAGTGGGCCATCGCGTGGCTGCCGCTCGGCGGCTACGTGAAGATGGCCTCGAGCGAGGAGGACCCGTCCTCGGGCGTCCTCGAGGGCGGCGCCGAGAACGCGCAGGTCCCGCCCGATCGCGTCTTCGAGGCGAAGCCGGTCTGGCAGCGGATGGTGATCATCCTCGCCGGTGTGACGCTCAACCTCGTCTTCGCGTGGGTCGTCTTCGTCGGCCTCGCCTTCAAGAACGGCCGCCAGTACGACCCGACCACGACGCTGGGGCGCGTGGACGTCGCCGCGCTCCCGGCCGAGGCCGCGGCGCTGGGCGAGCTCACCGAGGGGACGCGCATCACCGCCGTCGATGGTCGTGCGGTCGAGTCGTGGGACGACATCGCCGGGACGATCGCCCAGGGGCGGACCGACAGCATCACGCTGGCGTTCGCCGATCGCGCGCCGATCACGATCCAGCTGCATCGCGACGCCCTCAGCGAGCGCGTGAAGGTCGCGCAGGCGCTCCGGCCGCTGCACCCGGCGGTCATCGGCACCATCGCGCCCGGCTATCCGGCCCGCGATGCCGGGATGCAGATCGGCGACTCGATCATCGCCATCGACGGCGCGCCGATCACGCAGTGGGAGGCCGCGGTCTCCGCGATCCAGGCCGCGCCCAACCGGCCGCTCGCCGTCACGGTGGTGCGCGACGGGACGGCGCAGGAGCTGGCCATCACGCCGCGCGAGGAGTTCCTGATGCCCGGCGACAGCACCACGCCGGTCGTCGGCCGGATCGGCGCCTCGGTGCGGACGCCCTACGTCACCGAGCCGATGTCGTTCACGCAGGCGATGGGTGCCGGCTCGCGCGCGACGCTGGTCGCGGCGGGAAGCATCTTCCGCACCTTCCGCGGACTCTTCACCGGACGCGTGAGCACGAAGGAAGTCGGCGGCCCGATCATGATCGGGCAGATGGCGGCCGACCAGGCGCGCGCCGGCATCGAGCCGCTGCTCGCCTTCATGGCGCTCATCTCGGTGAACCTCGCGGTGGTGAACCTCCTGCCGATTCCGGTGCTGGACGGCGGCGCGTTCCTGATCCTGCTGGTCGAGGGGATCATCCGCCGGCCGATTCCGGTCAAGCTGCGCGAGGTGATCCAGCTCGCCGGGCTCGCGGTCGTCGTGCTGCTGATGGTGACCGCGTTCTGGAACGACATCGCGAGGCTGCTCGGGCGGTAACGTGCAAGACGCCGAGACCCTCCAGCTCGCCGCCCGCCTCGGCATCGCGGGCCTCGTCGGCCTCGCGGTCGGCGTGGAGCGGGAGTGGTCGGGCCACGCGCGCGGCCCCACCGCGCACTTCGCGGGCTTGCGCACCTTCCTGATCCTCGGCCTCACCGGCGGCATCGCGGGGCTCCTCAGCACCACCGACCAGGTCATCCCGGCCACCGTCCTCCTGCTCGGGGCGGTGGCCTTCGTCGTCGCGGCGTTCGCGGTGCGGATGCGTCGCCCCGAGGCCGAGATGGACGGCACCACCGAAGCGGCCGCCCTCGTGGTGCTGGGACTCTCGCTGCTCGCGGGGCTCGGCCAGATGGCGCTCGCGGGCGGGGCGGTGGCGATCGTCGTGCTCGCCCTCGGCGAGAAGCAGCGACTGCACGCGCTGGTCGCGAAGGTCGACGAGGAGGAGCTGCACGCTGCGGCGCGCTTCGCGGTGATGGCACTCGTGATCCTGCCGCTCCTCCCGAGCACCGGAATCCCGTGGCTCGGCAACACCTCGCTGCGCGGCATCTGGGCGATCGTGCTGCTCTTCTCGGGGATCAACTTCGCCGGCTACGTCGCGCGGAAGGTGCTCGGGGCGGGGCGGGGGTACGGCGTCACCGGCGCCCTTGGCGGGATCGTGTCGTCGACGCTGGTCACGCTGCAGTTCGCGCGGCAGAGCCGGGTCGAGCCGCAGCACGGGGCCGCCCTCGCGACCGGGGTCACGGCGGCGTGCAGTGTCCTCGCGATCCGTGTCTGGGTGATCACCGCGGTGCTCGCGTCGTCGGTCGCGGTGCAGGTGCTGCCCTACGTGATCCCGCCGGTCCTCGTCGGCGGCCTGGTGATCCTCGCCTCGCTCCGGCACACGCCGAAGGCGGAAGGGGGCTTCCAGGGGAACGGCTCCCCGCTCGGGCTCGCCAACTCGATCCGAATGACCGCCTTCTTCGTGGTCGCCCTGGTCGGGCTCGACTGGCTGCAGGCCCAGTTCGGGCAGCAGGGGGTCTACGCCTCGGCCGTTCTGCTCGGGCTCACCGACATGGACGCGCTGTTGGTCTCGATGTCCCGCCTGGCCGCCGACGGGGTCGAGCCGGCCGCGGTGTCGGCCCGGGCGATCGCCATCGGGACGCTGAGCAACACGGCGTTCAAGCTGGGACTGGCGCTGATCATTGGGCGGGGGGTGTTTCGCACCCGCGCCGCGGTGGGGCTGCTGGCACTCGGCGCGGCGATCGGGGCGGCGCTCGTGCTGAGATGAGAGATCGGAGATCGGAGATCGGAGGGGGTTCCGCAATGAGAGTCAGGTCTCGTCTACGGGCCCTCCAATCGCCGATCTCTGATCTCCCCTCTCCGGGCTTGCACCGCCCTCGCCCCTCTGCGTATATTCAATGGCTACATACGGATGTCATCACGCAGCATACTCAGCACGCAGGACAGGGAATGATCGCGAAGCAGCCCGTCATCGAGAAGCACCGCGCGCACGACGCCGACACCGGCTCGACCAAGGTGCAGGTTGCGCTCCTCACCGAGCGGATCAACCACCTCACCAACCACTTCCGCGCCCACAAGCACGACCATCACGGTCGCCGCGGGCTGCTCAAGATGGTCGGCACCCGGCGCCGCTTGCTGAATTACCTGAAGAGCACGGACCTCGAGGGCTACCGCGCCCTCATCGCCGAGCTCGGCCTCCGCAACTGAGTCCGATTGATGCTGCATCGCGCCCCACACGAGCACCGTGGGGCGCGTTTTCCTTTTGGGGTGCTCAACATTGAAGGAACCCTCAGTGCATCGCATTGAAACGCAGTTCGCGGGTCGTCCCCTGGTCATCGAGACCGGCCGGATTGCCCGTCAGGCGGCCGGCTCGGTGCTGGTCCAGTACGGCGAGACCGTCGTCCTCGCCAACGTCACCGCGACGAACAAGCCCACCCACCTCCCGTTCTTCCCGCTCACGGTCGAGTACAAGGAAAAGACCTACGCGGCCGGCAAGATCCCGGGGGGCTTCCTGAAGCGCGAGGGCCGTCCGTCGGACGATGAGATCCTGAATTGCCGGATCATCGACCGCTCGATTCGCCCGCTCTTCCCGGAAGGGTTCCGCAACGAGGTCCAGGTCTTCGTGACCGTCCTCTCGACCGACCAGGAGAACGAGTCCGACGTCATCGGCGTCCTCGCCGCGTCGGCCGCGCTGTCGATCTCGAACATTCCGTGGAACGGCCCGCTCTCGGCCGTGCGCGTCGGCAAGGTCGACGGCAACTGGATCCTCAACCCGACCTTCCAGCAGCTCGAGTTCTCGACGCTCGACCTCGTCGTGTCGGGGCTCGACGACTCGATCATGATGGTCGAGGGCGGCGCGCTGGAGGCCTCGGAGGCCGAGATCCTCGAGGGGCTCAAGGTCGCGCAGGTCGGCATCCAGGAGCAGGTCAAGCTGATCCGCGAGCTGGTCAAGAAGGCCGGCGTCGAGAAGATGGCGTGGGAAGCCCCGGTCAAGGACGAGGCGCTCGTCGCCGCCGTCAAGGCCGCCGGCGAGAAGGCGATGGCCAAGGCGATGAACGCCAAGGACAAGGCCGGCCGCGCCGCCGGTGTCGCCGCGGTCCGCGCCGAGGTCCAGGAGAAGCTCGCGGCCGACTTCCCGGAGCGCGCCAAGGAGATCGCCACGGAACTCGAGGAGATCGAGTACCACGCGATGCGCAGCCAGATCCTCGAGAAGGGCGAGCGGATCGACGGCCGCGACACCACGACCGTCCGGCCGATCGCGGTCGAGGTCGGGCTCCTGCCGCGCGTGCACGGCTCGTCGCTCTTCACCCGCGGCCAGACGCAGGCGCTGGTCGCCGTGACGCTGGGCACCGCCGATGACGAGCAGCGCATCGACTCGATCGAGGTCCCGGGCGAGACGACGAAGTCGTTCATGCTGCACTACAACTTCCCGCCGTACTCGACGGGCGAGGTCCGCCCGATGCGCGGCACGTCGCGCCGCGAGATCGGCCACGGCGCGCTCGCCGAGCGGGCGATCCAGCCGCTGCTGCCGATGATGGCGGACTTCCCCTACACCATCCGCATCGTCTCCGAGATCATGGAGTCGAACGGCTCGTCGTCGATGGCGACGGTCTGCGGCTCGTCGCTCTCGCTGATGGACGCGGGCGTGCCGATCAAGGCGCCGTGCGCCGGCGTCGCGATGGGGCTGATCAAGGAAGGGAAGAAGGTCGCGATCCTGACCGACATCCTGGGCACCGAGGACCACCTCGGCGACATGGACTTCAAGGTCGCCGGCACGGCCGAGGGGATCACCTCGATCCAGATGGACATCAAGATCGACGGCCTCTCGCTCGACATCATGAAGGACGCGCTGGCCCAGGCCCGCGAGGGTCGCCTGCACATCCTCGGCGAGATGAACAAGGTCATCACGACCAACCGCGCCGAGCTGTCGCCGTGGGCCCCGCGGATCATCACGATCCAGATCAAGCCGGACAAGATCGGCGAGATCATCGGCCCCAAGGGCAAGACGATCCGCGGCATCCAGGAGGCCTCGGGCGCCAAGGTCAACATCGACGACACCGGGCTCGTGACCATCGCCGCGGTCGGCGCCGAGGCCGGCAACAAGGCCAAGGAGATGGTGATGGCGATCGTGGCCGAGCCCGAGGTGGGCAAGGTCTACGAGGGGCCGGTCAAGAGCGTGACCGCCTTCGGCGCGTTCGTCGAGATCATCCCGGGCGTCGAGGGGCTGCTCCACATCTCGGAGCTCGACCACAAGCGCGTCGAGAAGACCGAGGACGTGGTGAAGAAGGGCGACATCGTGCAGGTCAAGCTCCTCGAAGTCGACGAGCGCGGCCGGATGAAGCTCTCCCGGAAGGCCCTCCTCCCGAAGGAGTGAGGACGCTCTCGGTGCGCACCATTCTCCTCGACGAGGCGATTCACCGCACCGAGTGCCCCAATGGTCTGGTGGTCGTGACCGAGCGCCTCCCCGGCGTTCGGTCCGCCGCCCTCGGGGTCTGGGTCCGCTCGGCGAGCGGGCACGAGACCCCGGCCACGATGGGCGTCTCGCATCTCCTTGAACACATGGTGTTCAAGGGGACCGAGCGCCGCACCGCCCGCGACATCGCCGCCTCGCTCGAAGCCCGCGGCGGCTCGCTCGATGCCTTCACCTCGCGCGACACGACCTCCTACCAGGCGCACGTCCTCGACAGCGACCTCGGCCTCGCCGCCGACGTCGTGACCGACCTCGTGCGGCGCCCGCTGCTCCGCGACGAGGATCTCGCCCTCGAGCGCAACGTCGTCCTCGAGGAGATCAACGGCGTGCTCGACACGCCCGACGACCTGGTGCACGAGCTCTTCAGCGAGACGCTCTTTCCCGAGCATCCCTACGGCTGGTCGATCCTCGGCACGCCCGACACGGTCGGCGCGCTCGAGACGACCCACCTCCGCGACACGCACGGCGCCGGCTACTACCCGGGCAACAGCGTCATCTCGGTGGCCGGCAACATCGAGCACGACGCGGTGCTCGCGATGCTCGAGCGCGAGGGATGGTTCACCGGCGCGGCGCAGCCGGCGCGCGCCCCCGTGGGCGCGGCGACCCCTGCGCGCGGCGTCCGGCGCATCGAGCGCCGCGACGGGCAGCAGGTGCACATCGTGATGGGCACCGACACGGTGCCGAGCGGCGATCGCCGCCGCTACGCGCTGGCGCTCCTCGCCAACACCCTCGGCGGCGGGATGTCCTCGCGCCTCTTCCAGGCCGTCCGCGAGGAGCAGGGGCTCTGCTACGCGATCTACGCGTGGCACAGCACGCTCCGCTCGGCGGGGACGTTTGCGGTGTATGTTGGTACGGCGCCGGCGACCGCCGATCGGGCGGTGGCGGCGATCGAGGCCGAGCTCGCGCGGGTGGCCCGGGAGGGGCTGCCGCCCGAGGACCTCGCGCTGGCGAAGTCGCAGCTCAAGGGCCAGCTGATGCTGGGCCTCGAAGGGACCGCGAGCCGGATGCATCGGCTCGCCGCGCACGTCCTCACGGGCGAGCGCTACCGGCCGCTCGACGAGATGCTGGCCCTCGTCGACGGCGTGACGGGCGAGGAGGTCGCGGAGGCCGCGGCCGAGTTCCTGGCCCCTGATCGGATGACTGCGGTCCGCCTCGGACCGACCCGATAGACCTTCACGGCGTGCGGGTGGCCGCACGCAAGCGAGAGCGTCATGCAGATTGGCGTGCCGAAGGAAATCAAGACCAACGAGAACCGTGTCGGCCTCGTGCCGGGCGGCGCCGAAGCGTTCATCCGCGACGGCCACAGCGTGTTTGTCGAGACGGGGGCAGGCGAGGGGAGCGGCTTCAGCGACGCCGACTACCAGGCCGTCGGCGCCACGATCCTGCCGACCGCCGACGAGGTGTGGGCCAAGGCCGACATGATCGTGAAGGTGAAGGAGCCGATCAAGGTCGAGTGGCCGCGGATGAAGAAGGGGCAGGTGCTGTACACCTACTTCCACTTCGCCGCCGACGAGGGGCTCACCAAGGCGGTGATGGCGTCGGGCGCGATCGCGATCGCGTACGAGACGGTCCAGCTCCCGAGCGGGGCGCTGCCGCTGCTCACGCCGATGTCGGAAGTCGCCGGTCGCCTCGCCGTGCAGCAGGGCGCCAAGTACAACGAGAAGCTCTTCGGCGGCCGCGGCGTGCTGCTGGGTGGCGTCCCGGGCGTGGCCCCGGCGAAGGTCGTGATCATCGGCGGCGGCGTCGTGGGCATCAACTCGGCCAAGATGGCGGCCGGGATGGGCGCGTCGGTGACGATTCTCGACAACTCGCTCGATCGCCTCCGCTACCTCGACGACGTCCTCCCGGCCAACGTCAACACCGTCTACTCGAACCGCCGCAACATCCTCGCGGCCGTGGCCGAGGCCGACCTCATCATCGGCGCGGTGCTGATCCCCGGCAAGAAGGCGCCGCACCTGATCACGCGCGAGGATCTCAAGCAGATCCCGAACGGCTGCGTGATCGTGGACGTCGCGGTCGACCAGGGCGGCTGCGTCGAGACGATCAAGCCGACGACCCACGAGAACCCGACCTACTTCGTCGAGGGCGTGCTGCACTACGCCGTCGCGAACATGCCGGGCGCGGTGCCGCGCACGTCGACGCTGGCGCTGACCAACGCGACGCTGCCGTACGGCCTCAAGCTCGCCAACCTCGGCTGGCAGGAGGCCTGCCGTCGTGACGGCGCCCTCAAGCTCGGCCTCAACGTGGTCGACGGGAAGATCGTCTATCCGGGCGTCGCGGAGGCCTTCGGCCTGCCGTGCACCGACGTTGCCAGCGTTCTCTGAGTCACCGGTGGAGCTCCTCGTCGTGCGCCTGCCGCACGGCGAGGGGCTGCCGCTCCCCTCGCGCGCGACCCCCGGCTCGGCCGGAATGGATGTCGTCGCCGCCGCCGAGGTCACCCTCCTCCCGATGCAGCGCGCGCTGGTGCCGACCGGCTTCAAGGTCGCCGTGCCGCACGGCTACGAGCTGCAGGCGCGCCCGCGCTCGGGACTCGCGCTGAAGCACGGCATCACGCTGCCGAACACGCCGGCGACGATCGACGCCGACTATCGCGGCGAGCTGCAGATCATCCTGGTGAACCTGGGCACCGAGCCGTTCACGGTGCATCGCGGCGACCGCATCGCGCAGCTGCTGGTGCAGAAGGTGGAGCCGACGACGATTCGGGAGGTTTCCGTGCTGCCCGATTCCGAGCGCGGTGAAGGCGGGTTCGGCAGCACGGGGAGATGAGTGATCGGAGATCGGAGATCGGAGGTCGCACCCTCTGATCTCCGATCTCCGATCGCTCCTCTCCGCATCACCTAGGGCTTGCCGCGCTTCGAAGCCCAGACTCGCTGCGGCAGCCCGAACAGCCGAATGAACCCCTCCGCGTCGGCCTGGCGATAGACATTGTCCTCGCCGAAGGTCACCGTCGCCTCGTCGTACAGCGAGTGCGGCGACTCGCGGCCGATCACCGTGCAGCTCCCCTTGTAGAGCCGCATCCGCACCGTGCCGGTGACGACGCGCTGCGTGACATTCACGAACGCATCCAGCGCCTCGCGCTCGGTGGTCCACCAGCGCCCTTCGTACACCAGATCGGCGTAGCGCGGCGCCACGGCATCCTTCGCCGCCAGCGTGCGACGATCCAGCACCAGCTGCTCGAGCTCGGCGTGCGCCGCGTAGAGCACGGTGCCGCCCGGCGTCTCGTACACCCCGCGCGACTTCATCCCGACCAGGCGATCCTCGACGATGTCGGCGCGACCCACCCCGTGGCGGCCCGCGATCGCATTCATCCGCGCGACGAGCGCCGCGGGCGAGAGGGTCTCGCCGTTCACCGACACCGGCGTCCCGCCCTCGAAGCCGATGCTGACCACCTCCGGCTCGTCCGGGGCGAGGCGCGGGTCCACGGTGAGGAGGAACATGTCCTCGAGCGGCGCCTGCGCCGGATCCTCGAGCACGCCCCCCTCGTGCGACAGGTGCCAGAGGTTCCGGTCGCGCGAGTAGATCTTCTCCTTCGTCGCCGCGACCGGCACCCCCTTCTCGGCCGCGTAGCGCAGCGCGTCCTCGCGCGAGCGGATGTCCCACATCCGCCACGGCGCGATGATCTGCATCTCCGGCGCGAAGGCCATGTAGGTCAGCTCGAAGCGGACCTGGTCGTTCCCCTTGCCGGTGCAGCCGTGGGCGAGGGCGTCGGCCCCGACCTGCTTCGCCACGTCGACCTGGGCGCGGGCGATGATCGGCCGGGCCATCGACGTGCCGAGGAGATAGGTGCGGGAATAGACCGCCCCGGCGCGCAGGGTGGGGAAGACGAAGTCGCGGATGAACTCCTCGCGGAGGTCCACCACGTGGCAGGCGTCGGCCCCCGAGGCCAGCGCCTTCGCCTCGACCCCGTCCAGCTCCCCCTCGCCCTGGCCGACGTCGGCCGCCACGCAGACCACCCGGGCCCCGGGGTAGTGCTCCTTGAGCCAGGGCACGATGATCGAGGTGTCGAGGCCGCCGGAATAGGCGAGGGCAATCGTGGAGGGCATCGGTGGGGCTCCGGTGTGGGGGCGGCGAAAAGATAGTGAAGGGTGGAGGGTGAAGGGTGGAGGGTGAAGGGCGGAAGGCGGAAGGCGGAAGGTGGTCCCGTGTCCCGTGTCCCCTCCGATCTCGGATCTCCGATCTCCCCTCTCCAGTGAGCATATGCTCACTGTGAGCAGCCACTCATTCCTCTGGGTCAAATCCGCCCCGGACAAGCGGTTGCGCACGGTTCCCCACAAGGCCAACTTTGGGCCGTATCGGACCCTTCGACCTGTCACCGCGGCGGCCAGACCATCGTGAAATTCCCGTCCCTCGGCTCGTTCCTCCCGGCCAACGAGATCGCCGTCGACCTCGGCACCGCCAACACCCTCATCTACGTGAAGGGTGAGGGCATCGTCCTCAACGAACCCTCGGTCGTCGCGATCGAGAAGTCGAGCGGGCGCATCAAGGGCATCGGGCTCGAGGCGAAGCGGATGCTCGGCCGCACCCCCGAGGGGATCCTCGCGGTCCGTCCGCTGAAGGACGGCGTCATCGCCGACTTCGACGTGACCGAGAAGATGCTGCGGTACTTCCTGAAGACGATCATCGACAAGCACGTCTTCCGCGTGAAGCCGAAGGTGATCGTCGCCGTGCCGTCGGGCATCACCGAGGTCGAGCGGCGCGCCGTGCGCGACTCGGCCGAGACCGCGGGTGCCAAGCAGGTGCTGATGGTCGCCGAGCCGATGGCGGCGGCGATCGGCGTCGGCCTCCCCGTCGAGACGCCGACCGGCAACATGGTCATCGACATCGGCGGCGGCACCACGGAGATCGCGGTGATCGCGCTCTCGGGCCTCGTCTCCGACACGTCGATCCGCGTCGGCGGCGACGAGCTCGACCAGGCGATCGTGATGTTCATGCGCAAGAACTACAACCTCCTCGTCGGCGAGCCGACGGCCGAGCAGATCAAGATGAAGGTCGGCTCGGCCTTCCCGCTCGGCGAGGAGCGCGAGATGGAGGTCAAGGGCCGCGACCTCGTCTCGGGCATCCCGAAGACGGTGCGCGTGCACTCGTCCGAGGTGCGCGATGCCGTGCAGGAGCCGGTGCAGCAGATCGTCGACGCCGTGCGGCGCGCGCTCGAGATCACGCCGCCGGAGCTCGCCTCCGACATCGTCGATCGCGGCATCGTGATGACCGGTGGCGGCGCGCTGATCCGCGGGCTCGACCAGCTCATCTCGCAGGAGACCGGGCTGACGATCCACGTGGACGAGGATCCGCTGACCTGCGTCGTGCGCGGCTGCGGGCGCATCCTCGACGACTTCGACAAGTACCGCGGCGTCCTGAGCACCTGATGCGACGCGACGCGGCCGGGCGGGACGCGGTCCGCGGCGACGTCACCCTGTTCGCCGTCTGCGTGGGGCTGGCGCTGGTCGCGCTGGCCCTGCCGCGCACCTGGACCACCGCCCTCACGGCGACGATCCGCCGCACCGCGCTCCGCCCCGCCGTGATGCTGCAGGCGCGCGCCGCGGAGGATCGCTCCGCCCGCTTCCGCCTCGACCGCATCCAGGCCTCGCGCGACTCGATGTCGCTCGTCCTCCAGGAGGACGCGCTGATGCGCCGCGAGAACGACCAGCTTCGCTCGCTCATCAACCTGCGCGCGCGCCTGCCGCGCCCGTTTGTCGCGGGCGAGGTCATCCACCGCCCGCTGCCCACCGACCCGCGCACGCTGCTCGTCGGCATCGGGACCGGGCAGGGGCTCGCGCAGTTCGACCCGGTCGTGACCGCGGACGGCCTCCTCGGCTACGTCTGGTCGGCCGGCCCGGCCTCGTCGGCGATCCTCACCTGGGCACACCCCGAGTTCCGCGCGTCGTCGGTGACCGGCGACGGCCGCGTCCTCGGCATGCTCGCCCCGATCAGCGCCGGCGAGGGTGGCGCCACGCTGCTCGCGCTCCGCGGCGTCGCGCTCCGCGATTCGCTGCCGCTCGGTGCCACCGTCTTCACGTCGGGGCTCGGCGGCGTCTACCCGCGCGGCATCCCGGTCGGGCGCGTCATCAGCGTCGCGCGCGACTCGCTCGGCTACGAGCGGATCTACCGCGTGGCGCCCTTCGTGAATCCCGGCGATGCGCTGCACGTGCTCGTGCTCACGACGCCGCGCGATTCGACCTTCCTCCCGATGCCGGGGGACTCGACGCCGTGAGCCATCTCTGGACCGGCGAGGGACCGATCCGCCGCCGGCGCTCGGATCGCGCGCAGGTGGCGCTCGTCATCGTCATCCTGCTGCTGCTCGAGTTCTACCTCCGGCCGTCGCTGGTGGAGGGGAAGGGGATGCCCGACTTCCTCCTCCTCTCGCTGCTGCTGCTCGCGATCCGGAACTCGCCCGGCACCGCGGCCCTGATCGGCTTCATCGTGGGGCTGGTGATGGACGTGCTCACCCCGGCGCGCTTCGGGGCCAACATCCTCGCGCACGTGCTGATCGGCTACGGCGCGGCGCTCGGCCGTGCGGTCGTGTTTGCGGATCACCTCGTCGTGAATGCCGGACTCTTCTTCATCGGTGCGTGGGTGCGCAACATCCTCGTGCTGCTGCTGAGCGGAACCTCGCTTGCCCGCCTCGGGGCGGAGGCGCTGATGTGGGCGCCGCTGCAGGGGCTCTCGACCGCGCTGGTCGGGGTGGCGGTGGTGATCCTGTTCCGCGACTGGCTCGCGATCCGGATCGAGTAGCCGATGAGCACCGCGTGGCTTTCGTGGCAGGTGGCGCGTCGTGCTGTCGCGGCGCAGGTGGTGCTGGCGCTCGCCTTCCTGGTCCTCGGGGCGGCGTTCTTCAAGGCGCAGGTCGTCGACCACCAGCGCTTCGCCACCGAGTCGGCGTCGAATCGCCTGCGCGCCATCCCGCTGCCCGCGCCCCGCGGCGAGATCCTCGATCGCAACGGCCTCCTCATCGCCGAAAACGTCCCGGGCTTCACGATCCGGCTGCTGGCGAGTCGCGAGGATTCGCTGCGGGCGGTGCTCGCGCGCCTCGACGCGTTGATCCCGTGGGACACCGTCGATGCCGAGGATGTCGTGGCGCGGTGGCAGGGGGCGAGGTACCAGCCCGCGCTGGTGTATGGCTCGGGGGATCCGCAGATCGTCGCGATTCTCGAAGAGCATCGCGCCACGCTGCCGGGGCTCGTGATCCAGGCCGAGCCGAGGCGACGGTATCCGGCCGGCGCGGGCGTCGCGCATCTCATCGGGTATGTCAGCGAGGTCAACCAGACCGATCTTGACCGGGGGAGCTTCCCCGGGGCGCGCGCCGGCGAGCTGGTCGGGAAGATCGGCCTCGAGCACCGCTACGATTCGCTGCTGCGCGGCCGCACCGGGATCCGCTACGTCGAGGTCACCGCGCGTGGCCACACCGTGCGCGACCAGGTGAGCGGGATGCTCCGTCCCGAGGCGGGCACGACGATCCGCACCACCATCGACCTCCCGCTGCAGCAGTTCATCGACTCGATGTGGCGCGCCGACCTCCCCGACAAGCGCGGCGCGATGCTCGCGATGACGCCCGACGGGCAGATCCTCGCCTACTACGCGTGGCCGGCGTTCGATCCCAACGACTTCATCGGCGGGATCACCACGGCGAACTATCGCGCCCTCACCAGCGATCCCGCGCGACCGCTCTACGACCGCGTCGCGCGGGGCAAGTATCCGCCCGCCTCCCCGTTCAAGCTGGCGATCGCCGCGATGGGGCTCAAGCGCGGCCTCGTCACGATGGACACGCGGATGCCGGTGCCGTGCACCGGCGGCTTCCAGTTCGGCTCGCGGCGCTTCAAGTGCTGGAAGCGCGACGGCGGCCACGGCTCGCTCGACCTCACCGGCGCGATCGCCACCTCGTGCGACGTCTACTTCTACCAGCTCGGCCTCAAGCTCGGGCGCGAGGCGATCTTCGAGGACGCGCGCGCCTACGGCCTCGACGTGCCGACCGGAATCGACGTCGACAACGAGGGTGACCCGACCTTCCCGGTGCAGGTGAAGGACTACATCAATTCGAAGGGCGTGTCGTTCTGGTCGGGCGGCGAGGTGCTCAACCTCTCCATCGGGCAGGGGATGAACGCGCAGACCCTGGTCTCGATGACGTCGTTCTACGCCGCGATGGCGGGCGACGGCATCCGCCGCGCCCCGTACCTCGTGCGCCGGCCGCTCGGCACGCCGCAGTTCTCGCTCGGCCTCACCGAGGAGCAGCTGCAGGGGCTCCGCCAGGCGATGAGCGATGTCGTCACCCGCGGCACGGCGGCGGCGTCGGGCGGTCGCGACCTCGAGGTCGCCGGCAAGACCGGCACCGGGCAGGTCACCGGGCAGAAGGACATCGGCTGGTTCATCGCCTTCGCGCCGCTCAGCGCCCCGAAGATCGTGGTCGGCATCGCCGTCGAGGAAGGCGAGCACGGCTCGACCGTCGCGAAGTACGTCGTCAAGGCGATCCGGCGCTACCTCCTCGGCCCCGACACGACGGCGGTGCAGCGGCCGGTCGAGATCAACGTGACCGAGGATCTCACCCCCGACTCGACCGACGCGGCCGCGGCCGACACCACCGGCGGTACGCGATGAACCGCCCGCTCGACCGCGCGCTGCTGATCGTCGTCCTCGCCCTCGCGGCGTTTGGCGTGGCGGTGCTCTACAGCGCGGGCCAGACCGACGCGGCGACCCGCGCCGAGGGCGTCTGGATCCGGCAGCTGGTCTGGCTGGCGATCGGCATCACGGCCGCGGCCTTCGCGTACCGGGTGTCGTTCCGGATCCTCGACTGGGCGGCGCCGTGGCTCTACGGTCTCGGCCTCTTCCTGCTCCTGCTCACCGTCATCGGCTTCGGCTCGGGCGGCGAGGCCTCGGCGGCGAGCACCTCGAGCTGGCTCACGATCGGCGGGCGCCGCATCGGCCAGCCGGTCGAGCTCGCCAAGATCGCCACCATCCTGATGCTGGCGCGCTGGTTCACGGCGCGACGCGACGTTCCCACCACGCTTCGCGGGCTGCTGCCGCCGATCATGATTGCCGCCGTGCCGGCACTCCTGGTGCTCAAGCAGCCCGACCTCGGCTCGGCGATGGTCTTCGCGGGGGTTCTCTTCGCGTCGCTTTTCTGGGCCGGCGTAGCGCCGTCGCTCCTGCTGCTGCTCGCCTCGCCGGTCATCTCGCTCTTCCTGGCGTGGAGCACGGCGCTCTGGAGTGCGTGGATGGTACTGCTCTTCGTGCTGCTCCTGGTGTGGCGGCCGTTCGTGCTCGAGGCGATCGCGGTCTATGTCGCCAACTCGGTGATGGGGGTCCTCGCCTTCGTCGTCTGGGCGCGGCTCGATCCGTACCAGAAGCTCCGCATCCTCTCGTTCCTGAACCCTGAGGCCTACCGCAAGGGTCCCGGCTACCAGGCGATCCAGAGCAAGGTCGCGATCGGCTCCGGCGGCTGGCTCGGTACCGGCTTCACCGAGGGGCCACAGAAGCGGGCCGGGTACATCCCCGAGCACTGGACCGACTTCGTCTTCGCCGTCGTGGGCGAGGAATTCGGCTTCGCGGGGGTGGCGCTGGC
>DASTAN010000192.1:0-19616 GCA_035712665.1 Gemmatimonadales bacterium
CGACGCCGGCGGGGCCGAGGGCGGTGGCGACGAGGGCCGCTCGACCCGCGGCGGCGGCGACGAGACCGGCCGCGACTCCGGGGCCCGCTGCGTCGGCCGGGGCTCGTAGCGCGGCTCCGGCGAACGCGACACCGGCCGCGGCTCGGCCCGACGCTCCATCGAGGGACGGACCACCGGCACCGTCACCTCGTTGCCTCGCGGCCGGGAGCGCCCGCTGTTGCGCTCCGGGGCCCCACCGCTCGGCCGTTCCGAGGTCGAGGGTCGTCCGCTCGACGCCGGCCGGCTCGACTCGCCGCCGCGCGGGCGGCTGCGGCCCTCATTCGACGACCCGCCGCTGGGACGATCGTCACGCCGCGGGTCGACCCGGCTCGGACCGGACGGCACCGGTCGCGGACGGGAGCGGCCGTCGTAGATCGGGTTGCGAATCCCCGGGCGCGGCGGATTCGGGCGATTGATGACCGTGATCGGCCGCCACGGATACCCCCAGCCACCTCCGCCCCACCCCCACCCGCCGCCACCCCATCCCCAGCCGTAGCCGTAGCCATACCAGGGATCCCACCACGGATCGCTCCAGCCCCAGCCCGAGCCGATCCGGACACCGATCCCCGGGCGTGACCACCAGCCGCAGGTCACGCAGCCCCACGCCCAATCCCAGTAGGGGTTCCAGCCGCCGCCGGCGATGACGACCGGCCGCTCGCTCTCGTAGCCCGGCCCCCACACGCGGTAGCCCATCAGGTCGTACTCGAAGCGGCCGTTGCCCGTCATCCGACGCACGATGTCCGTCAGCTGCGCCTCGACATCGCCGTTGGGATCGGGCAGACGCAGGCGATCGTAGTCCCAGTGCGTACCGGAGGCGAACGGCGCGACGTTGAGCGGCCCGTCGGCGATCGCCGCGTAGATCAGGCCAGTCCCGCCCCGATCGTCGGCGCGGAACGACTCGCGGTCGCCCCGGCTCCGCAGCTCGTAGCGGCGCCCGCCGCGGACGAACGGGTCGAGATCGGGATCGAGCGGGAAGAGGACGCGAATGTAGCCGTCGCCGTCGACACGGAAGACGATCAGGTGTCCATCAGCCTCGGGCGACACTTCGACGCGCACGCGATCGCCGGGTTCGTAGTCGCCACCGCTGTTGAGGAACACCCGCAGGCCGTTCGCCTGGGCGACAAGTGCGGTATCGGGGGGAAGCTCGGGTGCGGCGGCGATCGGGGCGCCGAAGACGAGCAGGGCAGACAGGGCGAGCATCGGGACCTCCTGGATTCCATCGCTTCGGCATGACCACAGCCAGACCCGCGCCAGTACATCCAGTTCCGTGCCACACCTATCTCATTGTTTGGCAACGCCTTGCGGCACCTGGATCCGGCCGGATGTCCTCCCGATGGGACACCCCGACCACGGCACGGACAGCTAGGGGAGCGAGGTCTCCCGCCCCCCGTTCCAGCGATGCCAGTACATCCGGAGCTCGGTGATCCGTTCGCCGTTGGTTTCGGCGAACATCGCGCCGCGGGCCTCGACCCACTCGCCGCTCTTTCGGCGGCGGAAGACCAGCTTGAACTCGGTGGCGCACCACGGGCCCGCGAGGAAGACCTCCCCCGTCGTGAACGTCGCCTCGGATTGGTGGTAGGGGATGTCCGCGGCCCAGCGGCGGATCGCGGCCAGCCCGGCGACCGGCGCGGTGAATGGGGTCTCGATGAACACCGCGTCCTCGGCGAAGACGCTGGCCATCGTGTCGACCCGGCCGCGCGACCACCCCTGCGCGAGGGTGTCGAAGAGGGCGCGAGCGACCTTCGGGAAGGGGAGCGAGACCTGTCCGTTGTCGGTCATCGGGGAAAGGTACCACGCGCGCGCGGTAGATTTCCGCGATCCCCGACCAGGAGCCAGCGATGACCGTCGATCGTGCCGCCCTCGTGGCGGGTCTCGAGGAGAACCTGCTGCGCGTCGTTCGCGCCGCGCGCGCCGTGCCGGACCCGACCCGTCGCCCGGACGGCGGCTGGAGCGCCCTCGACGTGGTGGAACACCTCGTGCTCACCGAGCGCGGCGTCCAGCGACTCATCGCGCGCGCGGCCGGCGAGGAGCCGAGTGAGGTGCGCACCGCCGAGCAGGCGGCGATCGTGGAAGCCGTCGCGGCGCATCCGAAGAAGCTGCAGGCGCCCGAGTTCATCGCGCCGACCGGGCGGTTCGCCTCGCTCGACGAGGCCCTCCGCCTCTTCCGCGAGGCGCGCGGTTCGAGCGTCGACCTTGCGCAGGCACTGGAT
This sequence comes from Gemmatimonadales bacterium, assembly GCA_035712665.1. Lineage (GTDB taxonomy): Bacteria > Gemmatimonadota > Gemmatimonadetes > Gemmatimonadales > GWC2-71-9 > Palsa-1233. The sequence continues at coordinate 2,250 of DASTAN010000192.1, forward strand.
GTGGATTTCGAGGCGCACCACGCGCCGCATCCGTTCTTCGGGGTGCTCGACCTGGCCCAGTGGCTGCGCTTCCTCGCGACGCACGGCGAGCGGCACGCGGCGCAGCTCGACCGGCTGGTCGGCTAGCGCCGGTCGACTAGCGCTGCTCGGCCGTGAGGCGCGCGAGCGCGGCCTTCGCATCCTCGACGCGCGCGCGATACAGCGTGTCGGGCGCATTCCAGAGCCGGATGAACTGGCCGTAGGCGACGACGGCGGAATCGCGCTGGCCGGCCGCCTCCCACGCCTTGCCGAGCGAGTACTGCGTGATCGGCAGCAGCTCGGGGTTCTGGTCGAAGCCATAGCGCAGGCGGGCAATCCCCTGGGCGCGGGTCGCCGGCTGGGCCGCAAGCATTTGCGCATAGCGCAGCAGCGGTGGGCCGGTGAACGTCCCCTGCAGCTGGCCGCCGATCAGTCGCACGCCGGAGTCCGCACGGACCCGACCGCGCACGCTGTCGCCCGCCGCGATCATCGCAAGACCATCCACGGTCGTGAGCGCGCCGACCATCCAGCGCCCGAGCGTGTCAGCCCCCGTGGCGAAGCCATCACGCACTGCGGCGCGTGCGCGCGCCGCCTCGCCGAGGTCGTACGCGATCAGGGCGCGCAGGTAGGCCGTGTACGGCGACTTCGGGGCCGACTCGAGCGAGCTGAGGGTACGGGCCATCCCGTCGCGCGCGCCGAAGCCGCCGTAGATCGGCGCGAGCCCGACGAAGCTGGCGAGATCCTGGTTCACGGGACGCAGCTCGTCCGCGATGGCCCGCGCGGCGTCCCGGCGTGCCAGCGAGCCGAGGATCACGCCGTGAAGCGCGCGCAGCTGCATCCCCATCGGCGAGTTGGTGGCGCGCCCCGCCGCCCCGAGCACGCCGGCCAGTCGCGCGATGTCGTCGCCGGTCACCTCGGGCTGGTGCATCGCGCCGACCAGAGTCGCGAACGCGATCCCCGAGGTGCCCGGCGCGCCGCCCGAGAACATCTGCACCAGCGCACTGTCCTCGCCGGCAATCGCACGGCGCGCGAGGTCCACCTGGGCGAGTTCGTTGGTCGCCCCCGAGGCACGCAGCACGGTTGCATACCGCCGCAGCAGCGTCGTGTCCCGGAGGAAGAGTGCCAGCTCCACCGGGTGGATCGCAGCCGGCGTCAGCGTCGAGTCGAGGGCGATGACGCGATCGAACGGCGCGATGAGGTCCTTGGGCGGCAGCGGCGCCGAGGCACGGGCGTGGTATTGCGCCTCGCCAAGGAGATACCAGCCGTCGGCGTCATCGGGATAGCGCTGGACGTAGGCGCGCGCCGAGTCGGCCGCCGCGGACTCGCCGGCCTGGAAGAGCTGATACGCGCTCAGCAGCGCGCGGATGCGCGGCGGCAGCGCGGCCGAGAAGCGCGTCGCGTTCGCGGCGGCCTGCTGGGCGGCGCCTCCGGCATACACGCCCTGCCACCCGAGCGTGTTGGCCAGGCGATACCACGCCAGCGCGAAGGTCGAGTCGAGTGCGACGGCCCGTTCGAAGGCGACCTGCGCCGAATCCCAGCGGCCACGCCGGTGGAGGCGCTCGCCATCGAGATAGGATCGGATCGCCGGCATCGAGGTCGAGGTGATGCCCGACGCGTTCGCTGACGGCAGCGGCTCGCGCGAGCGCCAGATCTCGCGCAACACGCCGAGGGCAAGCCCATCCGCAAGGATCAGCAGCGAGTCGGTCGGTCCGTCCACCTGCGCCCGCGCCAGCGGCTGGCCCTGCAGGTCGAAGAGCTCGGCGGTGAGGCGTGCCGTGTTGCCGGTCGCGACGATGCTGCCCGTGAGCACCGACGCCGCCTTCGCCGCACGGGCAACCGCAAGGGCATCGTCGAGCGAGCCGGGACGACCGTCGGTGCGGCGCCGCCATTCGCGCAGCACGGTGCGCGGCTCGATGGCGCGAATGCCGCCGACCCCGTCGAGGTTCGCGGCGAGCAGGTCGACCATCCCCTCGCCGAGACCCTCGACGCCCGCCCCCGTGGCGCTGAAGGGAACCACGGCGATCGTCTCCGCGCCGGACACGACCACCCGCGCCGTGCGGCCAGTGGTGGCGTACCAGATTCCGGCCACGCCAAGCACCAGGAGCGGGAGGAGAATCGCGAGCCGCTTCCAGCGTCGGCTCTCGCGCGTCGCGGCGGCGGCCCCGGTGCTCTCGTCGGCCACCGCATCGGCAAACTGCTGGATCGTCGGGAAGCGCTGCGCCGGGTCGGCGGAGAGCGCCCGCTGCGTCGCGGCATCGATGCCGGTCGGTGCATCGGCCACGACGGCGGTGAGCTTCGGGCGCGGACCGGTCAGCACCGCCGTCATCAGCGCCTGCATCGTCTTGCCGCTGAACGCCTGCTTGCCGGTGACCATCTCGTAGAAGACGCAGGCCAGCGCGTACTGGTCGGTGCGCGCGTCGATCGCGTCCGCCGTGGCCTGCTCGGGACTCATGTAGGCCGGCGTCCCCATCACGATGCCGGCCCCGGTGATCGGCGCGTCGGTCGTGCGCGACGACTCGATGGCGCGTGCGATGCCGAAGTCGGTGACCACGGCGTGCCCGCCCGAGAGCATGATGTTCTCGGGCTTGATGTCGCGATGGACGATCCCCTGCTGGTGGGCGTAGGCCAGACCCGAGGCGGCCTCGCGCACGATCGCCGCCGCCCGCTGGATCGGGAGCCGCGTTTCGCGCTGCAGCAGGTCGCGGAGCGACTCGCCCTCGACGAACGGCATCACGTAGTAGAGGAGCCGCCCGGCCTGACCCGAGTCGTACACCGGCACGATGTGCGGATGCTGCAGCCGGGCCGCGACCTCGATCTCGCGCAGGAAGCGCTCGGCGCCGAGCGCGATCGACAGCTCGGGACGGAGCACCTTGATCGCCACCCGGCGCCGGTGCTTCAGGTCCTCGGCCAGGAAGACGGTCGCCATCCCGCCCTGCCCGATCTGGCGCTCGACGGCATAGCGGTCACCCAGCGCCTCGCGGAGCTGCCCGAGGATCTCGTCCATTCGACCCGTGATGGTTGGGGATGCTCACAATCTAGCGCGAGCGGAGCCCCGGTGTGGAGTCACTCCGGCTCGAGCCAGGTCTCGAAGAAGCCGAGGCCGCTGTCGGCGACCGCCCGCCCGCCGGCCGTGCCGCGGGCGACCCACCGCGCCCGCATCTGGAGGAAGCGGCGGTCGGTCCCCGCTGTTGCCGAGGAGGATGCCGCCACGTCGCGGACCGTCGCGGTGACGCGCAGGGTGTCGCCGGCACGCACGGCGACGATCCGGAGCGAGTCCGGCGCAAACCACCCCGGCTCGCCGGGGATCGGCCGGCGCCCAAGCCGCTCGACCGCGCTGAAGCGGTAGACCTGGGCGACCCCGTCGCGGTCGAGCCACGCGAGGAAGTACGGGGCGCTGCCGGAGTTCGAGCTGCCGCCGCGCACGCCGCCGTAGAGGAGCGCCTGGGTCGTCCCCTGCCCCGTGCCCCACTCCCACGTGACGTTGCGCCACACGCCCCAGTTGTGGTCGTGGTAGGCCGGCACGTCTCGGAGCTCCAGACAGCGCCCCCCGGCGCAGACGGTGCCCGACGCCGACGCGATGACGCCAGGCACGACGTAGCCCGACAGGAACGCGTCGTCCCGCAGCTCGACCGGCGGGAACCACCCCATCGCCGCCGGCACGACCTCCAGATCGAACGAGAGGCCACGGCTCGAGCCGCGCACCCGATAGCGACCATCGGCCTGCCGCACCGTCGAGGTGCCGACATCGAGATCCGCGCGCGTGGTGTCGAAGCGCACCTGGTCGCGCTCGACGATCGTCTCGTGACGCACGTGCCGCCCGTCCGGCGTGCGATGCGTGACCAGCACCTGCCCGCCCCAGCGCTCGCCGCGCACATCGCCGCCGACCGCAAGCGTGATGTAGAACCACTCGTCCTCGGAGGCGACGACGTTGAAGTAGTGCCACTCCGCCCACGTGGTGTCGCGGCCGGGCGGGAGGTGGAAGCGATCGAGCTCGTCGAAGAGCTCGCCGCGAGAGGGGGCGACCCAGCGGCGATCGGCGTCGCTGTCGGCCCACGCCCCCGCCACGATGGTGCGGCGCACCCCCACCGCCTCGGCCGCCGAGGGGATCTCGCCGCCCGCCCGCACCGTGAAGCTCGTGTCGCGCACCCGGAGGGTGAGCCGCTTCTCCTCGAGCACCGGCGACACGGCGCGCACCAGTGCCGCGTGGCGCGGGCCGCCGAGCATCTGTCGGGTCACGAAGCGCGCGCGGTCAATGCCGAAGAACATCCCGCTCATCCCGCCGGTGCGGAGCGCCTCGAGGTCCACGCCCTCGGGGATCGCCAGCACGTCGCCGCCGCCCACGAGGGCGGCGTCCTTCGACTGCGTCAGCATCGCGTCGCCGACCGCGAGCAGCACGATCATCACCGCGACGCCGAGGGCGTAACCGCCCAGCAGCAGTGCCGCGCGCCCGGGGCGCGCCGTGAGGTGACGGATCGCGAGCGTCCAGATCATCCCGGGACCACCTGCCCGTCGAGCATCCGCACCACGCGCCCCGCCTCGGCCGCGAGCCGGTCGTCGTGCGTCACGACCACGAGGGTGGTCCCGTCGGCGTGGAGCTGCCGGAAGAGCGCCAGGATCTGCGCCCCGGTTGCCGCATCGAGTTCGCCGGTCGGCTCGTCGGCGAGGATGATCTTCGGACGATTCGCGAGCGCGCGTGCGATGGCCACCCGCTGCATCTCGCCACCCGAGAGCTGCGTGGCCCGATGATCGGCACGGTGTCCGAGACCGACATACGCCAGCAGCTCCAGCGCGCGCGCACGACGCGGTCCGGCCGCGACACCCGCTTCCGCCATCGGCAGCTCGACGTTCTCAAGGGCGGTCAGCACCGGCAGCAGGTGGAAGCGCTGGAAGACGAAGCCGATCCGCTCGAGGCGGAGCCGGGTCAGCGCCCGGTCATCGAGCGTGCCGAGGTCGGTGCCGTCGATCGTCACGCGCCCCTCGGTCGGCTGGTCGAGCCCGCCGAGGAGCGTCAGCATCGTCGACTTGCCGCAGCCGCTCGGCCCGACGAGGGCGACGTACTCGCCCGCCGCAACCTCGAGCGACGCGCCGCGAAGCGCCGTGACTTCGGTGTCGTGGAGCGGATAGCGCTTCACGAGATGATGCGCGTGGAGCAGCGCCATCAGGTCGCCTCCTGGCGAAGGGTCGCGGCGATGCCGGCACTCGCGGCGCGCCACGCGGGCCAGGCCCCCGCGGCGAGCCCCGTGACCGCGAGCGTCAGCGCCGCGAGGAGCAGCGGACGCGGTGCCGCGACGAAGAACGAAACCGCGGCCGGGAGGCCCGGGAACGCGGTGAGGATGCTGTCGAGCCAGCGCGCGGTGACGAGGCCGAGGCCAAGGCCGAGCGTCGTGCCGGCCACCGTGAGGATTGCCCCCTGTGCCAGCACCTGCCCGAGGATCGTGCCGCGCCCGACGCCGATGGCGCGCAGGGTCGCGATCTCGCTACGACGCTCCTCGACGGCGATGGCCAGCAACGTCCCGATCAGCAGCACCGCGACCACCAGCGCGATGGTCGCGAGGATGATCGAGAGCTGGCGGAAGTAGGTGAGCCGCTCGCGGAACTGGTCCACCAGCGCCGCGACGCTGTTGACCGCGATGCCGCGCTCGCGTGCCTGCCATCGTGCCGCGACACTGTCGGGCGAGACGCCGTCGCGCACGCGGACCATCAGCACCGAGGCGCGATCGTCGAGCGCGGGCCCGGCGAGCCGACGTGCCGTCGCGAGCGTGACCGCCACCGAGGGCTGGTCGCGGGCATCGTAGAGGAAGCGCACCACGCCGCGCACCGGCGTCCGCACCTCGGCCAGCGGTGCGGCCGTCTGCGGATCGAGGCGACCAACCAGCGTCACGCTGTCGCCGACCCCGAGTCCCAGGCGCGCGGCAGCCGGTTCACCGAGCAGCACGCCATCGTCGGCAGCGCTGGCGAGATCGACGCCCTGCTCGAGGGTGTAGATCCCCTGCGCCTCGGGCTGCACCCCGTAGCCGACCAGCGACACACGAGCCCCGGCCTCGCCGGCGAACAGGGACAGCCCGAGGATCGCGCCGGCCTCGGCGACCTCGGGGTCAGCCGCGATGCGCGCCGTGAGTGCCGTGGCGCCGCCGAGGGTCGCCTCGGTGTCGAAGGGGAGCGTCCCCTGCGGGCTCACGCGCAGCTGGAAGCCGCGACCGAGGAGCAGCTTCTCGAACGAGCGCTCGATCCCGCCGCTCAGCAGCATCATGTCGAGCAGCAGCGCTGCCGACACGGCGATGCCCAGCACGCCGAGGAAGGTGCGGCCCTTGTGCCGCCAGAGGTCGCGCCACGCCCAGCGCCAGGTCATCCGCGGCGCCCCCAGAGTTCGACCGGCGGGATCCGCACCAGGCGCCACGCCGCGATCGCCCCGGCGGCGACACCGAGGACCAGCGACAGCCCGCTGGCGAGGAGGACCGTCTCCCCGGTGAGCATCGCGAAGCGGAGCGTGGTGTCGAAGAGCCGCTGGTAATGCCAGTTGACGATCGTGGTCACGACGGCGGCGATGCCGGCGCCGGCCGCCGCCCCGAAGCCGGCGACGAGCGCCGCCTCGATGACCAGCGACTGCGCGATGGTGCCGCGCGAGATCCCGGTGAAGCGGAGCACCGCGACATCGGCGCGGCGCGACTCGACGCGGAGCAGCATCAGGCAGAGCAGGAAGATCGCGCTCGCGAGGATGGCGATGATCGCGATGGCACGATGGAAGCGGCTCACCACGAGGAAGGTGGTGCTCGACCGCGACGAGACCTCCGCGGTGGGCAGGACGGCGTAGCCGAACGCCCCGGTGTCGAGGCGGCGGGCGGCGGTGTCGGCCCCGATGCCTTGGTGAAGTGCCACGCCGATCCGGTCCACCCGGTCGGGGCGTCCCAGGAGCTCGGCGAGGTCGGCGAGGTGGAAGCGGGCGCGGAGGTCGCGCCGCATGATCGTCGCGGGGTCGGCCACCGGCTCGTAGATGGCGGCGATGACCGCACGGCGGGCCACCCCGGCATCGGCCAGCACCTCGACCGTGTCGCCGACGGCGAGGGCGGCGGTCTCGGCGAGGCGCCGTTCGACGGCGATCCCGATCGGGGCCGCGACCGGCAGGGTGTCGGATGCGACCAGCGTCGCGACCAGCAGGAGACTCAGCACGCGGGGAAGCTACCCGCCTGCCCCGCCAGAGTTCAGCGCGGGGCGTTCACCTGCAGTGCCGCGAAGAGGCGGCGCCCCTGCGTCGGCCCCCAGACGTTGGCGGTGTCGAAGTCGGGACCGAACGGATCCTGCGGGGCGATCAGCGGATCCCGCTGCCGGGTGTCGAGGATGTTCTTGACCCCGACCGTGAGGAACGTGTTCACGCCAAGCGGCCGACTCAGCTGCACGTGCTGCTCGGTGAACCACGGCGAGCGCGTCGCCCGCCCCGGCCCCTCGGGCAGGCGCATCGGCGCGGTGACGCTCCCGGTCCAGTCGATGAGCCCGACGTCGTGGATGTCCACCGACGCCGTGAACTCGCCCTTGAAGCTCGGCGCGAAGACCTGCGTCCGCGTGACGCCCCGATCCGTCAGGGTGACCCGCTGCCACGTCCCCGATGCCCGGAGCGCCCACGGCTGGTTCCCTGGCTCGAGCTGCACCGCGAGCGACGCGCCGCGCGTCAGCGCGTGCCCGCGCAGGTTCCGATAGACGATCAGGTTCGGGTCGGTGTCGTAGTCGGGGAGGATCCGGTTCGCGAATCGTGTCGCGAAGAGGTCCACGTCCACCGTGACCGGGATGCTGCCGACGCCCGTGACCCGACGCGCCGAGAGCGACGCCGTCACCGAGCGCTCCGGGTCCAGCGCCTCCGCCAGCACCACCTGCCGCGCCCCGGTGAGTGCCGCGTGATCCTCGGTGAAGAGACTCACCACCCGGAATCCGGTCGCGAGGTTGAGCCGCACCGTCGTCGCGGCGTCGGGGACGACTCTGAACGCCAGCCGCGGCGAGGCAATGACCCCATGCGCCGCGTGCCGATCGAGCCGCGCACCGGCCAGGACGCTGCCGCTGCCGACCTTCATCTCGCCCTCGGCGAAGACGCCGACGATGGTGCGTCGGTCCACCGTCGTGGTCGCGGGGGTGTCGTCGTCGTAGCGCTGATGGCGGATCGTGGCGCCGACCAGCGGCCGCAGTCGCCGTCCCTCGCCGGACGGTGCCCACGCCGCCTGCACGAAGCCGGTCCCCTGCGTCGCGGCATACGGCTGCGTGCCGTACCACGAGTCCTGGTCGTGATGGGCCACCGCCGCATCCACGCGCCAGTCGTCCGCGGGACGGAGCCCGGCCACCAGTTCGACCCGACGCGTGCGGATCGACTCGCCGTACACGCGGTCGCTGCCGCGGTCCGCACGCGTCCAGCCGCGCACGCCGCCGAAGCGATCCTCGTACCAGGCGCGTGCCAGCAGGTCCACCCGTCGCGTGGAGAGGGTCCCGTCGCTCCACTTCGCCAGCGCCGTCACCCGCGTCACCAGCGGGAGGTCGGAGAAGGCGTCGCCATTCGCGTCCACGAAGCGGTCGTTGCGGGTGCCGCTCGCCGCCAGCAGCAGCCGCCCGCTCCCGACCGTCGGGCGGAGCATCGCGTCGAGCGTCATTTCGCCGTGCGAGCTCGCCAACGAACTCACCGACCAGGCCGGGGCGGTGCGCGGGTCGCGGGTGATGACGTTCACCACCCCGCCCATCGCCTCCGAGCCGTAGAGCGTCGAGGCCGGCCCCTTCACGATCTCGACCCGCTCGAGCAGTGCCGGGTTGAGCGAGTTGAGCGCGTAGGTCGTCGCCAGCGCACCCAGGATCGGGACGCCGTCGAAGAGGACGGCGGTGTAGGGTCCATCCATCCCGTTGATCGAGATCGAGTTGGTGTAGCAGACGCCGCAGTCCACCTGCTCGCGGAGGCCGGGGAGCATCCCGATCGCCGCCATCAGCGTCGTCGCGAGGTTCCGCTCGAGCGCCGCGCGCGAGATGACCTCGACCTTCACCGGAGCATCGGCGAGGCGCACTTCCTTCATCGTCCCGGTGACGACGAGGTCGGGCACCGAGTCGCGGGCCTGCGCGTCGAGCACGCTCGGCAGGGCGAGCACCGCCGCCGCGAGGAGCTTAGTGGCTCGCACGGGGACCTCCCGCGCGGGCCAGTGCCCTGAGCTGGTGGATCACCGCCGGATCGTCCCACTTCGTCGCCCCGTGATGCACCAGCACCAGGCGATCGTCGCCGTCGAGGACATAGGTCGTCGGCATCGCCCAGCGCCCCCACGCCTTCGGGAAGCGCACCCGCTCGAGATAGACCGGCAGCGACGGCAGCGATGCCGCGATCGGGCGCACGCGCGCCACATCGTCGATCGCGACGGCGTAGACACGGATCGGCTCGCCCCGCACCGAATCGGCGAGCGCGGCAAGCGACGGCAGCTCCACACGACAGGGCGGGCACCAGGTCGCCCAGACATTCACCACCCGCACCATTCCGCGGTTCGCCGCGAGCGAGTCGCGGCCGCCGTCGAGCGTCCCCAGCGCGAAGCCGGTCGGCAGCATGTCGCCGGTGCGCTGCGCCGCGAGCGGCGTCGCGACGAGACCGAGCAGCAGGGCGAGACGGATCACGCGAGCCACGCCCCGAGCGTCCCCGCCAGCAGCCAGAGGTTGAGCCCCGCGATCACCAGCGCCACCGTCCACGCGATCACGATCGTGACGCGATGGTTCACGAACTCGCCCATCTTCGCCTTCGACGAGGTGAACCAGACCAGCGGGATCACCGCGAACGAGAGCTGCATCGAGAGGATCACCTGACTCAGCACCAGCAGTGCCCCGGTGCCGCGCTCGCCGTAGAGTGCCGTGACGATCACCGCAGGCACGATCGCGATCAGCCGCGTGATCAGCCGCCGGAGCCAGGCGGGCAGCCGGATGTCGAGGAACCCCTCCATCACGATCTGCCCGGCGAGCGTGCCGGTGACGGTCGAGTTCTGCCCCGACGCGAGGAGCGCCACGGCGAAGAGCACCGACGCCGCCCCCGACCCGAGCAGCGGGGTCAGCAGCCGGTGCGCATCGTGGATGTCGGCCACCCCGCTGTGCTCGGTGCCGTGGAAGGTCGAGGCCGCGAGGATCAGGATCGCCGCGTTGATGAGGAAGGCGAAGAAGAGCGCGACGGTCGAGTCGACGGTGCCGAGGGTGATCGCCTCGCGCTTCGAGGCCGGGTCGTCGCCGACGTGCCGCGTCTGCACGATCGCCGAGTGCAGGTAGAGGTTGTGCGGCATCACCGTGGCGCCGAGGATCCCGATCGCGATGTAGAGCATCGCCGGATTGGTGATGATCTGCGAGGTCGGCACCAGGCCGCGCGCGATCTCCGCGAGGGCCGGCTGCGCCAGCGCCATCTCGACCGCGAAGCAGACGCCGACCGTCGCGACCAGCACGATGACGAACGCCTCGAGTGCCCGGAAGCCCTTGTGCTGCAGCAGCAGGATCAGCAGCACGTCCACCGCGGTGATCACCACGCCCCAGACCAGCGGGATCCCGAACAGCAGGTTCAGCGCGATCGCCGAGCCGATCACCTCGGCCAGATCGCAGGCGGCAATCGCGATCTCGCAGAGCACCCAGAGGATGAACGACACCGGCCGCGAGAAGTGGTCGCGACAGGCCTGCGCCAGGTCGCGACCGGTCACGACACCGAGCTTCACGGCAAGCGTCTGCAGCAGCATCGCCATCAGGTTGCTGAGCAGGACCACGCTGAGGAGCGCATAGCCGAACTGCGCCCCGCCCGCGAGGTCGGTCGCCCAGTTGCCCGGGTCCATGTAGCCGACCGCGACCATGTAGCCCGGCCCCGCGAACGCCAGCGCCCGACGCCACCACGGCCCACCGCGCGGCACCATCACCGTGCGGAACGACTCCGGCAGCGAGGGCGAGGTGCGCGGATAGCGCCACCCCGCGTGCGCGGTGGTCGCCTCGAGGGGAACGTCGGGCGCAGCGCTCACGCCGACCCTCCGCGCGCGCAGCGCAGCAGCGACGCCATCGCGAAGCCGACCACCTGCGCACTGCCGTCGCGCTCGACCGTGACCGGCCCATCGAACGGCTGCACGCCGACGACCCGCAGCATCGCCCCGGGCATCAGCCCGACCTCCGCGAACCAGCGGAGCCGCTCCGCATCGCCGGTCTCGACGCGCGCGAGGCGCACCGTCTCGCCGATGGGCACCTGCGGCAGGGCCACGGTGCGCACCTCGAGCACCGTGCCGTCGGCCGCCGGGATCGGATCGCCGTGCGGATCGGTGACCGGGTTGCCTAGGGCCTCGGCCATCCGCTCGACCAGTTCGTCCGAGACCGCGTGCTCAAGCCGCTCGGCCTCGTCGTGCACCGTGTCCCAGGTGTAGCCGAGGAAGGCGACGAGGTAGCTCTCGATCAGGCGGTGGCGGCGCACCATCCGCAGGGCCACCGCCCGCCCATCGCCGGTCAGCGTGACGCCCTTGTACGGGAGGTGCTCGAGGAGCCCCTGCTCGGCGAGCCGCTTCACCATCCCGCTCACCGAGGGGGCGGAAAGGTCGAGCAGCTCGGCGATCCGCGTGGTCGAGGCCGGCGACCCGTCCTCGGAGAGGGCGTAGATCGCCTTGAGGTAGTCCTCGACGGAGTGGGTCAGGTCGGGGTGGAGCGATTTAGGCATACCTAAACATCGGTATTGCCTACCTACAAGTCAAGATTCGCCTAGCCGCCGAGGTCCCGCCAGGCCCGGATCACCGGGGTCAGGATCCGCTCGGTCATCCCCCAGAGGAACCCCTCGGGGAGGTGGTAGCCGGGCACCGTGCGGGGCGCCCCGCGGACCTCGATGGCCGTGTCGCGATAGGTCCCCGGGTCGGCCAGCGCTGCCAGCTCGACCCACGCGGCGTGGGCCACCTCGTCGCTCAGTCCGACCGCCCCCGCGAACTCGAGATGGAAGAGGTGCGGCCGGACCAGGATCGGCGGCAGCACCGGCGTCACCGGGGCGAGGTCATCGAGGGTGGCGCGATGCCGTTCGCGCGGGAGCACCAGACCGGTCTCTTCCTCGGTCTCGCGGATCGCCGTGTGGAGCAGATCGAGGTCGGTCGCATCGCGGCGACCGCCGGGGAGTGCCAGCTGGCCGCTCCACGGGTCGCCGGCGCGTTCGGCCCGGCGAATCAGCAGCACCCGATCGGGATCGGGGACGACGACGAGCGCCACCGCCGCCTGCGGACGCGCCGGATCGTCCACCACCACGGGCGGGCGCGCCGCAAACGCGGCGACGACGCGCGCGAGGCGATCCACGCTACGGCAGGTGGCGCGCGAGGAAGCGCGCCGTCGCGTCGAAGACCTGCTCGCACGCCGGCGTCGGGCCACGCCACGGGTGCACCGCGCCGAAGGTGTGGTCGGCCCCCTCGAGCCAGAGCGGTTCGTGCCCTGCCCCGGCGTCGGCGGCGAGGCGTTCCGCTTCCTCGAACGTCACCGTGCCGTCGGCGGTCCCGTGCACCTGCAGCCACGGACGATCGAGTGCGCGCGCAGCGGCCGGGATGTCGAGGCGCCCGTGCTCGTGTGCGAGGCAGTCCTCGGCGACATCGAAGTCGAGCGGCAACCGGATGCGGAGCCGCTGGTGCAGGATCTCGATCGTCCCGAGCTTCCGCCAGATCTCGAGCTCGCGGTCGGTGTGCCGACGCGCGACGCCGATCCCGGCCCACGTCGCGACGGCGCGCACCGCTGGCACCTCGCGCGCGAACAGCAGCGCCATCCCGCCGCCGCGCGAATGGCCGACGACGCCGAGCGAGGTCGGCGGCGCGACGCCGAGCTCGCCGGCGCGCAGTGCCTGCACCGTGACGTGCAGGTCATCGAGCTCGATCGAATAGGTGTTCTTGCGAAAGCGCTCGAGCCGGGTGAAGTCGCCGGCCTCGTCGACGCCCGATCCGCTCACGCTCACCGTCACCGCCGCGAACCCTGCCTTCGCGAGGCGCTCCGCGAACGGCGGGAGAAAGGCGTAGTCCTTGAATCCCTTGAAGCCGTGCACCAGCAGCACAGCGGGCTGCGGCGTCGCGCGCGAGGCGGCGCGCACGTCGACGAGGATCTCGCCGAGCGCGCCGGGGATGCGGTGCGAGGTACGGGTCGGCGTGGCCATCCGCTACTGCACGGCGGGCTCGAGCAGCGACAGCGTGCGCGCCGTTGCGTCGAGCTCGGCCATCACGCCGACCGGCAGCGTCCACTGGTCATCGATGTGCCCGAACGGAAAGCCGGCCGCGACCGGAATCCCCAGCGAGCCCAGGTGCGTGTGCAGCACCTCGTCGAAGCCGAGCGCGCCGCCTTCGCTCCCCTGGCCCATCTCGGTGAAGCGGCCGATCGCGATGCCGGCGAGGCCATCGAGCTTCCCGGCAAGCTTCAAGTGCGCGAGCATCCGGTCGACGCGATAGACATCCTCGCCGACATCCTCGAGGAAGAGGATCGCACCGGTCAGGTCGGGCCAGAACGGCGTGCCGACGAGCGCCTGGACCAGGGTGAGGTTGCCGCCGATCAGTCGCCCGCGCGCCGTGCCCGGCGTGATCGTGATGATCCGCCCCGATGTCGGCACCAGCACGTCGGGCTTCGGCGCGGAGAGACCGAGGGGGCCGACGGCGGAGATCGACGTCGTGACGCGATCGAACCAGTGGCGCTGGAAGTTCGGCATCGGCGTCTTCGCGATCGGGCCGTGGAACGAGATGACCCCGGTGCGCTGCCAGAGCGCCAGCAGCAGCACGGTGATGTCGGAGTAGCCGATCACCGGCTTCGGCCGGCGCGCGAAGGCGGTGAAGTCGACGCCGGCGATGATGCGGTTCATCCCGTTGCCGCCGCGCAGGCACCACACCGCGTCGATCGTCGGGTCGGCGAGGGCGGCGTTGAGGTCGGCGAGTCGCTCGGCATCGCGCCCGGCGAGATAGCCATAGGCGTTGCCGGCGTTCGGCGCCACGATCCCCTCATACCCCAGCGCACCGCAGAGCTCGAGACCCCGGGTCCGATCATCGCGCTCCAGCAGCGGGCCGGACGGCGCGATGAGCGCGATGCGCGCCCCGGGACGGAGGCGCGGCGGACGGATCGGGTTGGGTTGCATCGTGGCTCCGGTTAGCATTGAGCACCTACACAGGGGAGTCGGCGGATGCGGTCATCCCATTCCACGCAGCTCGCGGCAGCCAAGGCGATCGCCGACGTGCGCGACGCCATGGTCACGGAATGGGCCGACTGGATGGCGCACCGCCCGGGGGCCGGGGTCTTTCCCCGCCCGCTCCTCGAGCGACAGCTTCGCCTCATCGTCGATTCCCTCGTGGAAATGCTAGGGCCGCTGCGCCGGGAAGCCAAGCCGGTATGGACCCAGGTCCTCGAGCACTACGGTCGCGTGGCCGCGGCCCGCGGCCTCGCGGCCGGCGAGGTCGTCGAGGAGCTGCAGCAGCTCCGCTTCCTCCTGATCAAGCATATCGGTGCGGGGGTGGCCGCGATGCGCACGCGCCGCGCCGTCGCGGTTTTCGTGCGCCTCAACGTCGTGGTCGATCGGGGCGTGGCCGATGCGGTGGTCGGCTACACCGATGCGCTCGTGGCCTCGCTCCTGATGACCGACCGCCAGACCCAGCCGCTCACCGAGGCGTCGGCCGACGACGTGACCCGCCAGCTCGAGGGGCTCGAAGGCACCCTCGCGACGATCGCCTCACGCCGCTGACGATGGCCGACATCCTCGCCACCCTCCCGGGCCTCGCGTGGGCCCTGCCGCTGGCGGGCATCGCCAAGCTCGCCTCGCGCTCGCCTGACGTCGCCAAGGCGCCGCTCATCGACGACATTCCCGTGTCGATCATCATCCCGGCCCGCAACGAGTCCGAGACGATCGAGACGGTGGTGACCTCGATCCTCGCCAGCACCTACGGCGCGTTCGAATTGATCGTCGTGGATGATCGCTCCACCGACGACACCGGGGCCAAGCTCCGCGCGCTTGCGGTGCGCGACGCCCGGGTGCGGGTGGTGGAGGGCGCCGAGCTCCCCGCGGGATGGTTCGGGAAGCCGTGGGCCTGCCACCAGGGCGCGCAGGTCGCGACCGGCCGCTATCTCCTCTTCACCGATGCGGACACGACCCACGCGCCGGCGCTCCTTGGCCACGCGATCGGTGCGATCGAGGCGTCGGGGGCCGACCTGCTCACCCTCACGTCGCAACAGGACTGCGTGACGTTCTGGGAGCGGATCGTGATGCCGCAGATCTGGGTACTGCTCGGCCTCCGCTATCCGCCGCACCGCGTGAACGTCGCGACCCGCCCCGACCAGCTGGTGGCGAACGGGCAGTTCATCCTGGTGCGCCGCGAGAGCTACGCCGCGATCGGCGGGCACGAGGCGGTGCGCGGCGACGTGGTGGAGGACCTCGCCCTCGCGCAGCGGATGCTCCGCACCGGGCATCGCGTCCGGCTCGAGTTCGGGGAGACGCTGCTCAGCACGCGGATGTACCGCTCGCTCGGCGAGATGGTCGAGGGGTGGTCGAAGAACCTCTACGTCGGGGCGAAGCAGTCGGCCGGCGACAACGCCGCCTTCCGGATGCTCGCCCCGTCGATGCTGCTGCTCGGCTTCGCCTTCTGGATGCTGCCGCCGATTCTCCTGGCGCTCGGGATCGCGGCGCCGGCGATGAAGGCGGCGATCGGCTGCTCGCTCTTCTTCTGGGCGCTGGTCTCGTTCGGGATGCGGATCCCACCCTGGCACGCCGTCTTCTATCCGCTCGGCGCGCTCGTCGCCGGGCTGATCGCCACGCGCTCGATCTGGCGCGGGGCGCGCCGCATCGAGTGGCGCGGGCGGAGCTACTCGACGCCCTGAGCGCTCGCGCGGATCGGTGCCGGTCCGCGTTCCTCTGCGCCGTCCGACCCACCACGTCGTGGCGATCGTGCGCCGATGCCGATCGACGACGCCATTGCCCGGTCCCACGCCGACCTCCTTCACCGCCTCGGTGCCGCCGCGTGCGTGGTGCCGGTCCCCGCGGCGGGTGCCGAGTCGATGCTCGAGGTCGGGGCGATCGGACCGGTCCCCTGCTGGAGCGTGCGTGCGACGCCGGCCGAGACCCATCAGCTCGCGCGACGGCTGGCTCGACGCGGCACGGTCGGGCTCCTGCTCGCTGACCACCCCGAAGCCGGCCGACGCGCGCTCGCCGTGACGCTCGCGCCGGTGCGCACCGCGGTCGTGGCGTGCGACGACGAGCGGGCGCTGGTGCTGGTGCGCCTCGCACGGGTGCGCCCCGACGATTCACTGCTCGGGACCGCCGTCCAGATCGCCGACGCGCTCGATGTGGACGCTGCCGGGCGGCGCGCCTTCCGGGTATTGCGTGCGGCCCTCGATGCCACGGTGGCGGCCCTCCCGGGTCGGCGCGCGAGCGACCAACGCCACGAATGGGCGCTGTTGCAGCTCACGCGCCTTCTCTTCCTTCGGTTCGTCGAATCGGAAGGATGGCTCGACGGCGACCCGAGCTACCTCCGGTCACGCTTCGATGCGTGCCTTACGGCACGCCGCGACCCCGGTCGCCATCTCTTCCGACCGCTCTTCTTCGGGACCCTCAATCGCCCGCCACGCGAGCGCACCGCCGGTGCCCGGCACCTCGGACGGATTCCCTACCTGAACGGTGGGCTCTTCGAGCCGCATCCGCTCGAGCGCGGTGACTGGCCGCTCGACGCCGAGGGATGGCAGCGGCTCGCAGCCCCGGTCCTCGAGCAGATCGAGGTGGCGCTCGAGGGTGACGGCGCCGACGGGCGGGTGACGCCCGACCTCCTCGGACGGGTCTTCGAGGGAGTGATGCATCCCGACGAGCGCGCGGCCGCAGGCGCGTTCTACACGCCCCCGGCGCTGGTCGACGCGATGGTGCGCGATGCCGTGGCCGTGCACCTCGCCCAACGCCTCGGTCGCGGCGAATCCGCGTGCCTCGCCGCACTCGCCGATCCCGATCCCGAGCTGCGGGCCGCGATGCTTGACTGTCGCGTGCTCGACCCGGCCGTCGGATCGGGCGCGTTCCTGCTCGGTGCACTGCGCTGCCTGCACGGGCCCGGGCCGCTCGAGCCCCGGCGCCTCGGCGTCCTCGTGGCGCGGCGGCTGCACGGGATCGACCGCGATCCCGCCGCGGTGCGGATCAGCGAGTTGCGCCTCTGGCTCGAGCTGCTGCGCGGGGTGCGCGGTCGACCGATCGAGCGACTGCGGCCGCTGCCGACCCTCGACGCGGCGATGCGAAGCGGCGATGCGTTGCTCGACCCGCTCCTCACGGGGGCGCTCCTGCCGCGCGATCGGGCCCCACTCGCCGCGCTGGGCCGTACCCTCGCCTCGGCCCACGGCACCACGGCGCGGCGGACAGCACGACGCGCCCGCGTGGCC
>DASTAN010000193.1:0-6421 GCA_035712665.1 Gemmatimonadales bacterium
GGTTCGGGAAGGTCCCGTCGCTCTCGGCGAACAGCGGCACCACCTCGGCGCCGAGGGCCTGCAGCGTCTCGATCGCGATGAGCGCGCTCACCCCGTTGCCGCAGTCCACCACGACCTTCACCGGGCGCGCGAGGCGGTGCCGCGCGACGATCGCATCCTTGTAGCGCGGCAGGATCGAGCCATCCACGCGCTCCTGCCCCGACCCGCTGTCCCAGCGCTCCAGCATGATCGTCTCATAGAGCGCCTGGATCGCCTCGCCGTGCAGCGCACCGCCGGCGAGCACCATCTTGAAGCCGTTGAACTCCGGCGGGTTGTGCGATCCCGTGACCTGGATCCCGCCGTCGGTGCCAAGCGCCTCGACCGCGAAGTAGAGTGCCGGCGTCGGCATCTCGCCGACGTCGATCGCCGTGCCGCCGGAGAGGACGATGCCCCGCCGGATCCCGGCGGAGAGCTCGCGCCCCGACGGGCGGTTGTCGCGCCCGACCGCGATCACCGGGTCCCGACCGATGGCCGCGCGCGCGGCCGTGGTGTACGCCCGCCCCAGGGCCTTGGCGAACGCCGGCGTCAGCTGGGAGCCGACGATGCCGCGGACGTCGTACTCGCGAAAGATGGAGTGCGGAACCTGCATCGAGGGGCCTCGGGGGGTCAGCGGGCGAGGACGGGGATCGAGACGCGGCGCAGCTGCACCGCCTCGCCCGTCGCGAAGTCGAGCACCTTGTTCGGCCAGAGCCCCAGCACGAGGATCGCCGCGACGCAGACCGCCACGGCCACCTTGGCGGGCACCGGCACGCGGATCGTCTGGTGGGCCTGCCGCGTGCGCGTCGGCTTGAGCGTCATCGCGAGGATGACCGGCAGGTAGTAGCCGATGCTCACGCCTGACCCGAGGACCGCCACGACGGGGAGGAGCACCTCGCCCTGCGCGAGCGGGGCCGCGAGGAGGTACCATTTCCCGATGAAGCCGAAGGTGCCCGGGAAGCCGAGCAGCGACAGCATGCAGACCGAGAGGCCGAGCGACGCGAACGGCCGCACGCTGTAGAGTCCCTCGAGGTCGCTGAGGAGCACCGTGCGGGCACCCGCGCGCTCGATGCTGGCGAGGATCCCGAACGCGGCCACGGTGGTGAGGGCGTACGCCAGCAGGTACACCAGCACCGCAGCCGTGCCGTCGTTCGAGTGCGCCCAGAGGGCGAGCAGCAGGTAGCCGGCGTGCGCCACGGCACTGTACGCCAGCATCCGCTTCATCGAGGTCTGCGCGAGCGCCGTGAGGTTGCCGACGACGATGGTCGCGATCGCCAGCCACATCAGCACCGGGCGCCAGAGCTCGACATAGCTCGGGAACGCCTCGGCCAGCAGGCGCGCGAGCGCGAGGAAGCCCGCAGCCTTCACGCCCGCGGCCATGAACGCCGTCACCGGCGTCGGCGCACCCTCGTACACGTCGGGGGCCCACGCGTGGAACGGCACGGCGGCGACCTTGAACGCGAAGCCCACCAGCAGCAGGGCGACGCCCGCCCGGGCCATGAAGGTCGGCTCGGTCGCGGTCAGCTGCGCGCCGATCAGGGCGAGGTTGAACTGCCCCGTCGCGCCGTACACCAGCGCGATCCCGTACAGCAGGAAGCCCGAGGCGAACGCGCCGATGAGGAAGTACTTGAGCGCCGCCTCGGCCGATGCACGCCGGGTGCGATCGAAACCGGCCAGGCAGTACACCGCGACCGACATCACCTCGAGCCCGAGGAACAGCGTGATCATGTCGGCCGCACCGGCCAGGAGCATCATGCCGACGGTGGCCAGCATCATCAGCACGTAGTACTCGGGGGCGACCAGCCCCTGCCGCTCGAGCCAGCGGAGCGAGAGCACCGTCACCGCGCCGGCGATCGCGAGGAGCAGGGCGTCGGAGGCGAACCGGAAGCCGTCGAGCGCGATCATCTGCGGCAGGCCATCGGGCGTCGCCCCGCGCCACGCCAGCCACGCCGTCGCCGCGACCGCGCCGGCATAGCCGACCAGCGAGAGCGTCCCGGCGAGGCGCGAGTCGGCGGCGGTCCGGTGACGCCAGGCGACCACAAGCAGCACGACGAGCGACCACGCGGTCAGCACCACCTCGGGGAGGAGCGCGAGCGTGAGCCCCGCGGGCGAGGAGAGATCGATCGGCATCACGGACGGATCCCCACGGTCGGGACTGCAGCGGCGGCCGGGGCGGCGACCTCGCGCGCCGGCGGCAGGTGCGGCTGGATCATCTCGATGTAGCTCCGCGCGGCACCCTCGGTGCGGCGCAGGATGGGGCCCGGGAAGAGGCCGATCCAGACCATCCCGACGAGCAGCGGCGCGAGGACCGCGATCTCGCGGAGCGAGAGGTCACCGATCCCCTCGTTCTTGGGGTTGGTCATCCGGTTGAAGAAGACGCGCTGGGTGGACCAGAGCATGTAGGCCGCCGAGAAGACCACCACCGTCGTTGCGATGCCGACCAGCACCGGGTACCGGCCAAACGACCCGAGCAGGACCAGGAACTCGCCGACGAAGCCGTTGAGCCCGGGGAGGCCGATCGACGAGAACGCGGTGATGACGAACGCCGTCGCCATCATCGGCGCCACGCGGGCGAGCCCGCCGAAGTCCTTGATCATCCGGGTGTGCCGCCGCTCGTAGAGCATCCCGATCACGAAGAAGAGCGCGCCCGTCGAGAGGCCGTGCGAGATCATCACCATGATCGCGCCCTGCACGCTCTCGACGGTGCTCCCCCAGATGCCGAGCATCACGAACCCGAGGTGGGACACCGAGGAATAGGCCACGAGGCGCTTGAGGTCCGGCTGCACCATCGCGACCAGCGCGGCGTAGACGATCCCCGAGACGGCGAGCACGGCCATCACCGTGCCCACGGTCTCGGAGAGCGCGAACGTCGGGAAGAACGGGATCGCGAACCGGAGGAAGCCGTAGGTCCCCATCTTGAGCAGGATCACGGCGAGGTCGACCGAGCCCGCGGTCGGCGCCTCGGTGTGGGCATCCGGCAGCCAGGTGTGGAACGGGAAGAGCGGCACCTTCACCGCGAACGCCAGCGCGAACGCCGTGAAGAGCCAGGCGCCCCACGGCTCGAGCGAGCTGGCATGGGTGAGGAGGTGGGTGTAGCTGAACGAGCGGACGCCGCTCACCTGCTCCACCTGCCACACCACGAACAGGATCGCGACCAGCATCAGCAGCGAGCCGACGAAGGTGTAGACCACGAACTTCGTCGCCGCGTAGAGGCGATTGCCGCTGCCCCAGATGCCGATCATGAAGTACATCGGCAGCAGCAGCAGCTCCCAGAACATGTAGAACAGGAAGAGGTCGAGCGAGACGAAGACGCCGAGCATCCCCGACTTGAGGGCAAGGAGCAGCGAGTAGAAGCCGCGCTGCTTCGTGTCGATCGCGCCCCAGCTGCTCCAGACGACGAGCGGCATCATCACCACGGAGAGCAGCACCATCATCACCGAGAGGCCGTCGATGCCGACGCGGTAGCCGATGCCGACGGACGCGATCCACGGGATGTCGGTCGCGAACTGGATGCCGCTCCGCGAGGGGTCGAACGCCCACCAGAGCCCGAGGCCGAGGACCGTCTCGACCAGGGCGATGACGAGGGCGATCCAACGGGCCGCGCGCACCGGGGCCATCAGGACGACCGGGATCGCGAGGAGCGGCAGGAGCAGCAGGACGTGCAGGATCCAGCGCTCGTACCCGAGGGTGGCGAGGAAGGCGGCCATCGCTCAGCTCCCCGTCATCGCGCGGAGGACCAGGACGGCGCCCACCACGAAGAGGGTGACATAGAGGGCAACCTGCCCGTTCTGGAGCCGCGAACCGAGCCAGCCGAGCCCCTGCGCCAGGCGCGCCGTGCCGCCGACGCCCATCCGATCCACGAGGAAGCGGTCAAAGCCGCGATGCAGGATGTGCTCCGAGATCCAGATGGTGGGCCCGACGAACACCCGCTGGTACAGCTCGTCGACGAAGTACTTGCCGTGCAGGATCCGCCAGAGGCCACGCTCCGGCGGGGCCTGCTCGGGGACGACGATCGTCGCGCGCAGCGTCGTGACGAAGCCGATCGCGAGGCCGAGAAGGGCGATCGCCACGGCCCCGCCGACCAGCAGCAGTTCCGTCGTGCCGTGCGGGAGGTGCAGCGGATCGAGGAGTGCGTTCGCCCCGGCGGTCACCGGCTCGAGCCAGTGGTCGAGCAGGTGTGATCCGCCCGCGAACGCCGGCAGGTTGAGCACGCCGCCGACGGCGCTGAGCACGCCGAGCACCACCAGCGGGCCGGTCATGATCCAGGGCGCCTCGTGCAGGTGCGGCTCGACCGTGGCGCCGCCGCGGAAGGTCCCGAGGAAGGTCATCGCGATGAGGCGGGCCATGTAGATCGCCGTGAGCAGCGCCGACGCGAGGCCCAGGCCCCACGCGACGAGATAGGTCGGATTGACGGTGCCGCGGGCGAAGGCCGACGCGAGGATCTCGTCCTTCGAGAAGAAGCCGGAGAGCGGCGGCACCCCGGCGATCGCGATCGCCGCGAGCGCCATCAGCGCGAAGGTCCACGGCATGTGGCGCCGGAGTCCGCCCATGTTGCGCATGTCCTGCGCGTCGCCGTGCGCGTGCGCGGCGTGCTGGGCGTGGTGCATCGCGTGGATCACGCTGCCCGAGCCCAGGAAGAGGAGCGCCTTGAAGAAGGCGTGGGTCACGAGGTGGAAGATCCCGGCGGTCCACGCCCCCGAGCCCACGGCGAGGAACATGTAGCCGAGCTGCGAGACGGTGGAGTAGGCCAGCACCTTCTTGATGTCATACTGCCGCAGGCCGATCGTGGCCGCGAAGAACGCCGTCAGCGCCCCGACGATCGCGACGATCTCCATCGCCACCGGCGCGAGCGCGAAGAGCACCCCGGTCCGGACGATGAGGAAGACGCCGGCGGTGACCATCGTCGCCGCGTGGATGAGGGCCGACACCGGCGTCGGGCCGGCCATCGCGTCCGGCAGCCAGGTGTAGAGCGGGATCTGCGCGCTCTTTCCCGTGCACCCCAGGAAGAGGAAGAGCGCGACGGCGACCGCGAGCGGCGAGCCCAGCGCGATCACGGCCGGCGCGCGTTCCGTCAGCGCCTGGTAGTCGAGCGTGCCGACCGACCACCAGAGCAGGAACATCGCCATCAGGACGCCGAAGTCGCCGATCCGGTTGGCGATGAACGCCTTCTTCCCGGCGTTCGCGTTCGCCTCGACGTCGAACCAGAACCCGATCAGCAGGTACGAGCAGAGCCCGACTCCTTCCCACCCGATGAACGAGACCGGGAGCGAGGCCCCGAGCACCAGCACCAGCATGAACGCGACGAAGAGGTTCAGGTACGCGAAGTAGCGGGCGTACCCCTTGTCGTCGTGCATGTAGCCGACGGAGAAGAGGTGGATCAGCGAGCCGACGCCGGTGATGACCAGCAGCATCACCGTCGACAGGCGGTCGACCTGCAGCGCGAGGTCGATGCTCAGCCGGTCGGTCACCGGCATCCACGACCAGAGCAGCACGCGGACCGGCGTCCCGTCGCCGGCCGCGACCTCGCGGAAGACGCCGAGCGCCACCGCGAACGCCGCGAGCAGGACGCCGGGCCCGACCAGCGAGACGAGGCCCTTCGCCGCCGGGCGGCGCAGGGCGAGCCCGCCGTTGACCAGCGCGCCGACGAGCGGGAGGAGGATGGTGAGCCAGACGAGTTCGGTCACGCCTCAGCCCTTGAGCAGGTTGAGCTGGCGCAGATCGACCGACTGGGCGTGCCGGAAGATCGCGAGGATGATGGCCAGCCCGACCGCGGCCTCCGCCGCGGCGACCGTCATCACGAAGAAGACCATCACCTGGCCCCCGAGGCCGTGGAGCTGCGACAGGGCGACGAAGGAGAGGTTGACGGCGTTGAGCATCAGCTCGACGCACATGAAGACCACGATCGCGTTGCGCCGCAGCAGCACGCCGGCGACGCCAAGCACGAAGAGGACTGCCGAGAGTCCGAGAGCCGGGCCGAGGAGCATCAGAGCCTCTTCTTCGCGAGGACGACCGCGCCGACGATCGCGGCGAGGAGCAGCACGGAGGTGATCTCGAACGGGATGAGGTACGCCTGGAAGAGCGGCTCGGCCACCGCGCCGACCACGCCGCGCGCCTCGACCGCCTGCGCCAACGCCGCGCCCTCGGGGAAGACCAGGGCCGGGTCGGGCGACGGCATCGTCGAGAGCTCGTTGGCGAGGCGGGTCGGGGTGTAGCCGCGGAGCGCGACCAGCTGCGCGCCGAGGATCGCCGAGATGCCGATCCCGACCAGCCAGATCGGCCAGCGACGCCACTCGCGCGGCGCGTCGCCGATGTTGAGCAGCATGATCACGAAGAGGAAGAGCACCATCACCGCGCCGGCGTACACCAGCACCTGGATCGCGGCGATGAACTGCGCCTGGAGCAGGAC
>DASTAN010000194.1:0-4319 GCA_035712665.1 Gemmatimonadales bacterium
GCTCGGCGGCCGGGGCCGGCGTCGGGGCGGCCGGCGCCGGCGTGGCGGCACCGGCACTCGCCTCGGTGTCGATCCGCGCGACGATGGTGCCGACCGCGACGGTCTGGCCCTCGGTCACGAGCACCTCGACGAGCACGCCGGCGTTCGGCGCGGGGATCTCGGCGTCGACCTTGTCGGTCGAGATCTCGAAGATCGGTTCATCGCGCTTGACGGTGTCGCCGAGCTGCTTCAGCCAGCGCGACATCGTCCCCTCGGCGATGGACTCGCCCATCTGCGGCATCAACACGTCGATCCGGGCCATCCCCTGCTCCTTCGGTTCCGATATTCAGTAGGCGGCGAGCCAGCGGCACGCGCGCACGATGTCCGACGTCTGCGGGAGGACGAAGTCCTCCAGCGGTGGTGCATACGGCAGCGGCACGTCGTGCGCCGCCACGCGCCGCACCGGCGCATCGAGCCACTCGAAGGCGAGCTCGTTGATCCGCGCCGTGATCTCGCCGGCGATCCCGCCGGTCACCGTGTCCTCGTGCAGCACCAGGACGCGGTTCGTCTTCTTCACCGTGGCGACGATCGCCTCGTCGTCCATCGGCAGCAGCGTGCGCAGGTCGAGCACCTCGACCTTGAGCCCGTCCTCGGCGGCGAGCTGGTCGGCCGCCTCGAGCGCCTTCCACACCGTCGCCGCGTAGGTGATGATCGACAGGTCGGTCCCCTCGCGGGCGATCCGGGCCTTGCCGAGCGGCACCACGTGGTCGCCCGCGGGCATCGTGCCCTTGATGCGACGGTACAGGTACTTGTGCTCGAAGAAGAGCACCGGGTCGTCGTCGCGGATCGCCGCCTTGATCAGCCCCTTCGCGTCCTCCGCGGTGGCCGGGTAGGCGATCTTGATCCCCGGGGTGTGCAGGAACGCCGCCTCGGGGTTCTGCGAGTGGAACGGCCCCCCCCGAACGTAGCCGCCCGAGGGCCCGCGCACCACGATCGGGCACGGGAGGAAGGCCCGGTACCGCGCCGTCGCGCTGTAGTTCGTGAGGATGTCGTAGCCGCAGGAGATGAAGTCGATGAACTGCATCTCGCAGACCGGCCGCATCCCGTAGTGGGCCGCGCCGGACGCCGCGCCGACGATCGCCGCCTCGCTGATCGGCGTGTCAATCACGCGATCGGGGCCGAAGCGCTCGAGCAGCCCCTCGGTGACCTTGAAGGCGCCGCCATAGGTGCCGATGTCCTCGCCGAGGCAGAAGACGTTCGGGTCGCGCGCCATCTCCTCGAGGATCCCCTCGCGGATCGCCTCCAGGAAGGTGATCTCAGCCATCGTGCGTCCCCCAGGAGGCCGGGCGTTCGTGCTGGGCGACCGCGGCGCGGGCGCCCTCGCGGTACCAGAGGACCGGCATCACCGGCGGGTCGGCATACACCCCCACCAGGGCATCGGGCCCGTCGCACGGCGGCGACTGCTCGGCGATGTCGGTCGCGGCGTCCACCTCGGCCCGCACCGCGTCGTCGATCGCCGCGAGCTCGGCGGCGGGGATCCCGAACTCGCCCGTGAGCCGCGCGACGTAGCGGTCGATCGGGTCGTTCTCGGCCGCCCAGCGCTCGGTCTCGCCCGCCGGGACGTAGCTCTGGTTGTCGTGCTCGGCGTGGCCCTTCCGGCGATAGGTCATGAACTCCAGCAGCTGCGTGCCGCCGCCGGCGCGCGCGCGCTCGACCGCGGCCTTCGTCGCCGCGTCCACGGCAAGGACGTCGTTGCCGTCGGCGCGCTCGCCGGGGATGCCGTAGCCGATCGCCTTGTCCACGAACTGCGCAGCGGCGGTCTGGCGGGTGGTCGGGGTCGAGTAGGCGTAGCCGTTGTTCTCGACCACCACCACGAGCGGGCAGCGCTGCACGGCGGCGAAGTTGATCCCCTCGTGGAACGCGCCGGTGCTGGTGGCGCCGTCGCCGACGTACACCAGGCCGACCCGCGGTTCGCGCCGCACCTTGAACGTCAGGGTGATCCCGGCCATCACCGGCACCATGTCGCCGAGGTGCGAGATCTGCCCGACGAAGTGCCGGTCGGTGACGTCGCCGAAGTGGATGTTGAGCTCGCGCCCGCGCGTCGGCGAGTCGCCCTTCGCCATGTACTGGCGGAGCACCTCGATCGGGGTCGCGCCCTTCACCAGCATCGAGCCGAGGTTCCGGATCAGCGGCGACATCACGTCGGTGCGCTGGAGGGTGTAGGCGGAGCCGACGGCGCACGCCTCCTGCCCCAGCGAGCGGAAGAGGCCGCCGACCACCTTGGTCTGGCGATAGAGCGCGACGAGGCGCTCCTCGAGGGTGCGGGTCAGCCGCATCCAGCGATACAGCTCGAGGAGCTGGGCGCGCGAGAGGCCGTGGGTGGCGCTCATCCGAGAATCCAGAGGCAGAGGGCGGCGATGAGGGCGCTGGCCGGGATCGTCATGACCCAGGCCCAGACGATGCGCCCGGCGATCCCCCAGCGGACCGCGGCGAGTCGGCGCGAGGCGCCGACGCCGACGATCGCGCCGGTGATGGTGTGGGTGGTGCTGACCGGCACGCCGAGCGAGGAGGCGAACAGGATCGTCATCGCCCCGCCGGTCTCGGCGCAGAAGCCGCCGAACGGCTGGAGCTTGGTGATCCCGGTTCCCATCGTCTTGACGATGCGCCAGCCGCCGAGCGCGGTGCCGGCGGCGATCGCGCTGTACGCGGCCAGCTCGATCCAGAGGGGCACGCTGTCGGCGGTGGTGAGGTGGAAGTGGCGGAGGATCCCGGTCTGGTTCGCGAAGAGGTCCTGCGCGGAGACCAGCAGCCCGACGATGATGCCCATCGTCTTCTGGGCGTCGTTGGACCCGTGCGCGAGCGAGTACGCGCCCGCCGACACCAGCTGCAGGCGGCGGAAGACCTTGTCGAGCACCCGGCCGTCGCGCTTCCAGAGCGACCACGAGAGCACCACCGTCAGGAGCATCCCGAGCGTCGCGCCGAGGAGCGGCGAGATGATGATGCCCGCGATCGGCTTGATCCAGCCGCTCAGGATCAGCGCGCCGGTGCCGGCCTTCGCGATCGCCGCCCCCGCGAAGCCACCGAGGAGCGCGTGCGACGACGAGCTCGGGAGGCCGAGGTACCAGGTGACGAGGTTCCAGATGATGGCGCCGAGGAGGGCCGCGCAGAGCACGGTCGGGGTGACGATGCTCGGGTCGATCAGCCCCTTGGAGACGGTCTTCGCGACCGCCGTCCCCACCACGAACGCGGCGGCGAAGTTGAAGAGCGCGGCCCACGTGACGGCGACGCCGGGCGAGAGCACCCGGGTCGCGACGACGGTGGCGATCGAGTTGGCGCTGTCGTGGAAGCCGTTGATGAAGTCGAAGATCAGCGCGATCACGACCACGACGAGCACGAACGTGAGGGAGGCGTCGAGCACCGGGTCAGCCGTGCTTGATGGTGACCGACTCCAGCACGTTCGCGGCATCCTCGGCCACGTCGAGCGTCTGCTCGAGGATGTCGTAGAGCTCCTTCCACTTCAGCACCGTCAGCGCGTCGTGCCCGCCCTCGAAGAGCTGGCCCAGCCACCGCTGGTAGAGGGCATCGCCCTCCTCCTCGAGCCGCTTGATCTCCCGGCAGCTGAGGAGCACGTCGGCGGGCGGGCCCTTCTCGAGGCGCTGCGTGGCCCGGAGCACCTCGCCCGTCATCCGGTGGATCACCTCGGCGAGCAGCACCGCCCCCTCGGGGACGTCGGTGGTGTGGAAGATCCGCGAGCGCGACGCCGTGCCGTCGATGTGGTCGATGATGTCGTCGAGCTTCTGCGACAGGAGGTGGATGTCCTCGCGGTCGAACGGCGTGATGAACGACCGGTCGAGGCGGGTGATCAGCTCGTGGGTGACGCCGTCGGCGGCGCGCTCCAGCCCCTTGATCGTGTCGACGAGCTGCCAGCGGTCGTCGTCGCGACGCGAGAAGAGCTCGACGAGGTGTCGCGCGGCGTCCACCGAGTGCTGCGCGAGCCGCGCGAAGAGTTCGAAGAAGCGCTCGTCGCGCGGGAGGAGGCGGATCGCCATTGCCGGGGCCGGGTTCGGGTCAGTAGCCGCCGCGCAGCTGGTGGCGCGGATCGGCGGCGGCGTGCACCTCGCCCAGGAACCGGCGGGCGAGCTTGTCGAGCTCGCTCTCGCCGGGCTGGTCGGTCTCGACCGTCACCCGGGTGTAGTGCCCCCCCTCGGCCTCGACCGCGACCGAGAGCTTGCCCACCGCCCCCGTGAAGCGCCGGCGGCGGGCCGCCTCCTCGAGCGGCGTGAGCCGCGTCCCGAAGAAGGCGGTCGCCGACTGCAGCACGGCGTCCGGGCCGACGGAGG
>DASTAN010000195.1:0-19907 GCA_035712665.1 Gemmatimonadales bacterium
CAGGTCGGTGGGGCCCCCGTAGTCGTCGCCGACCAGGTAGCAGCCTATCCGTCCGATCGCGTAACCGGCCGCGAGCGCGGGGGCGACGATCTGCGCCGTCCAGCGGAGCGGGACGCCGCGCCGCCACCCCTGCAGGATCACGCCGATCGTCCCCCCGACGAAGCCACCGTACCAGACCAGACCGGAGCGCGACAGCAGCGTCTCAATGCCATACAGCCCGACGTACCAGAGCTTGGCGCCGACGATTCCGCCGACCACCGCGCCGGTCAGCATCTCGCCGCCGTAGTCGCGGGTGAATCCGAGGCGCTTGAGCTCGCGGTCGATCAGCCAGGCCGCGATGAGGAAGGCCGCCATCATCGCGAGGCCGAAGCCGGTCAGGGTCAACGGGCCGAGCTTGAACTCCATCGGATACGCCGTGATCACGCAGTCACTCCGGTTGGGGTCACGAGGCCCGGCAGCGGCAGCGCATCGCGCGCCTCGAGGTCGAGGCCGCTCCGTTCACCCGCGGCAAGGCGCCAGCTGCCCGCCGCGCCGATCATCGCGGCGTTGTCGGTGTTGAGCCGCGGCGAGGCGACGGCCACACGCACCGCGGGGCCGGCCGCCTCGCGCATCCGCGCAGCGAGGGTGCGGTTGCAGGCGACGCCGCCGCCGAGGACGACGAGCGACCGATCGTGCGCGCGGGCCGCGTCGAGCGTCTTCGCGACGAGGACGTCGACCACCGCATCCTGGAAGCCGCGCGCGAGGTGCGGTCGCGCGGCGTCGAGGTCCTCGACCTGCTGCACCGCGCGCAGCACGGCGGTCTTGAGCCCGCTGAACGAGAAGGCGAAGCGATCGGCCTCGGCGACGCCCTTGAGCAGCGGCCGCGGGAAGCGGTAGCGCGCCGGGTCGCCCTCGGCCGCGAGCCGCTCGATCGCGGCGCCGGCGGGATAGTCGAGCCCGAGCAGCGTGCCGACCTTGTCGAACGCCTCGCCGGCGGCGTCGTCCTTCGTCGTGCCAAGGAGACGGTACTCGCCCCAGGCCGGCACGTCGAGCAGCATCGTGTGGCCGCCGCTCACCAGCAGGGCGGTGAAGGGCGGTTCGACGGTCGCGTCCTCGAGCACCGGCGCGAAGAGGTGCCCCTCGAGGTGGTGCACGCCGATGAGCGGCAGCCCCTCGCGCCACGCGATCGCCTTGGCCCACGTCACGCCGACGAGCAGCGCGCCGAGCAGCCCCGGGCCGCGCGTGACCGCGATGCCGTCGAGATTCGCGACGCCGATGCCGGCCTCGGCGAGGGCGCGATCGACCACCGGCTGCACCGCGGCGAGGTGGGCGCGCGAGGCGAGCTCGGGGACGACGCCACCGAAGATGCGGTGGATGTCCTGGGACAGGATCGCGAGCCCCTCGACCGTGCAGCGGCCGCCCTCGCGCCGCACCACGGCGGCGGAGGTCTCGTCGCACGAGGTCTCGAGGGCGAGGACGCGCATCACGTCACTCAGCGAGGAGCTCCTCGATGCGTGCGACGTGCTCCGGCGAATCCCACGGCTCCTCGCCGAGGGCCACGAAGCGGATGACGCCGCGCTTGTCGAGCAGGAACGACTGCGGGACGCCGAGCATCTGGTAGGTCTGCTGGATCTGCATCGAGCGATCGTGCAGCAGGTCGAAGGTGAGGCCAAGCTCCGCGGCGAACGCCGTCACGCGATCGGCCTCGCCCTCGTCGACGCTCACGGCCGCGATCCGGAAGCCGCGATCCTTGAGGCGATCGTAGGTGCGCTGCATCCCCGGCATCTCGGCTCGGCACGGGATGCACCAGGTCGCCCAGACGTTCACCAGCGTGACCTGACCGGCGTAGTGTTCGCGGATCTCGACCGAGTCGCCACTGGCGAGATCGAGGGTGCGGTACGCCGGAATCCGCTCGCCGAGGTCGGCGCCCTCGGGGGGCGGCGCGAACTTGGTGAGTCCCCACGCGCCGAGGCCGAGTCCGCCCACCACGCAGCCGATCAGCGCCCACTGCTTCACCGATGACATCGCTCAGCTCGCGGGACGCTCGAGCAGCTGCTCGATGATGCGCTGGTTGGCGGGCGAGTCCCACGGGTGGTCGCCGTAGACGATGCGGACGATCATCCCGTCCTTGTCG
Source organism: Gemmatimonadales bacterium (assembly GCA_035712665.1). GTDB lineage: Bacteria > Gemmatimonadota > Gemmatimonadetes > Gemmatimonadales > GWC2-71-9 > Palsa-1233. The sequence goes on from DASTAN010000195.1 coordinate 2,114, forward strand.
ACGAGGAACGACTCCGGGACGCCGGTGCCCTGGAAGAGCTGCTGGATGCGGTTCTCGGGGTCGTGCAGCACGTCGAAGGTGACGCCGAAGCCGTTCATGAACGCGCGGACCTTGGTCGAGTCATCCGTGTCGATGCTGACCGCGGCGATGCGGAACCCCTTGGGCCCGAGGCGCGTGTAGAGCCGCTGCAGCGCAGGGATCTCCTCCTTGCACGGCTCGCACCAGGTGGCCCAGACGTTGACGAGCGTCACGCTCCCGGCGTAGGTCGCGCGGAAGTCGATCGTCTTGCCGGAGTCGAGCGACACGGCCGAGAAATCCGGCGCCTCGCGCCCGACGCCGATCGGCTCCTGGCAGGCCGCGAGCGTCAGGGCGGCGAGGACGGCGAACGCGCGGATCATGCGGCCTCCAGGAGCGCACGCACCGCGGCGCCGATGTCGGGCTGGCCGAACACCGCCGTGCCCGCAACGAAGGTGTCGGCGCCCGCGGCGCGCGCGGCGCCGATCGTCTCGACGGTGATGCCGCCGTCCACCTCAAGCGCCGCACGGCTTCCTGCCGCATCCAGCACGGCGCGGACGCGCGCGATCTTCTGCGTCGAGGCCGGGAGGTAGGCCTGGCCGCCGTAGCCGGGGTTCACCGACATCACGAGGGCGAGGTCCACGTCAGCCACGACCTCCTCGAGCAGTGCGAGCGGCGTCCCGGGGTTGAGGGCGAGTCCCGCCTGCATCCCGCGCTCGCGAATGGCCGCGAGCTGGCGCTGCACGTGGATCGTCGCCTCGGGATGGAAGGTGAAGACCGCCACCCCAAGGTCGGCGTACTCGGCGATGTACTGCTCGGGACGCTGCACCATCAGGTGCACGTCGAGCGGGAGGTCGGTGATCCGCCGCAGTGCGCGGATCATCGGCGCGCCGAAGGTGAGGTTCGGGACGAAGTGGCCGTCCATCACGTCGACGTGCATCCACGCGGCACCACCGGCCTCGGCGGCCTGCACCTGTTCGCGCAGCCGCCCGAGGTCGGTGCTCAGCACCGAGGGGGCAATCCGTACCGTCACGCGCTATCCCCTGCGGGCCTCGGCCCGCCTTGTCAGTCGCGAGGCGAAGGCGCCGTCCATCCCGTCCCGGTGCGGGAGGATGAGGAGGTCGCCGTCCTCGGTCAGCAGCTCGCGCGGGAACCCCGCGGGCGGCTCGCGCTCGAAATCCGGGTGCCGGGCGAGGAATCGATCGACCTGCGCCTCGTCCTCTTCCGGCTCGAGCGAGCACGTGGCGTAAACTAGCACCCCGCCCGGGAGGAGCCGGTCCGCCGCGGCATCCAGCAGGGCCGCCTGTTCCGCGGCGAGCCGCTGCAGTGCCTCGGGCTTCACGCGGAGGCGCGCGTCGGGGTGCCGGGCGAAGGTTCCGGTGCCGAGGCAGGGCGCATCGAGAAGGATGGCGCTGACCGGTCGGATCGGCGGGTGCAGGGCATCGGCGACCAGCGGCAGCTCCCGGCCGCTGCCGGCGCGGGCCAGGTTCTCGCGGAGGCGCGCCATCCTGCGCCGCGAGGCGTCGGCGCTGACGACCCGGGCGACCCGCTGGCCGAGTCCGAGCGTCTTGCCGCCCGGCGCGGCGCAGGCGTCATAGACGAGCGCGTCCTCGGGAAAGGCGGTGTAGCGGAGCACCAGCGCCTGCGCGGGGTCCTGGACGTAGAAGTCTCCGGTGGCGTAGCCGGGGAGCGACTCGGGGCGGGTGGCGTCAACCACGAGGCCGGCGCCGAACGGTGCGGCGAACGCGTTGACGCCGGCCGCCGCGAACCGCCGCTCGAGCTCACCCTGGTCGACGCGTGCCGGCTGCACCACGAGTGCCGGCTGGCTGTTGTTCCACTCGAGCAGCGCCTCGGTGGCGTCGGCGCCGTACCACCGCACCCAGCGCGCCACCAGCCACGCGGGGTGCGACCACGCGGTCGCGAGCTGCGCGACCTCGTCGGCGTCCGGATCGCGCGCGGCACGGTCGTGCCCCAGCTCGGCGACCTTCCGGAGCACCGCATTCACGAAGCCGGTGACCTTCTCGTGCACCGCCTCGCGGGCGAGCGCCACGCTGGTGGCGACGGCGGCGTGCGGCGGGACGCGCTCGAGATGGCGCAGCTGGTACGCGCCAAGGCGGAGCACCTCGAGCACCATCGGCTGCACCGAGCCCAGTCCGCGCGTGATGAAGCGCTCGAGGTCCTGATCGAGGCCGTCGCCGTGGCGGAGGACGCCGGCGACCAGCTCGTGCGCGAGGCGCCGGTCAGCGTCGGGGAGCGTGCCGAGACCGCGCGCCAGGGCCGCGTCGAACGGCGCCCCGCGGCGGATCGCCGCGAGGATGCCGAGGGCCGCGCGTCGAGGGGCGAGGCCGGTGTCGCTCAGCCGAGCATCCCCTGCTCGGGCGACGACGGGACGGCGACCTCGCGGCGCGGCATCCGGCCGGCGAGGTACGCATCGCGTCCCGCCTCGACGGCGAGCTTCATCGCGGTCGCCATCCGCACCGGGTCGCGCGCCTCGGCGAGGGCGGTGTTCATCAGGATGCCGTCGACGCCCTGCTCCATCACGAGGCAGGCATCGCTGGCGGTGCCGACGCCGGCGTCGACGATGATCGGCACCGAGAGGCGGCTCTTGATGGTGCGGATGAAGTACGGATTGAGCAGGCCGAGCCCCGAGCCGATCGGCGAGGCGAGCGGCATCACCGCCACGGCCCCAGCGTCCTCGAGCCGGAGCGCGGTGATCAGGTCATCGTTGGTGTAGGCGAGGACCTTGAACCCTTCCTTCGCGAGCACCTGGGTCGCCTCGAGGAGGCCGGCGGTGTCGGGGAGGAGCGTCTCGCGGTCGCCGATCACCTCGAGCTTCACGAGGTCGTTGAAGCCGGCCTCGCGCGCGAGGCGTGCGTAGCGGATCGCCTCGTCGGCGCTGTAGCAGCCGGCGGTGTTGCTGAGCAGCGTGAAGCGTGACGGCGGCAGGTGGTGCAGGATGCCGCCGGCGTCCTCGCGGTCGAGCGACACGCGCCGCACCGCGACGGTAACGACCTCGGCCCCCGAGGCCTCGATCGCCGCGACCATCTCCTCGTTGCTGCGGTACTTGCCGGTCCCCACCATCAGGCGCGACCGGAAGGTGTAGCCCGCGATCGACAGCATCTCAGCCCCCTCCCACGAAATGCACGATCTCGACGACGTCGCCCTCGGCGATCGGCGTCTCGGCCAGCGTCGCGCGCCGGATGATCGTGCGATTGAGTTCCACCACCACCGCGCGCGGGTCGAGCCCCAGCTCGGCCAGCATCTCCGCCGCGGATGACGAGCGGAGGAGCGTGCGGGGATCGCCATTAACGACAACCATCATCGTGGTTCTCCCTCCTGTGTGCGGAGATGGGAGATCGGAGATCCGAGATCGGAGGTGCGTCCTCGGATCTCGGATCGCTGATCTCTCATCTCGCCGTCTGGGCCGCCAGCGCCGATGCGGCCTTGAACCTGTCGTCGGCGGCCCAGACGGCTTTGACCGCTGCCACGCCGTGCGCCCCGGCCTCGCGCGCCTCGACCGCCCGTTCCGCCGTGACGCCGCCGATGGCGTAGACCGGCGTGCCGAGCGAGGCGACCTCGCGGATGAGTGCCAGTCCGGCGCCGGTCCGACCGGGATGCGAGTCCGTTGCCCAGATCGTCCCGACCACGAGCGCATCGGCGCCGGCCCGCACCGCGTCGCGTGCCTCGTCGATGCCGTGCACCGAGCGAAACACCAACGGCGCACCGATGGTTCGCGCGTCGGCGACCGACAGGTCATCGCGCCGCAGGATCACCCCATCGGCACCCACAGCGACCGCGATGTCAGCGCGTCCGGTCACCAGCACGCGCGCCCCCGTCGGCCGCGCGAGGCGCACGAAGCGGTCGGCGAGCGCGGCCAGTTGGTCGGCGTTGCCGCCCGGCCAGCGCGCCACGAGCGCCGTCGCCGGCCCCACCGCCGCGATCGCCGCGGCGCACCGCCCGAGATCCTCGCGCGCGACCACGTCCGCGTCGGCATACGCGAGGAGCCGCGGCAGCGTCGTCACGCGAACCGCGCGTCGGGCGCGAGCCGCGCACCCCGATACCAGGTCGCCGCGTCAGTCTTTCGCCCGCCAGCCGGCGTCACCGTGCCGATCGGCAGCCAGCCGTCGGCGCATTGGATGTACAGGACATCGTCGACGAGATGGAAAGAGCCGCAGGCCGCAGGCCTCAGGCCGGAGGGGGTGTGGTCCCCCTCACCCCACACCCCATGCCCCTCACCTGCAGGTCCGATCTTCACATCCCGCCCATCCAGACTCGTCCACGCCCCCGGATACGGCGTCATCGCACGCAGGCGGCACGACACCTCACGCACCGGCTTGGTCCAGTCAAGGCGCGCATCCTCGCGGCTCACCTTCGGGGCCAGCGTCACGCCCTCGCTCGGCTGTGGCACCGGCGCCTCGCCCGCGGCGATCCGCGGCAGCGCCTCGACGAGCGCCTCGGCGCCGAGCTCGGCGAGGTCGTGGAAGAGCGAGCCGGTCGTGTCGCTGTCGCGGATCGGCAGGCGTTTCACCAGCCAGGTGCCGCCGCTGTCGAGCCCCTCCTCGACCCGCATGATCGCAACCCCCGTCTCGGCATCGCCGCTGGCGATCGCCCAGTGGATCGGCGCGGCGCCGCGCCACCGCGGCAGCAGCGAGGCGTGCACGTTCACCATCCCGAGGCGCGGGATCGCCAGCAGCTCGGGGCGGAGCAGGTGGCCGTAGGCGACCACGACGCCGAGGTCAGGCTGCGCGTCGCGCACGGCGGCGAGGAACTCCTCGCCGCGCGGCCGCTCGGGCGACAGCACGGGCAGTCCGGCCGCAAGCGCTGCCGCCTTCACCGGGCACGGCTCGAGCGCCGAATGATGGCGGCCCCGCGGGCGATCCGGCTGCGTCACCACCAGGGCGACGTCGTGGCCGGCGCGCTGCAGGGCCGCAAGCGACGGGACCGCGAATTCCGGCGTCCCGAAGAAGACGATTCGCATCAGCGCTCGGCTTCCGCGTCCTCCGCCGTGGGGATGCGGGTCAGCGGCTGGCCCTTGTTCTCCTTCTTCCAGCGGCTGACCAGCAGTTGTCGCTTGAGCGGCGAGAGATGATCCACGAAGAGGACCCCGTCGAGGTGGTCGAGCTCGTGCTGCACCGCCCGCGCCGCGAGACCGTCGAGCTCGAGCGTGAACGGCTGGCCCTGCTCGTCGAGCGCCTCGACCGTGACCTTCTCCTGGCGCGTCACGTCGCCGAACGCATCCGGGATGCTGAGGCACCCCTCCTGCGAGGCGACCTTGTCGCCCGACGGCACGACGCGCGGGTTGATCATCGCGAAGCGGTGCCCATCGGCGTCGATCACCGCGATGCGCCGCGCCACGCCGATCTGGTTCGCGGCAAGGCCGACGCCAAGCGCGATATCCATCGTCTCGTACATGTCGGCGATGAGCGTGCGCACCTCGTCGTCCACGGCCGCGACGGGAGCCGCGACCTCGCGCAGCACCGGCGAGCCGAGGAGGTGGATCGGCCGAACCGCCATCAGTTCGCGAGCCCCGGGGTCGCGACGTCGCCGACGCGCACCACGCGCGAGCGGTCGACGACCAGCTGCGCGGTGCCGCTCTCGATCACGAGCGTGGTGTCCTTCACCTCGCGCACCTTGCCGATGATGCCGCCGAGCGTGGTGACCTCGTCGCCCTTCTTGATCGCGGCGAGGATCTCGGCCGCCTTCTTCCGCGCCTGCGACTGCGGGCGGATGATCAGGAAGTAGAAGACCAGTCCGATGAGGAGGAACTGGGCCAGGAGCATCAGGATCGAACCGTTGCCGCCACCCATCACGTGCCTGCTTTCGAATGCCAGCGCGACCGCCACTCGGCGGCCCACGCGTCGAAGGTTCCCGCCAGGATCCGGGCCCGCGCGGTCTCGGCGAGCTGGATCAGGAACCGAATGTTGTGCAGCGACACCAGCCGCTGGCCGAGCTGCTCGCCGGCCACGAAGAGGTGCCGCAGGTAGCCGCGCGAGAAGCGCGTGCAGGCCTCGCAGTCGCACTCGGCGTCGAGCGGGCCGTCGTCGAGCTTGTACCGGGCCGCCTTCACCTGCACCTGGCCCGCGCGGGTCCAGGCCGAGCCGTGGCGGCCGTTGCGGGTCGCGGCGACGCAGTCGAAGAGGTCCACGCCGCGCGCGATTCCCTCGACCAGATCGTCCGGAAAGCCCACCCCCATAAGATAACGGGGCCGCTCGCGGGGCAGGTCGGGGGCGAGCACCTCCAGCACGCGGTGCATCGCGGGCTTCGGCTCCCCGACCGAGAGACCGCCGATCGCGATCCCGGTCCACGGATCGCGCTCGAGGATCCCCGCCAGCGAGGCCCGGCGGAGGTCGTCGTGCACGCCGCCCTGCACGATCGGCCAGAGGGTCTGGCGGTCGGGGTGCTCGGCGGAGAGTTCCTGGTGCCGGCGCTTCGAGCGATCGAGCCAGCGGAGGGTCCGCTCCATCGCCTCGCGCGCGTCGTCGTGGCTCGACTGCCCCGGCGGGAGATGGTCGAACGCCATCGCCACGTCGGCGCCGAGGGCCCACTGGATCTCCATCGAGCTCTCGGGGGTGAGCCGGTGCCGGCTGCCGTCGATGTGCGAGGTGAACTCGACGCCGTCCTCGTCGAGCTTCCGCAGCCCCGTCAGCGAGAAGACCTGGAAGCCGCCCGAGTCGGTGAGCATCGGCTTCGACCAGGTGCTGAAGCCGTGGAGGCCGCCGAGCTGCCGCACCACGTCCTCGCCGGGACGCAGGTGCAGGTGATAGGTGTTGCCGAGGATGATCTGCGCCCCCGCGCGCTCGATCTCGGCGGGGTGCAGTCCGCGCACCGCGCCGTGCGTGCCGACCGGCATGAAGCACGGCGTCTGCACGATGCCGTGCGGCAGCACCAGCGTGCCCGCGCGGGCGTGCCCGTCGCTCGCCTCGAGGGTGAAGTCGAACACTCAGCCCACCGTGCGGATGATCCGCTCGATCTGCCGGCGATGCCGGAGGTCGTGCCCCGCCACCATCCGACGGAGGCGATCGAACGACTCCTCGCCGCGCTCCGAGTGGATCCCGACGCGCTGCAGGTCGGCGGCGGTGGCCGACTTCCAGACGCGCAGGTTCCAGAGCCGCAGCATCGCGAACGCCTCGTACGCCTCGGCCGGGTCGGCGTTGGCGTAGTCGAACTTCGTGACCCACGCCCCCTCGTCGAAACCGGTGAGCGGTGCGCGATCCTGGGTGAGGATCAGCCGGGCGCGCCAGCCAAAGGCGATCTCGGTGTCGGCGAGGTGGGCGAGCACCTGCGTGATGCTCCACTTCCCCTCGGCCTCGGGGAGGTCGAGCACGCTGGCCTGCAGCGGGTCGAGGTGCTCGGTGAGCCAGAGCGGCGTCTCGGCCATCACCGCGATCGGGTCGCGATCGCCGAGCAGCGCCAGGGTCTCGTCGACATACGCGGCAGTGGCGGGCGACGGGTGCGACGGGGTGGTCATCGGTTGCTCCTCACAGGATGCACATCGCGTCGCCGTAGCTGTAGAAGCGATAGCGCCCGGCGACGGCGTGGGCGTAGGCTTCGCGCATCAGATCGTAGCCCGCGAACGCGGCGACCAGCATCAGCAGCGTCGAGCGGGGCAGGTGGAAGTTGGTCTGGAGCCGGTCCACCACACGGAAGCGGAAGCCGGGCGTGATCATCAGGTTCGTCTCGGCCTCGCCGGCAGCCACCGTGCCGTCGTCGCGCGCCGCGCTCTCGAGGGCGCGCACCACCGTCGTGCCGACCGCCCAGACCTTCCCGTCACGCGCGCGGGCCGCGGCGATCGCCGCCGCCACCGCGCCCGGAATCCGGAAGCGCTCGGCGTGCATCGGGTGCGCGGTGATGTCGTCGGTCTCGACCGGCCGGAAGGTGCCGGGGCCGACCTCGAGATCGAGATCCACGATCGTCACGCCGCGCGCCCGCAGCGCGTCGAGGATCGCCGGCGTGAAATGCAGCCCCGCCGTCGGCGCCGCGACCGACCCCTCGCGGGCGGCATACACCGTCTGGTAGCGGTCCTCGTCCTCGTCGGTCGGGTCGCGGGTGATGTAGGGCGGCAGCGGCAGTCGGCCCGCCGCGGCGATCGCCTCGTCCATCGTGGCCCCGACGGCGCGCACGGTGCGCATCCCGTCGTCGCGCACGCTGACCGTCTCGATCCCGATCGCGTCGGTGAGCGCGATGACCTTCCCCGGCTTCATCGCGCTGCCCGGCTTCCCCATCGCGAGCCAGGTGCCGTCGGCCATCGGGTGGATCAGCAGCACCTCGGCCGGCCCGCCGGACGGGCGCGTGCCGAGCAGGCGCGCGTGGCGCACCTTGGTGCTGTTGACGACGAGCACGTCGCCCGGCGGGACGAGATCGACGATCGTCGGAAACCCGGCGTCCGTGAGCGTGTCCTGGTCCCGGCGCACCACGAGGAGGCGCGAGGCGCCGCGATCCGCGACGGGATGCTGCGCGATCAGGTCGTCGGGGAGGTGGTAGTCGAAGTCGTCGGTCGTCCAGCGCCGCTCAGCCATCGAGCAGCGAGGGCTGGTCGTCGCCGCGGCGCGTCGGCACGATGCCGAGGCGACGATAGGCGAGCGAGGTGGCGACGCGGCCGCGGGCGGTGCGCTCGAGGAAGCCCTGCTGCATCAGGTACGGCTCGTAGACTTCCTCGACGGTGGCGGCGTCCTCGCCGACCGCAGCGGCGATGGTCGTGAGACCGACCGGCCCGCCGTCGAACTTCTCGATGATCGCCGCGAGGATGCGCGCGTCCATGTCGTCGAGACCGAACTCGTCGACGTTGAGTCGCGCCAGCGCCGCGGCCGCCACCTCCGCGGTGATGCGGCCGTCGGCGCGCACCTCCGCGTAGTCGCGCACGCGCCGCAGCAGGCGGTTGGCGACGCGCGGCGTCCCGCGCGAGCGGCGGGCGATCTCGGCCGCGCCGTCGGGGCCGATCGGCACGCCGAGCACGCCGGCCGAGCGGGCCACGATCTGCGCGAGGTCCTCGACGGGATAGAAATGGAGACGCTCCACGAGGCCGAAGCGGGCACGCATCGGCGGCGTGAGCAGGCCGAAGCGCGTCGTGGCGCCGACGAGCGTGAAGCGCTCGATCGCCATCGGCAGCGTCTGCGCACCCGGCCCGTCGCCAAGGCGCACGTCGATGCGGAAGTCCTCCATCGCGGGATAGAGGAATTCCTCGAGCTGCGGCCGGAGACGATGGATCTCGTCGATGAAGAGGATGTCGCCGGGGCCGAGGCCGGTGAGCAGTCCCACGAGGTCGCCCGGCTTCTCGAGCACGGGGCCGCTGGTGGTGCGGCACTGCACGCCGAGCTCGCGCGCCATCAGCATCGCGAGCGTCGTCTTCCCGAGGCCCGGCGGGCCGAAGAAGAGGACGTGGTCGAGCGCGTCGCCGCGCCGCTTCGCGGCATCGATGGCGATCTGCAGCGACTGGCGCACCTGCGCCTGCCCGGTGAACTCGTCGAGTCGCGACGGACGCAGCGCCGCCTCCGAGCCTCCCTCCTCGGGGAGCTCGTCGGGCGTGGTCACTTCGACGCGACGGTCGCTCATCGTGGCCTCAGCCCGCGCGCAGCGCCGCGAGCGCGCGGCGGATCAGCGTGGTGGTGTCGAGGTTCGCCTCGGCCTCGGCGGCGGCGCGCACCGCCTGCTCGGCATTCGCTGCCGGGAAGCCGAGGCCGACCAGGGCACGGACCGCATCCGCCGCGGGCGACGACGGGGCACTCGCGGCATCGCCCGCCGGGAGGTCGTCAAGGCGATCGGCCAGCTCGAGCGCGATGCGCTCGGCCTTCTTGCGGCCGATGCCGGGCACTGACGCCAGCACGGCGAGGTCGCGATCGCGGATCGCGCGCACCGCGCGCTCGGGACCGAGGGCCGAGAGGATGGCGAGGGCGAGCCGGGCGCCGACGCCGCTCGCCCCGAGCAGCCGGCGGAACAGCGCGCGATCGAGGCCGCGATCGAAGCCGTAGAGCTGCCACGCGTCCTCGCGCACCACGAGCTCGGTGCCGAGCTGGACGCTCGCCCCCTCGGCGGGGAGCCGCTCGAAGGTGCCGAGCGGCACCTCGACGAGATAGGCCACTCCGCCGGGCGTCTCGATCACGACGCCGGTCGGGTCGCGCTGCAGCAGCGTGCCGCGGAGGCCGGCGATCATCGTGTCCTCGCGAGGTGGGCGTGCGGGGCCGTGCGGAGCAGGTGCGTGAGGGCGATCGCGACGCCGTCCGAGGCATCGGCCGGGGCCGGCGGCGCGGCGAGGCGCAGCAGGCGCGCGACCATCAGGCCAACCTGTTCCTTGGTTGCGGATCCGGTTCCGGTCACGGCGCGCTTCACCTCGGCCGGCGAGATCTCCGCCACCGCGAGGCCGGCCTGCGCGGCGACGAGAAGCGCGACGCCCCGGGCGTGCCCGAGGACCAGTGCGCTTCGTGCGTTCTTGCCGTGGAAGAGCCCTTCGACGGCGACGGCATCGGGCCGGTGCCGCGCAAGCAGCTCCGACAGCCCCTCGAACAGCGTCAGCAGGCGATCGGCGAGCGGCGTCGTCGCCCGGGTGCGGATCACGCCGCATTCGAGGAGCTTCGCGGGACCGTCGCCGCCGCGCACGACACCGTACCCGCAGGTCGCGGTGCCGGGGTCGATCCCCAGCACGGTCAGCGACCCGAAGCGCGTCAGGCGTCCGCCTCCTCGAGTTCGAGCGCGTCGAAGTCGAGGTTGGTGAAGACCTTCGAGACGTCGTCGAGTTCCTCGAGAACATCGATCAGCTTGAGGACCTTCTGCGCCTCGGCCTGCTCGAGCTTGACGACGTTCTTCGGCACCATCGCGATCTCCGACGACTCGATCGCGTAGCCCTTCGTCGTGAGCCCGTCCATCACCGCGTGGAAGTCGGTCGGCTCGGTGCTCACGACGTAGAAGTCGCCATCGGTGCCGAAGTCGCTCGCACCGGCCTCGAGCGCGTCCTCCATCGCCCGGTCCTCGGCGATGCCGGCGCTGGCGATGAGGATCTGCCCCTTCTTGTCGAACATCCACGACACGCTGTTGCTGGTGCCGAGGTTGCCGCTGTTGCGCGAGAAGGCGTGGCGGATGTCGGCGACGGTGCGGTTCGGGTTGTCGGTCGAGCCCTCGATCAGGATCGCGGTGCCGCCGGCGCCGTAGCCCTCGTACGTGACCTCCTCGTACGAGGCGCCCTCGAGCTCGCCGGTGCCCTTCTTGACGGCGCGATCGATGTTGTCGTTGGGCATGTTGGCGGCCTTGGCGTCGTCGATCGCCTTGCGCAGCCGTGCGTTGGCCGACGGGTCGCCTCCGCCCGCCTTGGCGGCGACGGTGATCTCACGGATCAGCTTGGTCCACGACGAGGCGCGGCGGGCATCGGTGACCGCCTTCTTGCGCTTGATCGTCTTCCATTTGCTGTGACCGGCCACGGGGCTCTCCTGGTGCGTGCGATGCGCGGGATCTTAAGGGACGACCGGGGTCGCGGCAACGCGCCGGGTACCCCGATCCGACCGCTCGGGCTACGTTTCCGGCCATGCGAACCCAGACCCTGCTCCTCGCCGCCGTCATCGCCCTCGCCGCCTGCGGCGACAAGGCCCCGGCTGCCGCGCCTGTCGATGCGCCCTCGGTGCCGGAAGTGCTCCCCAACATCCCGCTCCCGCCCGAGGGCGAGGTGGTGAGCGAGGGGACCGGGAGCGACGCCCGGTCGCTGATCATCTCGACTCCGGTGGCCGACACCGCCGTCATCCGGCACTATCGGGCGGTCCTGGGCGTCCCGCCGTTCCGCCTCATCAACGAGGACAGCACGGCGGCGGGGATCTCGTTCTACGCCGAGCAGGACGGCCCATCGATCTGGGTGGTGGTGCGCGGGCTCCAGGCCGGCGGGACGCTGGTCACGATCGCCGGCGCGCGCCCGGACACCGCCTTCCGGAACCAGCCGGCGATCAGCGCGCCGATCGGCCGGCCGGCCGGGGACACGATCCGCTAGCGGTCCTCACGCCTCGGCGAGGTCCTCGAAGCGGAACCACGCCGGCGCGAACCAGAGATCCACCGGCCCGGGCTGGCCGTGACGGTCCTTGAGCACCAGCAGTTCGGCGGCTCCCGTCACGCCGGCATCGGGCCGGTAGCGTTCCTCCCGATACAGCGCCATCACCACATCTGCCAACTGCTGGACCGCCCCGGCCGCCCCGAAGTCCCGCAGGACGGGGCGATGGTCGGCGCGCGCGGCCACCTCGGGACCCAGATGGGTCACCAGCAGGACCGGGGCTCCCCGGGCGATGGCGAGCCGCTTCAGCGAGCCGACCCGCGCGGCCCAGGCCTCGTCGCGCGGGCCGCGCGGATCCCACGGCAGCCCCTCGAGGGCATCGACCACCAGCAGTTCCCACGCATCGGCATAGGCCCCGAGCTCCGCGCTCCACCCTTCCTCGGGCTGGGTGCGGAAGGTGAGCGGCAGGGCCCGAAGTCGCATCGCGGCATCGGCGATGTCCGCGCGGCGGATGTCGTCGAGGCCGGTACCCTCGAGCTCCTGCAGGGTGGCCCGGGCGGTCTGGGCGAGGGCCCGTTCCGCGAGCCGAGTCGCGCTCATCTCGGTGCTGAGGAGGGTCACCGGGACACCGCGCTCGGCGACGCGGACGGCGATCCCGAGCGCGAGCGCGCTGCACCCGGCCCCGCTGTCGCCGCCGAGCACGATCAGGTCCTCGGGGCGGAGGCCGCCCTGCAGCTGGCGGTCGAGCGTCGGGTAGCCGGTGGCGATCGGTTCGGTCACGGCGTGGCACCTCGCTGATGGTCGTGGAGGAGCCGGGCCGCCTGGGCCACGGCTTCGCCGGCCTCCGGTCCCAGGGCGTCGCGGGCCGGCGCGACCAGCTGGGCGAGCGCGATCCTGGCTGCGGCGGGGGTGGCTTCCTCGAGGTGGGAGAGGACGCCCGTCAGCCCGCGTGCCAGCGGGCGCGGCACGGCCAGCGGGGCGAGGCGCTGCCGCAGCAGCGCGATGCGGCGGCGCTCGGTGCGGTCGACCGGCCCGTCGAGCGTGCCGAGGTCGAGCGCGGTGCGCGTCGTCAGCCAGATCGCGAACGCCCCCTCGCGCTTCGGGCCGCGCTCGAGCCGACGCTGCAGGTCGGCGAGGGCGAGGAGCGGGGCGGTCCAGTCGACGATCATCGCGGCGGCGTCAGCATCGCGGCTGCCACCGCCTCGGGCAGGGTGTCGCGCAGGCAGCGGTGATGCCCCTCGGGGCAGCGCGGCCCGCCGTGCGGCGAGCAGGGGCGACACGCCAGCGGCTGTTCGAGCACGACCGCGCGACCGCGATACGGGAAGAAGCCGAACTGCCGGATCCCCGGGCCGTAGAGCCCCACGACCGGCGTCCCGACGGCACTCGCCATGTGGAGCACGCCGGTATCGCCTGCCGCGAGGACCTGCACCCGCTTCAGCAGCGCCGCGGTGCCGAGCAGCGAGAACTGCCCCGCCGCGCTGACCACCCGATCGCCGCCGGCCGCGACGATCGCGTCGGCGGCCTCGCGCTCGGCCGGGCCGCCCAGCACCACGACATCCCGGGCGCCGCGCAGCCGCCGCACCAGCGCTTCCCAATGCTCGACCGGCCAGCGCTTGGTGAAGTGGGCCGCCCCCGGTGCGATCGCGACGATGCCGCGGTCGTGCCCGAGGCGATGCTCGGCCAGGAAGCGCTCGGCCGCGGTCTCGTCCTCCCGCCCGGTGAAGAGTTCCGCGGGCAGGCCATCGGGCGCGACTTCGAGCGGGGCCGCCGCCGCGAAGTAGCGCTCCGCGACCGGGCCGAGATCGCCGCCGTACCGCCCGCCGCTCCGGATCAGCATCGCGCGCCGCACCCGGTGCTTCGGGTAGGTCGTCCAGCGGCCGCCCACGAGCCGCCGGAGCGCCAGCGAGCGCAACGAGCCGTGCAGGTCGAGGCGATGGGTCCACGGGGTCGCCCTGAGCGTCCGTGCCAGCTCGGCGAGCGGGGTGCCCTTCCGCCAGGTCACCAGCCGGGTGAGGCGGGGGTTGTGGCGGAGGATGTCGGCGAGGTCCTCCCGCACGACGACCGTGAGCTCGGCCTGCGGGTGCCGCGCCCGGATCGCCCGGAGCAGCGGGGTGAGCAGGACCAGGTCGCCGATCGAGGAGAAGCGGACCACGAGGATGCGCGGAGCCATCGGGGAATGCTAACTATCTTCCGGCATGTCCCGCCCCCGCACCATCCTCTGGGTCGATGACGAGATCGCCTCGCTCGACTCGCAGGTCCTTTTCCTCGAGCAGCAGGGCTTCGCCGTCGAGCGCGCCACCAACGGCGACGACGCGCTGGCGCTGCTGCGGCGGCAGCCGTACGGCGTGGTGCTGCTCGACGAGCAGATGCCGGGGACGCGCGGCCTCGATCTCGTCCCGATGCTGCGCAGCATCGACCCGTCGATGCCGGTGGTGATGGTCACCAAGTCCGAGGAGCCGGGCACGATGCGCGACGCGATCGGGGCCGAGATCGCGGACTACCTCATCAAGCCGGTGAACCCGCGGCAGGTGCTCACCGTGGTGACGCGCCTCCTCGAGGGCGATCGGATCCGGCAGCAGCGCCTCTCGCGCGACTTCGTCACCCGCTTCCGCGAGCTCGAGGCGCGGCGCGGCGAGACGCTCGCCTGGCGCGAGTGGGTCGAGCTGATCGCCGAGCTGGCCGAGTGGGAGGTGCGCCTGGGCGAGGCGGACGAGCCGGGGCTCAGCGAGGCGCTCGGGTCGCTGCAGCGCGCGATCCGCGACGACTTCGCCCGCTTCCTCCTTGGCAACTACCCGAAGTGGCTCGCCGAGGGCGGCGCGGACCGGCCGCCGCTCTCGGTCGACGTGGTGTCGGAGTTCCTGCGGCCCACGCTCGACCTGCACGGCAAGGCGATGCTCGTCGTCGTCGACTGCCTGCGGCTCGACCAGTGGGCGATGCTCCGGCCGATGGTCGAGCGCCACTTCGACATCGAGGTCGACCACTACTTCTCGATCCTCCCGACGGCGACGCCGTACGCGCGGAACGCGATCTTCTCGGGGCTCTATCCCGCGGAGCTCGTGGCGCGCCACCCGGCGTGGTGGGACGAGCGCGACGAGCACTCGCTCAACGCGCACGAGGCGGAGCTGCTCATCGAGCAGCTGCGGGAGCTCACCGGGCGCGACGTGCCCGTGCACTACGAGAAGATGTTCTCCGCCGCCGACGGCGAGGCGATGCTGCGCCACCTCCCCAGCCATCTGCAGCGCGACGGGGTCACGGCCCTGGTCTTCAACTTCATCGACCAGCTGACGCACGGGCGCACCGAGAACGAGGCGCTGCTCGAGATGGCGCGCGACACCTCCGCACTCCGCTCGCTGACGCGCACCTGGTTCGAGCGCTCGGCGCTGTACAAGGCGCTGAAGGAGGCGGAGCGGCGCCGCGTCCCCGTGATCCTCACGACCGACCACGGCTCGATCCACTGCCACACGCCGGCGACGATCTTCGCCCGTCGTGACGCGACGTCGTCGCTCCGCTTCAAGTTCGGCGACGACCTGCGCGTCGACGATCCCAACAGCGCGCTGCTGATCGATGACTTCGCCGCGTGGGGGCTGCCGCCGCGCACGCCGGGCGCGCGCCTCGCGCTCGCCACCGGCGACCGCTTCTTCGTCTATCCCACCAAGCTGCGCGAGTACCAGGCGCGCTATCGCGGGGCGTTCCTCCACGGCGGCGTGTCGCCCGAGGAAGTCGTCCTCCCCGTCGCCCTGCTGATGCCGAGGCGGAGCTGAGCCGCCGCGTCCCGGGCGTGCGCGCCCGACTCTTCGGGCTGCTGCGGCCGCGGGTCGGCCTCTTCACGGCCGGACTGCTCGGGGCGCTGGTCACGGCGGTGCTCGACGGGGCGCTGCTGGTGCTCCTCGATCCGCTCCTTGCGGTGCTCTTCCCGGGGACCGGCGGCCTCGGCGACGCAGCCGGCGCCGAGCAGCGGCTCGATGCGTGGCTTGCGCCGCTCCGCGAGGGACCCGACGCGGTGCAGCGGCTGGTGCTCGCCTTCCTGGTCGCGCTCGCGATCAAGAACGTCGCGTCGTATGCCTCGGCCTACTGCTCGGTGCTGGTGCAGGAGGGGACGGTGCGCGACCTCCGCACCGCGCTCTACCGTCACCTGCTGCGGGTCGATCTCGCCGTCTTCCAGCGCACGCGCGGCGGGCAGCTCGCCGCGAGCATCGTGAGCGACACCGACAGCGTGAAGGGGATCGTCTCGGCCGCGCTCGCCGCGCTCTTCCAGAATGCGGTGATGATCGTCACGATGCTGGCGCTGCTGGTGGCGATCTCGCCGCGCCTCACCGGGATGGTGCTGGTCCTCGCACCGATCCTCGTGGTCGGGATCCGGCTGGTGCAGCGGCGGCTCAAGGCCCACGCGCGCGCCTTCACCCGCGAGCGCGGCGAGCTCACCGCCACGGTCACCGAGCGGCTGGGCGCGATGAAGCTGATCCGCGCGGCGGGGGCCGAGGCGGTCGAGGCGGCGGAGTTCACGGCGTCGGCCGAGCGCTACCGCAAGGGGATCGTGCGGACCCAGCGGTTCGCGCTGCTCAGCTCGCCGGTGAGCGAGCTCTTCGGCGGCGCGATGGTGATGCTGATCCTCTGGGCGGCAGCGACGCCCGAGGTGTCGGGCGTGGCGATGGACGCGGGCGACACGATCGTCTTCCTGCTCACCGCGCTTCGGATGATGTCGCCGATCAAGGCGATCACGCAGTTCCCCGCGCAGCTCGCGCAGGCGGAGGCGAGCGCCGAGCGCGTCTTCGGGCTGCTCGACCTTCCGGCCACCGAGCTCGACGGGCCCGACGCCGTGCCGGCGGTCTTCGCGCGCGAGCTCGCGTTCCGTCAGGTGACCTTCGGCTACGACCCGGCCCATCCGGTGCTGCACGACATCACCCTCGCCGTGCCGAAGGGGAGCGTCGTCGCGCTGGTCGGCCCGAGCGGGGCGGGGAAGACGACGCTGCTCGAGCTGGTACCGCGCTTCCACGACCCGCAGCAGGGCGAGCTCACGCTCGACGGCGTGCCGCTGCCGCGACTCGCCCGCCAGTCGCTGCGCGGGCTGATCGCGGTGGTGTCGCAGGACACCGTGCTGCTGCACGACAGTGTCCGCGCCAACATCGCCTACGGGCTCGAGGGCGTCTCCGACGCGGCGATCGAGGCGGCGGCCCGGGCGGCGAACGCGCACGAGTTCATCCAGGGGCTGCCGGATCGCTACCGCACCATCCTGGGCGAGCGCGGCACGCGGCTCTCGGGTGGCCAGCGCCAGCGGATCGCGATCGCGCGCGCACTGCTGCGTGACGCGCCGATACTCATCCTCGACGAGGCGACCTCGGCGCTCGACACCGAATCGGAGCGGCTGGTGCAGGAGGCGATCGATCGCCTGGTGCAGGACCGCACCGTGCTGGTGATCGCGCACCGACTCGCCACCGTGCGCAATGCCGACCGGATCGTCGTCCTTGAGGGCGGCCGCATCGTCGAGCAAGGGACGCACGCCGAGCTGCTCGCGCGGGGCGGGCTGTACCGCCGCCTCCACGACCTGCAATTCTCCGCCGCCGAGGTGACGACGTGACGACGGAACGCCCGGTCCTCTTCCTCGCCGAGTTCGATGACGTGCGCCACGCGCACGCGGCCCAGCGACTCCGCGCCCTGCAGCGCCTGGGTGCCGGGGCCGTCGGGCTCGATCTCGGGGCCAAGCCCTCGCTCCTCGAGCGGCTCCGCAGCGGAGACCTCCCGAAGCGGATCGAGCGCGCGCTCGACGAGCACGACCCGGATCTCGTGGTGGTCGTCGGGGCGCCGCAGCTCGACGAGGCGATC
>DASTAN010000196.1:0-4587 GCA_035712665.1 Gemmatimonadales bacterium
CGGATCATCAGCGGACTGGCGAAGGCCCTGGTCGTGGTCGAGGCGGCGGAGGCTTCGGGGACGCTGATCACGGTGAACTGTGCGCTCGAGCAGGGACGGGACGTGATCGCCGTCCCGGGGCCGATCACCGCGCCGACCTCGCGGGGGACCAATCGCCTGATCCAGGGTGGAGCCACGATGCTCGCGGACCCGGCACAGCTTCCGGAACTGCTGGGACTCCAGCCCGCCGTCCCGCGCGCGCTGCACGAGCTGCCCTGCACGCTGTCCGATCTCGAGGCACGCGTCTGCTCGGCGCTGGGGACGGAGCCGCTGAGCGTCGACGAACTCGCCCTTGCGACCGGGGTGCCGGTCGGGTCGCTGCTCGGCGTCCTGCTGTCGCTGGAGCTGGGCGGGCTCGCCACGCGACAGGTCACCGGCTACATCCGTCGGGCGTGGGGCGGGCACGGGTGAGCGGGGGGCTTACCTCCGGCCCCGGCGCGGCGTAGAGTAGGGTCGTGCATCTCTACGTTCACGTCCCGTTCTGTGCCCGGCGCTGCGCCTACTGCGACTTCGCCATCGCGGTCCGGCGCGACACGCCGGATGCCGCCTTCCTCGCCGCGATCCGTCGCGAGTGGGCCATGCGCTGGACCGACGACGTGGCGCGCCGTCACCCCGAGATCCACACGATCTACTTCGGTGGCGGCACGCCGTCGCGTCTCGCCCCGGCGACGATCGGCACGCTGGTGGCGGAACTCGGCGGACAGCGCGCGGCCGATGCCGAGATCACGCTCGAGGCGAATCCCGATGACATCACCGCCGAGCGCGCGCACGGGTGGGCCGACGCCGGCATCACGCGCGTCTCGCTCGGCGTGCAGTCACACGACCCTGAAGTGCTGGCGTGGATGCATCGCACGCACACCGCCGAGCAGGTCGAGCCGGCGGTCCAGCTGCTGCACGATGCCGGGATCCGCGACATCTCGATCGACCTGATCTTCGCGCTGCCCGCCCACCTGCGCCGCGACTGGCTGCGCGACCTTGACCTCACCCTCGCCCTCGACCCGACGCACATCTCGCTCTACGGCCTCACCGTCGAGCCGCACACGCCGCTGGCGCGGTGGGCCGAGCGCGGCGAGGCGAAGCCGGTGCCCGATGAGCGGTACGCCGAGGAATACCTCGAGGCGCACGATCTCCTGATCAATGCCGGCTTCGAGCATTACGAGGTCAGCAACTTCGGGCGGCCGGGACACCGCGCCCGCCACAACAGCGCCTATTGGCGCGGCGTGGACTATCTGGGGCTCGGGCCGAGTGCGCACTCGCTCCTCGACGGGGTGCGCCGCTGGAACGTGCGCGACTGGGCCGACTACGAGCGCCGCCTCAGCGTCGGCGAACCGATCGGGGCCGGCGAAGAGCTGCTCGACGCCGACCAGCGGCGGATCGAGCGGCTCTATCTTGGACTCCGCACGGACAGCGGCCTTCCGGTCTGGGACCTTCCGGATGCCGTTCGCGCCGCGTGGGCCCGCGAGGGATGGCTCGACCTGCGCGAGGACCGGGCCCGGCTCACGGTCGAAGGGTGGCTCCGCCTCGACGCCCTCGTCGCCGCCGTCGCCGAAGTCTGAACCGCCCTCTTCGGGTCCGGGCCCCTTCCCCTATTTTCCGGGGATGACCGACGCCGAATCCCTGACTGACCGCGAGCGCCAGGTGCTCGAGGCCGTCATCGAGACCTACATCGCGACCGCCGAACCGGCCGGGAGCCAGACCGTGGCGCGACGCTCCGGGCTGGGCATCTCGCCGGCGCTCATCCGTGCGGTGATGGGGGAGCTCGAGGCGAAGGGGTTCCTGTACCATCCGCATACTTCGGCGGGGCGCATCCCGACCGATCGCGCCTACCGGGTGTATGTCGATCGAATGGTGCGGAAGCGGGTGCCCGACGCGCAGTCGGTCGAGACCCTCGAGAGCGAGCTGACCGCTGCATCGTCCGCGAGCGAGGAATTGCTGAAGCGCGCGGCCCAGGTGCTCGGCATCCTCACGCAGGAGCTCGGGGTGGCCGTCGCCCCGGCGTTCGAGGAGATCGTCCTCGAGCGGATCGACCTGGTGCCGGTGTCGATCGAGCGGCTGCTGATGGTGCTCAACCTGAAGAGCGGTTCGATGCGCACGATCTACGTCCGGGTGCCGTGCGCGCTGGACCCGGCGCAGGTCGAGGAAGTCCAGCGCATCCTCAACGAGCGGCTGGGCGGGCTCCCCCTGCGGGAGATTCGCGCGACGCTCGCCGACCGGCTCCGCGATGCCGCGGCGACGAGCGAGGTCGGGGACCTGCTCGACATCATCCTCGCCGAGGGCGACGGACTCTTCGCCCCCGAGCAGGGGCGGGAGCCGGTGGTGCTGGGGAGCGCGTCCGTGCTCGTGGAGCAGCCGGAGTTCGCGTCGACCGAACGGATGCGCTCGCTGTTGACGCTCACCGACCGGCGCGACCTGCTGCGCGAGGCGCTCGCGGAGCGCAGGCGGAGCGGGGTGGTGGTGACGATCGGCGGCGAGCACGGCGAGCCGGGGCTGGCGGGCTTCACGCTGGTCACCTCGACGTACCAGCGCGCCGGAGCGACCGGCGTCATCGGCGTGCTCGGTCCGACGCGGATGCCTTACGACAAGATCATCGGGCTGGTGGAGCACACCAGCCGGCTGGTGGAAGGATTGCTGCAGTGAGCGAATACTACGAGTTGCTGGGCGTCGCGCGCGGGGCGGACGAGGCCGAGATCAAGAAGGCCTACCGCAAGCTCGCGATGGAATACCATCCCGACCGCAACCCGTCGCCCGAGGCCGAGGCGAAGTTCAAGGAGATCTCCGAGGCCTATCAGGTCCTCAGCGATCCGCAGAAGCGCGCGCACTACGACCGCTTCGGCAGCGCGCCGGGCGCGGGCGGCATGGGCGGCGGCTTCGGCGGCGGCTTCCAGCACGTCGACCTCGCGGAGGCGCTCAACATCTTCATGCGCGACTTCGGCGGGATGGGCGGCTTCGAGTCGATGTTCGGCGGCGGCGGCGGCGGGGGCGGGCCGAAGCGCGGCCAGGACATTCGCGTCACCGTCAAGCTGTCGCTCGAGGACGTCGCGCGCGGCGTGACGCGGTCGCTCCGCGTGAAGTCGCTCGTGGCCTGCGAGCCGTGCGGCGGCTCGGGCTCGGCGAAGGGGAGCCGCCCGGTGCGCTGCACGACGTGCAACGGCTCCGGCGAGGTGCGCCGCGCGGCCCGCTCGATGTTCGGCCAGTTCGTGCAGGTCGGGCCGTGCCCGGCGTGCCGCGGCGAGGGGACGACGATCACCACGCCGTGCGAGGTCTGCCGCGGCGAGGGACGCATCAAGGGCGAGCACACCGTCTCCGTCGACATCCCGGCCGGCGTGTCGACCGACAACTACCTCACGCTGCGAGGCCAGGGCGCGGCCGGCCCGCGCGGCGGACCGCCGGGCGACCTGCAGGTGCTGATCGAGGTGAAGGAGGACGAACGCTTCACCCGCGACGGCGAGGATCTCTACACCCTCCTGCCGCTGTCGTTCTCGCAGGCGGCGCTCGGTCACGCGACGTCGGTGCCGTCGCCATGGGGCGACGAGCCGATCACCATCCCGGCCGGCACCCAGTCCGGGACGCTCCTCCGCGTGCGCGGCAAGGGGCTCCCGCGCCTCGGCGGCAATGGGGTCGGCGACCTGCACGTGCGCGTGCAGGTGTGGACGCCGAAGTCGCTCAACGACGAGCAGCGACGCCTCTTCGCGGAACTCGCCGAGCACGAGGGCGAGGGGCCGGAGAAGGAAGGGGGCTTCTGGTCGAAGCTCAAGGAAGCGCTGGGCGCCTGATGCATCTCTGGTGGCAGATCGCGGTGGAATGCGCGCCCGACGACACCGATGCGGTGGCGGCGGCGCTGATTGCGGCGACGGGCGAGGCGGTCGAGGAGCCTGAGCCTGGGCGCGTGGTGGCGGTCGCGGCGGACGAAACGCGCGCGAAGGCGATCGTCGGCGAGCTCGCCGCGCGCTTCCCGGGTCTCGAGGCGAGCGTGATTCCCCTCGAGCCGGTCGACTGGTCGCTGCAGTGGCGTGAGGGGATCCAGACCCGGCGCTTCGGGCGACTCGTCGTCACGCCCTCCTGGCTGCCGGTGGCGGAGGATGCGGACACCGTGGTCGTGACGCTCGATCCCGAGTCGGCGTTCGGCAGCGGCGAGCACGGGTCAACGCGTGCCGCGATGGCACTCCTCGAGCGACACCTGCGGGTCGGCGATCGGGTGCTCGATTTCGGCAGCGGCTCGGGAATCCTCGCCATCGCGGCCGCGAAGCTCGGCGCCGCAAGCGCGATCGGCGTCGAGGTCGATGATCTCTCGAATCCGATCGCCGAGGCGAACGCCGAGAAGAACGGCGTCACCGATCGGGTCACCTTCCTGCTCGGCGATGCCGGCGAGCTCGGCCAGCTGGCGGGACCGGCCGAGGTCGTCTGCAGCAACATCCTCCGCACCGTGAACACGCTGCTGCTCCCGGCGATCGCGCGGGCGCTGGCACCCGGCGGGCTCGCGATCTTTGCCGGGATGGAGGAGGCCGAAGAGGGGCTCTTCCGCCCGGTGCTCGAGCGACAGGGATGGAC
>DASTAN010000197.1:0-6390 GCA_035712665.1 Gemmatimonadales bacterium
GGCGGGGACGGTCTTTCGCGACGCCACGGCTGCCGAGCTCGCCCGGCACTGCACCCGCGAGCTGCTCTATCGCACCGAGCTCCCCGGTGACCAGGTCGACGAGGTCATCTACGGGCAGGTGGTGCCGTCGCCGCTGATCCCCAACGTGGCGCGCGAGGTGTCGCTGCTGCCGCAGTTCCCGCGGACGATCCCGGCCTACACGCTGAACCGCGCCTGCGCCTCGGGTGCCCAGGCGATCGCCAACGCGGCCGACCAGATCGTGATGGGCAACGCCGAGGTGATCCTCGCCGGCGGCGTCGAGGTGCTGTCGGACGTGCCGATCATGCACACGCGGAAGTTTGCGCAGGTGCTGCAGACGGCCTCGAAGGCACGCTCGCTCGGCGAGCGGCTCGGGGCGTTCGCGCAGGTGCGCCCGCGCGACCTTGTCCCGGTCGCACCGGCGATCGCCGAGCCGAGCACCGGCGAGTCGATGGGGCAGTCGGCCGAGAAGATGGCGAAGGAGAACGGCATCACCCGCGAGGCGCAGGATGAGTTCGCGCTGATGTCGCACCAGCGCGCCGCCGCGGGCCACGCCGATGGCCGACTCGGCCGCGAGATCGCACCGTGGTTCGGCGGCCGCGAGATGGACCAGGTCGTCACCACCGACAACCTGATCCGCGCCGACACCACGCTCGATGCGCTCGCCAAGCTCAAGCCGGTGTTCGACCGCCGCTACGGCTCGGTCACCGCGGGCAACGCCTCGCCGCTCACCGACGGCGCCGCGACGGTGCTGCTGATGGAAGAGCAGCGCGCGCGCGCGATGGGCTACCGGCCGCTGGTCGCGATTCGCTCGTATGCAGTCGCGGCGGTGGATCCGGGATGGCAGCTGCTGATGGGGCCGGCCTACGCGGTGCCGCTGGCGCTCCGGCGCGCGGGCCTCGCGTGGGCGCACCTCGACCTCGTCGAGATCCACGAGGCGTTCGCCTCGCAGGTGCTGTCGAACGTGCAGGCGTGGGGCTCCAAGGCCTGGGCGACGCGCCTCGGCCTCCCGGCACCGGTGGGCGACGTGGACTGGAGCCGCACGAATGTCCTCGGTGGCTCGATCGCGATCGGGCATCCGTTCGCGGCGACGGGGGCGCGCATCGTGACCACGATGGCGCACGAGATGATCCGCCGCGACGCGCAGTTCGGGCTGGTCTCGATCTGCGCGCAGGGCGGGATGGGCTACGCGATGGTCCTGGAGCGTGTGTCGTGAGTGCCTTCGTCATTGAGCGCCGGAACGGCGTCGCGATCGTCACCTTCGACCTGCCGCACGAATCGGTCAACAAGATCAGCAAGGCCGTCGGCTGGGAGCTCGAGGACCTGCTGCAGCGGCTCGCCACCGACGAGCCGGTGAAGGCGATCGTGCTGCGCTCGGGGAAGCCCGACTCGTTCATCGCCGGCGCCGACATCGAGGAGTTCGTCCAGCTGCGGAGCGTCGAGGAGGCGGTGCGCCTCTCGAAGGACGGACAGCTCCTGATGCAGCGCATCGCCGACTCGCCGAAGCCGATCGTCGCGGCGATCCACGGCGCGTGCGTCGGCGGCGGGCTCGAGCTGGCGCTCGCCTGCCACTACCGCGTCGCGTCGGATCATCCGAAGACGATGCTCGGGCTCCCGGAAGTGCAGCTCGGCCTGATCCCCGGGGCCGGCGGCTCGAACCGCCTGCCGCGCCTGATCGGCGCGCGCGCGGCGCTCGACATCATCCTCGCCGGCAAGAGCGAGCGGGCGTCGAAGGCGTTCAAGATCGGGCTCGTGGACGAGCTCGTGCCGGAGGCGATCCTCCTCGACACCGCGATCGCCGCGGCCGAGCGGCTGGCCCGCGGCACCAAGCGCCCGCGCCGCAAGCAGCAGGCGATGGACCTCGCGATCGACGGCACGCCGCTCGGGCGGCTCCTCGTCTATCGCAAGGCCGGCGAGATGCTCGCCGAGAAGACCGGCGGCAACTATCCGGCGCCGCCGCGCGCGCTCGATGTCGTCCGCACCTCGCTCGAGGACGGGATGACGCGCGGCCTCGAGGCCGAGGCGCAGGCGTTCGGCGAGCTCGCGATGACCGACGTGTCGCGGCGGCTGGTCGAGATCTTCTTCGCGACGACGGCGCTCAAGAAGGACGACGGCGTCCCGGCGGGGATGGGAACGGCCCGTCCGGTGCGTCGCATCGGCGTCGTCGGCAGCGGCTTCATGGGCGCGGGGATCGCCGGCACGGCGGCGCTGCAGGCCGGGGTGCAGGTGCGGCTCAAGGATGCCGACCTCGCGCGTGTCGGTCGCGGCGTGAAGAGCGCCACGCGCATCCTCGAGGAGCGGCTCCGCCGCCGGCGGATGACGCGCCACGAGTACGAGCGGTCGCGGATGCTCCTCTCGGGCACCGGCGACTGGTCGGGCTTCGCGGGCGCCGAGATCGTGATCGAGGCGGTCTTCGAGGACCTTGGCGTGAAGCGCCAGGTCGTCGCCGATCTCGAGCGGGTGCTGCCGCCCGAAGCAATCATCGCGACCAACACGTCGACGATCCCGATCGGCGAGATCGCAGCCGAGGCCGAGCGCCCGGATCGCGTCGTGGGGATGCACTTCTTCTCGCCGGTCGAGAAGATGCCGCTGCTCGAGATCATCCCGCACGATCGCACCAGCGCGGACGCCATTGTCACCGCGGTGCAGTTCGGTCGACGGATGGGGAAGACCGTCATCGTCGTTGCCGACTCGCCGGGCTTCTGGGTCAACCGGATTCTCTCGCCCTACCTCAACGAGGCAGGATTCCTCCTCGAGGAGGGGGTGCCGATCGAGACGATCGACGGCGCGATGACGGCGTGGGGCTTCCCGGTCGGCCCGGTGGCGCTGCTCGACGAGGTCGGGCTCGACGTCGGCGAGAAGGGCGGCAAGGTGATGCACGCGGCGTTCGGCGATCGCCTGCGTCCGTCGCGCGTCATCGCGGCGATGCGTGGCGACGACCGCAACGGGCGCAAGAACGGCCGTGGCTTCTACTTCTACAAGGACGGCAAGAAGTCGGGCGCCGACGAGAGCGTCTTCCGCCTGCTCGGCGTGCGGAAGGCGAACGAGGTCGATGCCGATCAGGTGCGCGACCGGCTGGTGTTCGCGATGCTCAACGAGGCCGCGCTGGCCGCGAGCGAGGGCGTCGTGCGCCAGCCGCGCGACGCCGACATCGGCGCGATCTTCGGCATCGGCTTCCCGCCGTTCCGCGGCGGGCCGCTCCGCACGCTCGACGCGATGGGCGCGGCCGAGGTCGTGGTGAAGCTCGAGCGGCTCGCGCAGGCGCACGGTCCGCGCTTCACGCCGGCACCGGTGCTCGAGGAGATGGCCCGGACGGGGGGTCGGTGGTACCCGCCCGGGATGCCGCGCTGAGTCGCCCCGGACGCCGCGCGGCCGTCGCCTTCGTGCTGGCGGCCGCGTGGGTGTGGTGGCAGGCGCGCGCGACGGGGACGTTCACCGTCGTCGGGCTCGAGCCGCCGCTGGCCGACGACCTCGGTCCGCTGCTGCCGTCACTGAGTGCGGGGCTCTCCGCCGCGGCGACACTGATGCTGGTGGATGGGCTCCTCGGGCCGCTTGCCGGTGTGGTGGCGGCGATGGTGCTCACCGCGATGCCGGGTTTCCTCCCGCTGCACGTCGCCTCGCTGCAGGGACCGCCGCTCCTCGCGACGACGCTGCTCATGCTGGCGATGATGGTCCACGGCCCGCGCTTCTCGATCGCGTACGGCGCGATTGCCGCGATCGGTGCGGTCTTCATCGCTCCCGAGGGGATCGGCCTGCCGATCGCCGCGGTGCTGTGGGCGGCGATGCGGCATCCGGGCGGCAACGGCCAGCGGCGCCGGGCCCTGCTGGCGTTGGCGCCGCTGCTCGTGGCCCTGGTTGTCGCGCGCGGGACGGGTGACGCGTGGCCCGATGGCCAGACGCTCGGCTGGTACGGCGGCCTCGACCGCGCGCTGCGCGCGGCGGGGACGATCGTCGGCGACCAGCTCGCGCCGGGGATCGAGGCGCCGGCGGTGCGCTGGTTCGCGATCGCCGATCTCACGCTGATCCTCCTCGCGCTCGGGGCCGTCGCGTGGCGGCGGGTCGCGGTGCCGCTCCCCGAGGGGGCACCGTTGCGGCGCTGGTACGGCGCGGCGGCGATGCTCGGCGCGGGGCTCGTGCTCGGATTGGGCGCGCGGCGCCTCTTCGTCACTGGCACGCCCGATCCCGATCTCGCGGCGGTTTTTCCGCTCGCCGTGCTCGGTGCTTTGGTGAGCGTGGTGTCATTCGGCGCGTTGTGGCCGAGGTGGCCGCGCTGGGGGAAGGCGATCGCGCTGGTGCTCTCGCTGGGGTGGCTGCAGGCGGCGATTCGGGGGTAACGTAGACCGATGGCGCTTCACATCCGTGCGGCTACCGCCGCTGACACAGGATTGGTTCTCGAGTGCATCCGCGGCCTCGCCGAGTACGAGCGGATGGCTGACCAGGTGGTCGCGACCGAGGAGCTCCTCCGCGAGCAGCTCTTCGGACCGCAGCCCGGCGCCGAGGTCCTGATCGCCGAGTGGGACGGCGCCCCGGCCGGTTTCGCACTCTTCTTCCACAACTTCTCGACCTTTCTCGGGCGCCGCGGGCTCTGGCTCGAGGACCTCTTCGTCTTCCCGACCTTCCGCGGGCACGGCATCGGGAAGTCGCTGCTGGCGCGGCTCGCCGCGATCGCCGTCGAACGGCAGTGCGGCCGGCTCGAGTGGTGGGTGCTCGACTGGAACGAAGACGCCATCGGCTTCTATCGCGCCCTCGGCGCCGAGGCGATGGACGAGTGGACCGTCTTCCGGCTGACCGGCGACGCGCTGGTCCGACTGGCCGCCTCGGAGGGACGCACGTGATCCGCCGGGCCGTGCTGGTCGGGCTGCTCGCGGCGTGCGCCCGCGAGGCACCGGCCCCGCGCTCGCTCGTGGATGCCGTGCGCGACGATTCCCTCGGCGTCCTCATCGCCAAGCTCGATGCCGGCTGGAACCCCGACAGCGCGGCCGCCGACGGCGCGCGCCCGCTCACCGAGGCCGCGCGACTCGGGCGCTCGGGAATGCTGCTCGACCTGCTCGATGCCGATGCCGACCCGACGCTCACCGATGCCGAGGGAAACACGCCCTTCGCGCTCGCCGTCGCCGGCAACCATCGCGACGTGCTCGACCTGCTGCTGCGCGATGCCGCGACGCGCGCCGGCGGCGGCCCGCAGGTGCAGGCGTGGCTCGACCGCGTGCGCGACGGGGCCGAGGCGACCGACGACTGGATGCGCGTCCTGAGCGGCGAGCTGCTCTCGCTTGGGTTGGCCTACGCCGCGCTGCACGATCGTCCGGCGGTGGTGGATGCCCTGCGCGATTCGCACGACCTTCCCAACGCGACTGGCTGGCGTGCGCTGCCGCTCGCGGCGCATCTGGGGCGCGGCGTCGTCGTGAGCGTGCTGCTCGAGGGCGGCGCCGAGCCCGACCAACTGCGCACCGACGGCACGCGGCGCTCGGCACTGGCCGAGGCGATCGTGGCGGGGCACGCAGACATCGCACGCCAGCTGGTGCGCGCCGGCGCGCGCCTCGACCAGCCCGATGCAGCCGGGACGACGCCGCGCACGCTCGCCGCGGCGAGTGCCGATCCCGCGATCCGGGCGCTCGCGGAGCGATGAGGCGGCCCTGGCTCGCGTCGCTGCTGCTCCTTGCGGCCTCGCCGCTATCGGCGCAACGCGCGTGTGAAGGCGCGACGCATGGCCCGTCGCGCGACCTCTACTGCATCGAGCTGCTGCCGGTGCCCGCGCTGGGCGAGGCGCCGCGCGGCGAGGCCGAGCTCGAGATCGCACCGGGACCGTTCACGATCGCGGTGACGCGCGACGGCGTGCACCGCTATCGCCCACGCCTCACGCTGCGCAACCTGCCCGCACCGTCGGCGATCGATCCGCGCGCGACGACCTACGTCGCGTGGGCGACCACGCCGATGTACACCCACTGGACCAACCTCGGCGCCGTCACCAACGGCACCACCACGGTGCGCGAGGTTGCACTCGACCAGTTTGTGCTGGTCATCTCGGCCGAGGTGCGTGCGGATGTCATCGAGCGCGCGGGCCCGCTCGTGCTGCGCGGTGGGAGCCCGAGCACGCGACTCCAGCCGCCGGACTTCCAGGAGTTCGCCGTCGGGGTGCTTGGCCTCTCGTCGGATGATCCAGTCCTCGCCGAGGGACACGACGCGCACGCAGCCCACGCGAGGCACGACGCGAACGACAGCACGGTGCGCTGGACCACCGTCCCTATGCCGGCGGGATTCGCGATGCTCCCGGCCGAGATGGCGCTGCGGCCGACGGTCGGCGCAGCGCTCCCGCGCGCGACGCCCGGCACCGCGACGGCCCGCCGCCCGGCGATCGTGACGCTCGAGGACGGT
>DASTAN010000198.1:0-2326 GCA_035712665.1 Gemmatimonadales bacterium
CTGGCTGCCGCCCTCCTGGCCGCGCCGCTCCCCGCCCAGACCGTGGACCACGCCCTGTTCGACGAGCTGCTCCGCAGCCACGTCGTTGGTGGTATGGTGGACTACGACGCTTTTGCGGCCGCCCCGGAGTTCCCCCGCTACCTCGACCTCCTCGCCCGGACCGACCCGGCGACCCTCCCCCGCGACGAGCAGTTGGCGTTCTGGATCAACGCCTACAACGCCTACACGATCGCCCTGATCAACAAGCACGGCGAGCGGCGGTCGATCCGGAACATCAACAAGTCGCTGGGCTTCATCAAAGGGTACGGCCCCTGGAACGAGAAGCTCGCGGTCGTGGGGGGGACGGCCTACGGGCTCGACCACATCGAGCAGAAGATCATCCGGCCGCGCTTCCAGGAGCCGAGGATCCACTTCGCGCTGGTCTGCGCCGCGAAGGGGTGTCCGCCGCTCCGGAGCGAGGCGTACACGGGCGCGAGACTCGACGCCCAGCTCGAGGAGCAGACGCGCCTCTTCCTCCTCGAGTCGCCGACCAAGAACCGCGTCGATGTCGCCACACGCACCGTGTATGTGAGCAACGTCTTTTCGTTCCGCGACTACGAGCGCGACTTCGGCGGCAGCAAGGCCGGGGTCGCCCGCTTCATCGCCCGCTACCACCCGGCCGGTCCCGCGCGCGAGCTGCTCGAGTCGGGGCGCTGGACGTCGTGGGTCGTG
This sequence comes from Gemmatimonadales bacterium, assembly GCA_035712665.1. Classification (GTDB taxonomy): domain Bacteria; phylum Gemmatimonadota; class Gemmatimonadetes; order Gemmatimonadales; family GWC2-71-9; genus Palsa-1233. Next base: position 712 of record DASTAN010000198.1, read on the forward strand.
ACGGACTACGACTGGAGCCTGAACGCGCGATGAGCCGCCCCTCGCTCTGGCAGATCCTCCGCGAGCCGGTGCGCGCCGACACGCGCGCGAACCTCGCCCGCTCGCGCGCCCGCGTGCCCGAGGCGCTCCGCACCCCGCGCCAGATGCTGGGGCGCGGCGGCAACGGCTGCGGTGCGACGATCGGCGCGATGCCGCGCTGCGACTTCGCCTGCAAGGGGTGCTACCTCGGCGAGGGGGCCAACACCGTCCCGCCCGAACCGGTCGAGGCGATCAAGGCGCAGATGCGCGCCCTCCGCCCGTCGCTCGGGCACGCCGGCAACCTGCAGCTCACCGATGGCGAGGTGACGCTGCGTCCGGTCGAGGAGGTCATCGAGCTGCTGCGCTACGCGCGCTCGCTCGACCTGATCCCGATGCTGATGACGCACGGCGACTCGTTCCGCCGCCGTCCCGGGCTGCTCGAGCTGCTGATGCTCGAGGGCGGGCTCACCGAGGTGAGCATCCACGTCGACACCACGCAGCGCGGCCGGCAGGGCGAGCGGTGGCGGAAGGCGACCACCGAGGAAGCGCTCAACCCGCTGCGCGACGAGTTCGCCGAGATGATCCGCGAGGCGAAGCGCGCGACGGGGCTGCCGCTCCGCGTGGCGACGACGATGACCGTCACGGCCGACAACCTCGCCGGCGTGCCCGACGTGATCCGTTGGCTGGTGCGCAACACCGACGCGGTGCGGATGATCTCGTTCCAGCCGATCGCGCAGGTCGGGCGCACGCTTCCGGGGCTTGGCGGCGGCGTCAGCGTCGAGGCGCTGTGGGAAAAGGTCGCGCAGGGCTTCGTGCGGTACGGCGAGGAAGGGTCGGCGCGCATCCTCGACGGGCAGGTCTGGGTCGGGGACCCGCGCTGCACGCGCTATCTCCCGGCGCTCGTGGCGCGCCAGCCGGGACAGTCGCCGACCTGGCGTCCGCTCCGCCTCGAGGGCGATGCGATCGACCGCAACGCGTACGATGGCTTCCTCGACCGCTTCGGCGGGGTCTCCTTCCGCCTCGACACCCCGCGCGAGGCGCTGGCGCGCGCGCTGGCGCTCTTCGTCCGCGCGCCGGGATGGGTGCTGCGCTCCCTGCCGGGATGGCTCGCCGCGTGGGCACGTCGCCTCGACGCCGCGCACCCGTGGCGCTTCGCGGGACGCATCCTGGCGGGAACCGCGCAGGTGCACGGCATCACGGTCATCTCGCATCACTTCATGAGCGAGGCGCAGGTGGGGACCCAGGAGTGGCGCGAGCGCACCGATCTCTGCGTCTTCAACGTGCCGATCAACGGCGAGCTGGTGCCGATGTGCACGGTGAACGCGACGCCGGTCAGGGCCGAGTACTACGCGCAGCTGGAGGTCCGCGGGAAGCGGAAGGCGGAAAGCGGAGGGCGGAAGGCGGTGGTGTAGGCGGTAAGGGGTGAGGGGTGAGGGGGAAAGGCGGTGAACGGTGAAGAGCGAATAGTGAATGGGAACTTCAGGTCCGCACGCCCTGTTTACCATTCACCGTTCACTATCGCCCTCCACCCTCCACCCTCCGCCCTCCACCCTTCACCCTTCACCCTCCACCGAATGCCCCGTCTCCTCCTGGCCCT
>DASTAN010000199.1:0-12001 GCA_035712665.1 Gemmatimonadales bacterium
CGCATCGGTGTAGTGGAGGACCGAGGTGACCGGGAGGTTCTCGCAGCCGACCGGGCCGTCGATGACGACCTGCAGCCCCTTCACCGCGGTGAAGGCGTACACGGCACCCCAGTAGCCGCCGGCGCGATCGTGGTCGAGGACCAGCATCCTACTTCTCCCCGATGTCGGTCATGGTCCCGTCGTCCTTCGCCTTCTTGGCCGGGCGCCAGCTGGTCACCGCGCGCTCGACCGGGACCTCGCGATGGCCGTAGCCCGTCGAGGGACCGACGCCGACGCCGGCGAAGAAGCTGCGCATCCGGTTGAGGCGACCGGCGCCCTGGATCGCGCCGTTCACCGTCGCGGCCAGCGAGCCTGCCCCGGGGGCACCGAAGAGCGGGCGGGCTGAGATCAGGTTCGTGAAGTAGACGCCCGGCGTGCCGCGTTCCTTGGCGGCCTGCACCACCGGCGTGGTGCCGATGGCGAGGTCCGGCTCGAACTCGCGCACGGCCGCGATGTCCTGCTCGAGCGAGGCGCGATACTGGACGTGGACGCCGCGCGCCGCGAGCCACTCGCGATCGGGCGCGCTCCACGGCGTCCTCGGGCACGCGGTGCCGACGTAGGGCACCTCCGCGCCGGCCTCGATCAGGAGGCGCGCGACGAGCAGCTCGCTGCCCTCGTAGCCGCTCACCGTGACGCGCCCGGTGATGCGGTGCGCGGCGACCATCGCCTCGATCTGCGGGAGCGCGGCCTGCTTCGCCCCGGCGATGTCCGCAGCGGGAAGACCCAGTGCGGCGCCGATCGCCTCGAGCCACGCGGCGGTGCCCTCGACGCCGACCGGTCCCGAGGGAACGACGGTGCGGCCGGCCGCCTCGAACTCGCGCACGGCGGCGGTATAGAACGGATGCACGGCGGCGACGACCGGCGACGCGAGCGCGGCATACTGCTCGCGCCACTCGCGACACGGCACCGTCGGGCCGGCGGCGATGCCAAGCGGCGCCAGCAGACCGCCGATGATCATCGGGTCAGCCGGGAAGAGCTCGCCGAGCAGCGTGACGGTCGGGCGATCCTCGACGACCTGCGCCGGCCGCGCGACCGGGCCCTGCGTCGCCTCGAGGCGCGCGACCTTGAGCATCGCGCCGGCGAGGACGTCCTTCGCCTCCGCGTGCGTCGGCACCCCGAAGCCCGGCACGTCGATGCCGATGATGCGGACGCCGTTGATCTCGTTCGGCAGCAGGTCGAGCGGGACGCCCGACGCGGTCGGCACGCAGAGGTTGGTGATGATCACCGCATCCACCTGCGCCGGGTCGGCCACCTCGAAGACGGCCTTCCGGATGTCCTCGAAGAGCTGCCCGGTGACGAGCGTCTCCGAATTGAACGGGACGTAGCCGACCGTGCGACGCGCGCCGTAGAAGTGCGACGTGAAGGTGAGCCCGTACACGCAGCACGCCGACCCCGAGAGGATCGTCGCGGTGCGGCGCATCCGGAGCCCGACGCGCAGCGACCCGAAGGCCGGGCACATCGACTGCGGCTGGTCGTGCGGACCGCGCGGGTAGTCGCGCGCCATCCCATCGAGGATGTCGCCCTTCCCGGCGGCGCGGGCCGCGGCCTCGAGCGTCTCGCGCCCGCCGTGACAGCCCGAGGCGGCCGGGGAGGCAGCGACGGGCGCGTCGGCGAGCGGAAGCGGGCGGGCAGTCATCAGGTCAGACCGTGTCGTAGACGACTTCGAGAGACGGCACTTCGACCAGTTCGGTGCCGCGCATGTCGGCCTGGCTCGCCGGCTCGAGGACGAAGTCACGCCCGGTCGTCTCGCTGCTGAAGAGCGCGAGCAGGCCGTCCGGCGAGAGCGGCGTCGGGCGGAGCGGCGGCGCCCCGGCGACCGCGGCCCCGAGGTTCTCGAACAGCGAGGCCCACTGCGAGCCGGGACGTCCGACGATCTCGTAGTTGGCGCTCTTGCGGCGGATGTCCTCGTTGGCCGGAATCGCCGCGAGGACGGGGATCCCGGCCGCGTCCGCGAAGGCCTGGGCCTCGCCGGTGCCGTCGTCCTTGTTGATGACCAGGCCGGCGACGCCGACGTTGCCGCCGAGCTTCCGGAAGTACTCGACCGCCGAGCAGACGTTGTTCGCGACATAGAGCGACTGGAGGTCGTTCGAGCCGACGACGATCACCTTCTGGCACATGTCGCGGGCGATCGGCAGGCCGAAGCCGCCGCAGACCACGTCGCCCAGGAAGTCGAGCAGGACGTAATCGAAGCCCCACTCGTGGAAGCCAAGCTTTTCGAGGAGCTCGAAGCCGTGGATGATCCCGCGCCCGCCGCACCCGCGTCCGACCTCGGGACCGCCCAGCTCCATCGCAAAGACGCCGTCGCGCTTGAAGCAGACATCGCCGATCGTGACCTCCTCGCCCGCGGCCTTCTTGCGCGACGAGGTCTCGATGATCGTCGGGCAGCTCTTGCCGCCGAAGAGGAGTGAGGTCGTGTCGGACTTCGGGTCGCAGCCGATGAGGAGCACGCGCTTCCCCTGCTGCGCCATCATGTAGCTCAGGTTCGCCAGCGTGAAGCTCTTGCCGATGCCGCCCTTGCCATAGATCGCGATGATCTGCGTCTCGCGGGTCGGCTCGGTCGCCTCGGGTGTCATCGGCTCCTCGGCCGCTTCGGCGCGAAGACGGGCATCGTAGGCGTCCTGCGGGGCGGGACCTGAGATCATCGGGTCGCTCTCCAATCGAGAATCATCTTGACGCAGGTCGGATCGCCGAAGGCGACGTCGTACGCGCTCGCGGCCGACTCGGCCCCGGCGCGATGCGTGACGAGGCCGTCGAGCGAGAGTCGACCGGTGTTGGCGAGTTCCGCCACGGCGGCGAGGTCAGCCGGGCGCCACTCGGCGGCGACGCGAATGCGCGCCTCGCGGAGGAACGCCGGGGGAAACGCGAACGACACCGGCTCGGCGTAGAACCCCGCGAGCACGATCTCGCCGCCAGGGGCGAGATGGCCAATGAGGGTGTCGAGGATCCCCTCGGCACCGCTCACGTCGTAGATCGCGCGGTAGTCGCGGCGCGCGTCGTCGGTCGGATCGATCACCGGGTAGCCGACCGCGCCATCACGACGGGCGGCGTTGGTCTCCCAGACCATCGGCGGCGGCGCGTCCGGCGCGATCGCGATCGCGAGACGCGCCAGCAGGCGCCCGAGGGCACCGTGGCCGATGATCAGGTCGGGATGCCCGCCAGCCGCGCCCCACGCCGCGTGGTACGCCGTCGCCGCAAGCGCCAGAAGGACGCCGTCCTCCTCGAGCGAGGCGGCGATGGTGATCGCGCGATCGCCCGGGACGATGAGGCGGCTCGCGGCACCGCCGAACAGCGCGCGCGTCTCGCCGAAGCAGCGGGCGCCGGCGACGAAGACGCGATCACCGACATCGTGCTGCGCACCGGCGCCGGCCCAGGTCACCGTCCCGACCGTCTCGTAGCCCGGCACCAGCGGATAGCCGAGGCCAGGAAACGATGGCATCCGCCCGGACCAGAGCAGGCGCTCGGTGCCGGCGGAGATCCCCGTCCAGTCGACATCAACCAGCACGTCGCGCTCGCCGGGTGGCGGCGAGAGCGGGAGGCGCTTGAGCGCCAACCGGTGCGGTTCCTCGAGGACAACGGCCAGCGTATCCACGCGGGGCCTCTCGGTGCGGTGCGACGGGAAGGGCAGGACGGGGCAGGAGCCTATGTCGGGAAGTACAGCGGAACTGGGTGTAACGTACAGTTGACACTTTGTTTTGTCAACCCTGCAACACACTCGTACTAACACGGAGGCCCCGATGGGTCAGCTGCCCACCGGGGCCTCGGCGCCAGGAGCTTCGACTTACTTCCGCGCCACCAGCACGCCGGTCCGGATCGGGGAACGGACCGGGCGCGCCGACACCTCGCGGAACCCGGCCTCGCGAAGCATCGCCGTCAGCTCGTCCGGCGTCCGCGCCCGCCCGCTCCCCATCGCCAGGAGGTAGAGCGCGAAGTACGCCTCGCCCACCATCTCGGCCCCGGCCACCCCGGCCATCGGCTCGATGACCAGCAGCGTCCCGCCCGGTGCCAGCGCCGCGTGGGCCTTCCGGAGCAGGGCACGGACCGGGGCGTCGTCATGGTCGTGGAGCACGCGCACCAGCGAGATCAGGTCGGCGCCCGTCGGCAGCGGGTCGCGGAAGAAGTCGCCACCCGTCACGGTCAGTCGATCGCCGAATCCTTTCGCCTCGAGCGCTGCCTTGCCTCGCTCGGCCACGGCCGGGAGGTCGAAGAGGTGCAGCGCGAGCGTTGGATGCCGGGCCGCCGCCTCGCCGAGGAAGACCCCTTCCCCACCGCCCAGATCGAGATGCACGCGGTGCCGGCGCACATCGTACGCCGCGAGCGCCTCGGCCGCGACCTGCGGCTGCGACGCGGCCATCACCGCGCTGTACGCCGCCGCGGCATCGGGGGCGACCCCTGACGGCGCATCGCTCACCGCATACGGCCAGAACTGCGCGAGGAGCGTCTCCGACGTGCGCCCCGCACGCAGCAGCGCCACCGGATCCACGAGGTCGCGATAGAGCAGCGTGTTGTGCTCGAAGAGCGCGGCGAAATCGTGTCGGCCGACCAGCGACATCCCGAGCGGCCCGATGTCGTAGCGCCCGTCGCGCCGCCGGACGAGCAGCTCGAGCGCCACCGCGGCCGAGAGGAGTCGCGCCAGCGAGTCGCTCGGCAGGCCGGTGCGGACCTCGAGCGCGTCGGCATCGAGCGGCCCGTCCACGAGCATCTCCAGCAGCTGGAGCCGTGTCACCGCGAGCAGCACCTGCGTGTAGACGAAGCCGGCGCAGAGGTCGAAGACGCGGCGCGACGCTCGCCGCGCGAACGGCCGCGTGAGCCAGAAGCTGCTGGCCCACGCCTGCCAGCGCGCCGACGAGACCCTCGCAAGGATCCTCGCGCGCAGGGCCCCGCCGGTCGGCAGGGCGAAGAGCGTCCGTCGCACTACTTCGCCGACGCGACGGCGTCCGGGGCGCGGTGGCGTGCACGACGCACCCACGCGATCGTCGGCGGCACCGCCACGAAGGCCGCCATCGCGGCACCACCCACGGCGGCCGCACCGAACAGCTCGTACCGGATCGCCATCGCGAGCGGCAGCATCCCGTTCACGAGGTAGATGACGTCGGGCTGCCGGGTGCGCGCGATCGCGAGACCGTCGCGACCGGCGGCGCGGTAGTACATCAGCCCGATCAGCGGGCCGATGGTGGCCCACGCCATCCAGTTCGCGAGCGGCATCCCGTGCCAGAGCCCGGTGTCGCGCCAGATCCAGAACGGGTACGCGGCGCTCATCGCCGGCTCCATCAGCACGTCCCACGCAAGGAGGCCGACCGTGGCGAGGAGCACGGTGCCGGCGCGGCCGAGCCCGGCGCGCAGCGAGAGACCCATCGTCGCGTAGAGCATCAGGAACCACGACAGCGGAATCGTGAACGGCACGAGGCCGAAGACGCGCCAGCCGAGATCGGTGCCGTAGGCGTGCTTCCCGAAGGGAATCCCGGTCCACGCCCCGAAGAGTTCGATCGCCAGCGTGAAACCGACGATCCAGATCGCGGCGCGCACCGCGCGGCTGCGTCCCGCGACATCCCACACCGCGAAGAGCGCACCGAGGAAGCCGAGGACGAGCACCAGCGCGCCCATGTAGGTCATGCCCCATTGGTACGAGGCGCGCCACCAGTCGGGGTCGGCGTCGCTCGGGATCGGTCGGCCGATCATCACGGCGAAGGCCCCGATGCTCACCAGCGTCAGGAAGGCGTGGATCGCGGTGCAGGCCCAGCCCCAGGTCGCGGGCTCGAAGCGGGAACGGGTCACGGATCTCTCGCGCGGAGGAAGGGATCCCAGAACGGCAGGTCGGCCGGCACGGCGAGTACCGCGTATTCGACGGCGGCAAGGAAGGCGAGCAGCGCCAGCAGCCCGAGGCGCCAGCGGTCATGCGGCGTCGCGGCGCGCCACGCGCGACGGGCCAGCCAGGCCGCCACGAGCGCGGCCACGACGATGGAGAGCGCGAGCCACGGCGTGAAGTGGGGCGGGCCGAAGAACGCCGTCAGGAACACGAGCTTCGGCGGCAGGAAGCGCACCCCCGCATTCGGCACGCCGAGGAAGACGTTGAGCTTCGCGGCCTGCTGGACCACCCAGAAGAGCCCGAGCACCTGCCACGCGGTGACGTTGCGCGCGGGGAGCAGGTAGATCGCCCCGAGCACCGCGATGGTGAGCAGGTCGTGCCACCCAGTCGCGACGATGGCGCGGAACGCGAGCGGCCACGACGGCGCCTGGCCGAGGTCCGGCGGGACCGAGACCGACGGCCCGACGATCACGCCGGCGTAGAACAGCGACGAGAGCCAGAGCCAGACCAGTGCACCGGCGAGGAAGCCGACGACTGCCCCGCGCGGCGTGGTGTCGTGGCGGACGCGCCACGCGAGCACGACCGCCACCAGCAGCAGCCAGGTCGCGGTGATGACGCCGATGAGCCGCGTGGTGTCGTTCCGTTCGACCGCGACAATCAGCCCCGTCGCCAGCCACCAGAAGCCGACGACGAGCGCGATGCCGCCGAGGAGTCGCTGCACGCGCCCCGGCCGGGACGCGGTCACCATCGTGAGGGGTGGATGCACGCTACCGTCCATCGCGTCCGCCCTCACGCGCCGCCATCGCCGCGCCCGCGATGCGACGCGCATCGGCGAACGGCAGCGGCAGGTAGCGTGCCCCCATCGCGGTCGCGAGCTCGCGCGCCACCGGTGCCGGTCGCGGCCCGATGTCGAGCCAGAGCGCTGCGAGGTCATCGCTCGCCAATCGTCGTGCCATCGCCCCGGCCTCGGCGTGCGCGGTCGCCCGGTCGCCGCGCCCATCGCGCGCAAGATTCGCCTTGCCGTCGCTCAGCACCACGACCACCGGCGTCCCGCCGCCGCGCCGCACCGACGCGGCCAGCGCCGCCACGCAGGCGAGCCCGGCAGCGAGCGGCGTGCCGCCGCCACCTCGCAGCCCCTGCAGCGCGCGCTTTGCCCGCGCGAGCGCGCGGGTGGGTGGCAGGGCGATGACCGCCCCCGCGCCACCGATCGTCACCATCGCCACCTCGTCCCGGCGCACATAGCTCTCGGCCAGCAGCGTCTCGACGGCGCCCTTCGCCTCGTTGAGCCGATGCAGTGCGGTGCTGCCGGAGGCGTCGACGAGTACGATCGTCGTCGTGGTGGCCGGGCGCACCCGACGCTGGATCCGGAAGTCATCCGGGCGCACGGCGAGCCCCACGCGCGGGGCGTCGCCCTGTCGCAGTCGCTGCCACGGCACGGCGGCCCGGATCGTCGCCAGCAGGTCAAGGCGCGCGCCACGCACCGGCGCACCACGGCGCGTCCCGATGCGTCGCCCGCGCGTGGCGAGCGCACCGTCCGCGCCGCGACGCCCTGCCCCGCGCTGTCCGGCCCCGGTGAGCGACGCGAGGAGTTCCGGCGGGATCGCGGCACGGGTCGCGTCCACGAGGCGATCGGCCAGCGGTCCATCCGGTTCGCCCGACTTCGTCGAGTCGTCCTGCTCGTGGTCACTCGGCGGCGGGGGCGGGGGCGGGATCGCCTCGTCATCAAGCGCGGGCAGCCGCGTCGCGCGCGGCGCGAGCACCAGCGCCCCCGCGAGCGCCAGGTCATCGCCCGAGACGGCATCGCGTCCGGCCAGCGCCGCACTTGCGCATGCCACCCGTCGCGCGAAGCGATCGGCGCGCACCGAGGCAACGCCGAACGCATCGGCCACCGCCAGGAGCGCGTGCGCGGACTCGGCATCGAGGGTCACATCGGGGAGCCTCGCGCGCGCCGCCGTCAGCACGGCCGGGGTCGGCCACGTCACCACGGCATCCCCCTGCGACGGCTGCACGGCGACGTGACAGGCCACGCGATCGGTCAGCGCGCGCGCCACGCTCGCCTCGTCCGGTTCGGCCTCGTCAAGCAGCACGACGCCGATGCGCGCCGGGTGACGCGCACTGATGCCGTCCCGCTCGACCCGGATCTCGCCGGTGTCGAGGGCGGCCACCAGCGCACCGATCGCGTCCACCGAGAGTCGCTCCGCCATCGGCACGACGACAGCGCCCTCGTCGGCGAGCGCGAGCACGCCGGGCTCGGCGACGGGCTGGCCGCGGGTCAGCGTGGCGGCGAGATCGAGCCCGCCCGTCAGGCGGTCGGCTTCGATGCCGGCGGGGATGCGGCGATAGCGATGCGGCTGCGCGAGATGCGCACGGAGCGGCGCCACGACGCGCGCGAGCGCCGTCGCGTCGCCCCGAAGCACCACGCCGCCGAGCCCGGTCGGGTCGACGGCGAGCAGGGCCAGCGCGGACGTGGCGTCCGGGGTCACACCGCGGCCGGCGCGGGCAGGTCGTCGAGCGCGCGGCGCACGCGCGAGGCGGCGGTGGCCTCGTCGAGCGGATCGCGGCGCAGGCGATGGCGCAGCGCGAGCGGCGCCACGCGCGCGAGCAGCGCATCATCCGGGGTGACATCCTCGAGCGCCACGACCGCGCGGAGGGCGCGGAACAGCGTGAGCTCGCCGCGGAGCCCATCGGTGCCGAGGGCGACGCAGAGGGCGCTGGCACGCTCGAGGAGCGGGCGCGGCACGACGACCTGCGGCACGCGGTCGCGCGCCGCGGCCAGCTGGGCGCGCAACGCCGACTCGGCCGCCGACCACTCGGCCGTGAATGTTCCGGGGTCGCGCTCGAAGCGGTCCCGTCGCTCGACGATCTCGAGACGGGTGCCGACGTCGGACGGCGTGCCCACCTCGACCGCGAGCCCGAAGCGATCGAGCAGCTGCGGACGCAGGTCGCCCTCCTCGGGGTTGCCGCTGCCGATCAGGACGAAGCGCGCCGGATGCCGCAGCGACATCCCCTCGCGCTCGACGACGTTCTCGCCGCTCGCCGCGACATCGAGGAGCAGGTCCACGAGATGGTCGTCGAGCAGGTTCACTTCGTCGATGTACAGGTAGCCGCGGTGGGCCCGCGCCAGCAGGCCGGGCTCGAACACCTTCTCGCCGCGCGTGAGGGCGCGCTCGAGATCGAGGGCGCCGACGATCCGATCCTCGGTCGCGCCAAGCGGGAGGTCGACCACCGGCACCGGACGACGCACCACGCCGATCGCCTCGCCCTCGGCCGCGCGGCGCCGGCAGCCGTCGCACCAGAGGTTCCGGTCCGCAGCCGGGTCGCAGCCGTAGGCACACCCGGCATTGGCCGGGAGATCGGGCAGGAGCGCGGGAAGGGCGCGGACCGCAGTGGACTTGCCGGTGCCACGATCGCCAAAGACCATCACCCCCCCGAGGGAGGGGTCGACGGCGGTGAGCAGCAGGGCGAGCTTCATCTCGTCCTGCCCGACGATGGCACTGAATGGATAGGCGGGGCGCATTGTCACCTTAAGTTGACACCCTTGAACATCTCGTGTCATTGACGGTTGCGCAAGGCACGACGGGGGCGGTGGCCCTCGGCCACCGCCCCCGTCGCCCCCGTCGATGCCGACTATGGCGTCGCGGGTGTCGTCGGCTTCGGCCGGAAATCGCCGGCCTTCACGATGGCCAGCGCGTCGGGGTCGAGGTAGCGCCTCACCACCGCCTGGAGCTGCGCCGGCGTCAGCGCCGCGACGGCCGCCTCGAGCTCATCGTCCAGTGCGAACCGCCGCCCCAGGAAGAGATTGCCTGCGAGGCGTCGGGCGATCACGCCGTCCTGGGCGCGGGGCCCCTTCCGGGACTCGATCCACCCCTGCTTCGCCTTGGCGATCTCGTCGGCGGTGAAGCCCTCGGCCGCCGCCTTCTCGAGCTCCTCGCGGAACGCGGCCTCGAGCTTGTCGCGGTTCTGCGGCGCATAGATCGCGAAGCCGATCCACTGCGCGGACGAGTCCGAGGGCGAGGCCTGGAAGACCGTCTGCACGGCGTATGACAGCCCATCCTGCTGGCGAATGCGCGTCGCGAGCCGCGAGTTGAGGAAGCCGCCGCCGATCATGTAGTCCGCGAGGAGCAGCGCCGGATAGTCGGGGCTGTCGTCCCGGATCGGCAGGGCACGCGCGGCGACGAAGATGGCGTTCGCCTTGTCCGGCGTCTCGAGGGTCACGTTGAGCGGCGTGTTGCCCCGGACGATGTCGGGCATCCGCGCGTACGGCGCCGACGAGCGCCAGCCGCCGAGGGACGCCTCGAAGAGCCGCGCCACCTCGTCCGGATCGACGTTGCCGACGACCCCGATCTCGCCGACGCTCGCCCCGTAGAACTCGGCGTGGAACTTCCGCATCTGGTCGAGCGTGACCGCGTTGATCTCCGCGAGCTGTTCATCGAGCGTGGCGGCGTACTGTGGGTGGCCCTTCGGATACGGCGAGAGATGCCGCTGGAGTGCCTGGATGGCGGCGAGCTGCGGCTCGCTGCGCTGGCTCTCGAGCGCGGTCACCATCTCCCGGCGCACCACGTCGAATTCGGTCGAGTCGAACCGCGGCGAGCGGAGCAGCTCGGCCGCCAGCGCGACGGCCTCGGCGAAGTGCTCCTTCTTGACGGTGATGCTGGCCGTGGCGGCGCTCGCCGCGCCACCGACGCTGACCTGCGCCTTCATCCGATTGAGCTCGTCGCGGACCTGCTGGCGGGTGCGCGTGGTGGTGCCGCGCATCAGCATCATCCCGGTGAGCATCGGGACCGCCCCGCGACCGGTCAGCGTGCGCTCGTTGCCGAAGCGCAGCGTGACGCTGGCGGTCACCTGGTCGGCACGCGACTGCTTCGGCAGCACCGCGAGCCGGAGCCCGCTCGGCAGGGTGCGCGTCACGGTGCGCGCGTCCAGCGCCGACGGCGTCGCCTCGAACGCCTCGCCCGCCACCATCGTCGTGTCGCCACGATAGTCCTTCACCATCGCGAGCACGTCGGGCGCCGGCGGCAGCGTCACGCGATCCGGGGCGGAGTCGGGCAGGAAGATCCCCACCGTCCGGCTCGACGGCTTGAGGTAGGCCTGTGCCACGCGCACGACATCGTCGCGCGTCACCGCGCGGATGCGGTCGCGATGCAGGTAGAGCAGGCGCCAGTCGCCCATCGAGGCCCATTCGGACAGCGCGAGGGCGATGTCCTCGCTCCGCGTCATCTGGCGCTCGATGCCGCTGAGCAACGCCGCCTTGCTGCGGGCCACCTCCTCCTCGGTGGGGGGCGCCCCGGCACGGATCGCGTCGATCGCCGCGCTCAGCGCGTCGCGCGTCGCCGCCGGGTCACCGTCCTTCGCCAGCGAGGCCGACACCAGCAGCAACCCCGGTTCGCGAAGCTGGAAGGTCGTCGCACCGATCGCGGCGGCGAGCTTCGTCTCGACGACTGCCTTGTAGAGCCGCCCGCTCGGGGCGGAGGCGAGCAGGTCCGCCAGCAGGTCGAGCGCCGCGTGGTCGGGGTGCGCGCCGTGCGGCAGGTGCCACGCCATCATCAGCGACGGCGTGTCGCCGACCCGCCGGAGCGTGACCGTGCGCTCGCCGTCCTGCACCGGATCGAGGGTGTAGGTCGGATAGAGGCGCATGTCGCCGTCCCGCACGGGCCGCGGGATCGCGCCGAACGTCTGCTGCACGAGGCGCAGCGCCACCGCCGGGTCGAACTTGCCGGCGATGACGAGCATCGCATTGTCGGGCTGGTAGTACTTCCGGTAGAACGCCTGCAGCCGCTCGATCGGCACGTTCTCGAGATCGGCCCGCGCACCGATCGTGCTCTTGCCGTAGTTGTGCCAGAGGTAGGCGGTCGCCATCACCCGCTGCATCAGGATCCCGTTCGGGTTGTTCTCGCCCGCCTCGAACTCGTTCCGGACGACGGTCATCTCGCTGTCGAGGTCCTTCTTCGCGATGAACGAGTTGACCATCCGATCGGCCTCGAGGTCGAGCGCCCACCGGAGGTTGTCCTCGGTCGCGTTGAAGGTCTCGAAGTAGTTGGTCCGATCGTACCACGTGGTGCCGTTCGGCGACGCGCCGCGCTCCGACAGCTCCTGCGGGATGTTCGGGTGCTTCGGCGTGCCCTTGAACACCAGGTGCTCGAGGAGGTGCGCCATCCCGGT
>DASTAN010000200.1:0-3127 GCA_035712665.1 Gemmatimonadales bacterium
GTCGGGGCGGGGGTGGGGAGCCTGATTCCGCGGTGGGAGCGGGTTGCTCCGTAGGGGCAGTGAACAGTGAATGGTGAACAGGTGAGGGGTGAGGGGTGAGGGGTGAGGGGGGGCTTGTCCCTTGTCTCTTGTCGCGTGTCCCCCCCCTTACCCCTTACCATTAACCCATCACCCTCAAGGCACCTTCCGATGCATCGCCGCGACCTGCTCCGCCTGCTGGGCGGCCTCTCCGCGCTGGCCGGGCTGTCGCCCGACGAGCTGCTGGCGCTCGGGCCCGCCACCCACGCGCGCCTTCGTGACGAGACCTCGCCCCTCGGTTTCTTCGACAACCACCAGATGCGCACCGTGGTGGCCGCAGCCGAGCGGATCGTGCCGCGCACCGACACGCCGGGTGCCACCGAGGCGGGGTGCGCGCGCTTCATCGAACGCATCGTCGCCGACCACTACGATGCGCCGCGGCAGAAGCGCTTCCTCGCGGGCCTGGTGGATCTCGACCAGCGCGCGAGTGCGCGCACGCAGTTCCTCTTCGTCGATGCGCTCTCGGTCGACCAGGATGCGGTGCTGACCGACGTCGAGTCGGCCGCGTACGCCGCGAAGCCCGACGGCGCCGACTCGTTCTGGCGCGACCTCAAGTACCTGACGCTCTACGGCTACTACACCTCCGAGGTCGGCGTCACCCAGGAACTCAAGACGCCGCGCTTCCCCGGCCGCTTCGATGGCGCGATGCCGATCACGGGAGGGCGCTGATGCCGCGCGCGACGTGGGACGCGATCGTCGTCGGCTCCGGCATCGCCGGCGGCTGGGCCGCGAAGGAGCTGAGCGAGAAGGGACTCCGGGTGCTGGTGCTCGAGGCCGGCCGCTCGATCGACCCGGCGCGCGACTTCCTGATGAATGCCCCCGCCTACGAGTTCGACTACCGCTACCTCGGCGACCAGCAGCACCTGCGCACCCGCCAGCCGGTGCAGCGGAAGTGCTATGCCTGCGACGAGGGTGCGACGCAGTTCTTCGTCGATGACGTCGACAATCCGTACACGACGCCGGACGGCAGGCCGTTCGACTGGATTCGCGGCCGTCAGGTCGGCGGCAAGTCGATCATGTGGGGTCGCCAGTGCTACCGGATGAGCGATCTCGACTTCGAGGCGAACGCGAAGGACGGCCACGGTGCCGACTGGCCGATCCGCTATCGCGACATCGCCCCGTGGTACGACTACGTCGAGCAGTATGCCGGGATCTCGGGCGAACGCCTTGGCCTCGCGCACCTGCCGGATGGCCCGTTCCTCCCGCCGATGCCGTATTCCGCGAGCGAGCAGTGGTTCCGCGACGGGCTCGCGCGGGCCTACGGCGGGGCACGCGTTCTCACCATCGGGCGCGTCGCCGTCCTCTCGCAGGCGCACAACCGGCGCGCCGCGTGCCACTACTGCGGCGACTGTCATCGCGGCTGCAGCACCGCGAGCTACTTCAACTCGGTGCAGACCACGCTCGCCGATGCGCTCGCCACCGGACGCTGCCAGATCCGCCCCTTCTCGGTGGTGCACTCGCTCCGCTGGGATGACGCGACGGGCAAGGTCACCGGCGTCAACGTCGTGGACGGCCAGACCAACGCGGCGATCGACTTCCGCGCGAAGATCGTCTTCGTCTGCGCGTCCGCGCTCGAGTCGACGCGGATCCTCCTCAATTCGCGCTCGCGGGCGCATCCCGAGGGGCTGGGCGGCAGTTCCGGCGTGCTCGGGCGCTACCTGATGGATCACACGATGCAGCACGGGGCGAGCGGCGATGTCGCCGGCTTCGAGGGCGTCCGCACCTACGGGGCGCGCCCCAACGGGATCTACCTGCCGCGCTTCCGCAACGTCACCGATCGGCACCCCGACTTCCTGCGCGGGTATGGCTATCAGGGTGGCGGCTCGCGACGCATCGAGGGGTGGGGCCGCGGCACGGCCGAGCGCGGCTTCGGGGCGGAGTTCAAGCACGCGCTGCGCGTGCCGCGCTACGGGACGTGGCGGATGTCGCTCGGCGGCTTCGGCGAGTGCCTCCCGCACCCCGACAATCGCGTGACGCTCGACCCGACCGTCACCGATCGCTGGGGGATCCCGGTGCTGCACATCGACATGCAGTGGCGGGCGAACGAGACCGCGATGATGCAGGACGCCGAGGTGCAGGCCGCCGAGATGCTCGAGGCCGCGGGATGCACCAACGTGAAGACGTACAACAATCAGACGCCGCCGGGGCTCACGATCCACGAGATGGGCACCGCGCGGATGGGGAAGTCCCGGAAGGACTCGGTGCTCAACCGCTGGAACCAGGTGTGGGATGCGCCGAACGTGTTCGTCACCGACGGCGCGGCGATGGCATCGTCCGGATGCCAGAACCCCTCGGTGACCTACATGGCCCTCACTGCTCGCGCCGCCGATCGGGCGGTCCGCCTGCTGAACCGGAAGGAACTCTGATGGACCGTCGGACCTTTCTTGGCGCCCTCGGCGCGACTGGCGCGGGTGTGAGCGCCAACCCTCCGATCTCCGATCTCCGATCGCTCCTCTCGTCGAGCGCGGAGCGGCTCGACAAGATCGGCCTGCAGCTCTACACCCTGCGCAAGTCGATGGCGACCTCGGTCGAGAAGACCCTCTACGAGGTCGCGCAACTCGGCTACAAGGAGGTCGAGTTTGCCGGCTACTTCGAGCGGCCGCCGCGGGCGATCCAGCAGCTGCTCAAGCGGAACGGCCTCTCGTCGCCGTCGGCGCACGTCAATCTCGGCACGCTCACCGATGGCTGGTTCCGCACGCTCGACGGCGCCGCGGAGATCGGCCAGAAGTGGCTCGTGGTGCCGTCGCTGCCGACTGCCTCGCGCGACTCGCTCGAGGCGGTGCAGCGGACGGCCGAGACGATGAACAAGGCCGCCGAGGACGCCAAGCCGTACAAGATCCGCGTCGCGTTCCACAACCACGACATCGAGTTCACGGACGTCGGTGGCCGACGCATCCTCGACGTGCTCCTCGAGGAGACCGATCCGAAGCTGGTCGATTTCGAGCTCGACCTCTACTGGATCACCAAGGCCGGCGCCGATCCGTTCGACTACTTCGCGCGCTTCCCGAAGCGCTTTCCGCTGGTGCACGTGAAGGACTCGGCCGGCGCG
>DASTAN010000201.1:0-9282 GCA_035712665.1 Gemmatimonadales bacterium
GTGTCCCGTGACACCCTCACCCCTTACCCCTCACCTCCCCGCCGATACAGCACCACCCCGTACATCGCGATCAAGACGGCCGTCACCACATAGGCGGCGACCATGTACCCCGAGTTATCCGGCATCGGTCAGCTCCCGATCCAAGGCGCGAAGGCCGATCCCGTAGCGCTGCGTCACGAACCCGAGATAGATCACCGTGAAGGTGAAGAAGCCGGTGATGAAGGTGCGCGTCATCACCCATGGTGCGCTCGGTGCCTCCGGCTTGCCGAACACCGGCTCCGGGTGCTGGCTGGCGAAGAGGTAGACCGTGAGGTGATTGAACGGCACCAGCACCAGCGCGGTCAGCCCAACCACCGCCGCGAACTTGGTGCGCTCCACGCGATCACGCACGGCGCTCCGCAGTGCGAAGTAGCCCGCGAAAACCAGCAACTCGATCAGCGTGAACGTGAGCCGGGCGTCCCACGCCCAGTAGGTGCCCCACACCGGGCGACCCCAGATCGGTCCGGTGATGATCACGATCAGCCCGAGCCACATCCCGACCTCGGCCGAGGCCTCGGCGAAGACATCCAGCCGTGGGTCGGCGAGCCACAGATAGAGCCCGGAACAGATGCCGACGAGGGTGAACGCCAGCTGCATGGCGTACGCCGCGGGCGGGTGGATGTAGAGAATCTTCTGCGCCGGACCCTGCAGGCGATCCGGCGGCGTGAATTCCAATGCCAGGATGTAGAGCCCGGCGAGCATCAGGATGCCGAACGCGAGGATCCATCGGCCACGGGTGATGTTCGCGGTGGCCGCCGAGGCGTAGTCAAGCGATTCAGTGTGTGGGGGCATGTCGGGGGATGGTGGAGGTCGGTGGTTCATGGGAAGGTAAGGGGGAAGGGGTGAGGGGGGCGGTAGGGATGGGGGCGCGCGCCGAGATCCCTCGCTCCGCTCGGGATGACGATGTCCCGTGGCCCCCTCACCCCTCACCCCTCACCCCTTCACCGTTGACTTGTATATCCCCACCCCCTATCTTCTTCCCTCATGCGGTTCGTCCTGCTCCTCGCCCTGCTGCTTCGGCTGCTCCCCACCCCCGCCCACGCGGCGGAGGGGGCGCACTGCGTGGCCACGGGCGAGGTGGCGGCCGCGGTCGAGCACGCCGGGCATCACGCCCCGGCCCCGACCCCGACCGGCGACTCCCACGCCGACGCCGACCACGACGACTGCCCGCACTGCCCGCCGGCCGACTGCGCGACCCAGGTCCATTGCAGCGCACCGTCGCTGGTGAGTCTCGCGGCCGACACGCCGCAGCATGCCGACCTCGTGACGATCGGCCGCAGCACCGCCGCGCGCGCCGAGCACTGGCCGACCCGCCATCATCAGCCTCCCGTGAGGCCGCCGCTCCCCCTCGCCTGAATCGAACCGCCCGGTGCGCGCCCGAATGGGTCCGCCCGACGACCATCCATTCACGCGAGGAAGTGGAATGCTGCGAATCCTGCCGGCCCTCGGCATCGCCCTGCTCTGCAGCGCGCTGCCCGGCGCCGCGGTGTCGGCCCAGACCGACTACCGGAATCTTGACGACGAACGCCCCGTCCTGACCGAGGACGCCTACCCGATCGAGCACCGCGCGATCGAGCTGATGGCGCCCTTCACCTTCGAGCGCCACGGCGGCCGAGGCGCACTCGAGTTCAACCCCGAGGTGATGTGGGGCGCGCTCGGCAACCTGATGGTTGGCGCGAAGCTTCCCTTCGTGCTGCAGCGCGATGACGTGGTCGACGACCTCCGGCTCGCCGGGCCGCGCCTCTTCGTGCTCGCCAACCTCAACACCGAGTCGCCGTGGCTCCCCGCCCTCTCGGTCCGCGCCGACGTCGCGGTGCCGGGTGGCGCCGCCGGTGGTGACGGGACGGTCGTCGCCCTCAAGGGGATCGCCACGCGCTCCTGGGGGACCTGGCGCGCGCACGTGAACGGCATCCGCACGCTCGGCGACGCCGAGAACGCGCCGGCCGCCGACGCGCCGCCGCGCTGGGCAGCGACGTTCGCGGTCGATCGTACGCTGTGGCGTCACTCGCTGCTGCTGATCGGCGAGGTTGTCGCCGCCGAGCCGCTCGAGGCGGAGCGGACCGACTGGCGCGCCGGGATCGGGATGCGCTGGCAGGCGACCCCGACGCTGGTGCTGGACCTCGGCGGCTTCCGTCGCCTCTCACGCGAGGGGGCCGACCTCGGCCTGACCCTCGGCCTCTCTCACGCGTTCGCGCTCGCCGCGATGATGCCCGGAGGTGCCCGATGATCCGCCGCCTGCTGCTGCTCGCCTCGGTCGCGATCGCACCGCTCGCCGCGCAGGATCGTCGCGACGAGAGCTTCTACTACCCGGGGAGCTTCAACTGGCAGTTCCTCGCGCGCTATCCCGAGGGCGCGAAGCTGTTCAATGCCTTCGACTACGGCCACGCGGTGCTGTACGAGCGGCTCCTCGCCCTCGACAGCGTGCGTGCGGTGCCGGCGCTCGCGCGCGAGTATGACTTCCTCACCACGGACCTGCTGGTGCGCCCGCCGCGCTTCAGCGTCGCGGAGGAGGTCATCGCCCCGCGCTACGCGAAGCTGGCGTGGCCCGCGAAGGAGATGTTCGAGTGGGCGCACGTGCTGCATCGCCAGCTGTACGACGTGTACGCCGACCCGCGCCTCGATGACGCGGCCAAGCGCGCGCTGGTGGAGCGGATCACCGACTTCTACCTCGCCGACACGAAGTACGCGTTCCTTGCCGAGCCGAAGGCGATGTCGCTGATGGACGACCAGCACTTCTCGCAGCGCTTCCGCCGCCAGCACCCGCAGTTCAACGGGCTGATCTGGGCGTACCACTGGCTGCAGGTCGGGCTCTACGAGCCGCTGCTGACCGAGGCGACCGAGGAGGCGAAGCGCGCCGGCGTGCGGCGCGTGGTCGAGGGCTTCTGGGCAATGGTGCGCGAGGGGCGCTACCCGGAGACGATGCCGATGACGATCGCGATCGCGCCGGTGTTCAGCGCGCGCCACCCGCGCGCGGCGGCGATCTTCGACAACCTGCACATGATGCACGACATCATCAGCGACATCCTCGTGCACCCGACGTGGAGCGACGGCGAGAAGCGCGCCGAGATCCTGCGGCAGGTCGAGGAGATGCGGCGACCGGGGACGAACCTGATGGGGTGGGACGCGTGGAAGCGGATGGGGCAGGCGGGGGGGCACGTGCACTAGGCCGTGAGCCTTGGGCCGTGAGCCTCGAGCAACAGAAAGGGGTGGAGTCCGAACTGGATTCCACCCCTGCACCAAATTCCTCACGGCCCACGGCTCATGGCCCAAGGCTACTTCGGCAACCCCTCCGTCTCGTCCCCGCTCTTCCCGTCCGTGATCGGCGTGACCTGCGTGTTCCAGCCGCTCTCGAAGGTGACGACCAGGCGATGGCCGAGCGAGTCGGCGTCGATCGACTTCACCTGCGGGTACTTCTTGGAATACTCGACGGCCGCGCTGGCGGTGCCCTTGCCGAACTCGCGGCCGATCGCCATCGCGATCGCCTGTTCCGGGCCGTACTTGGCGTACTCGTCGGCCGACATCAGCCCGTCCTGGTCGCGCACGTACTTGCCCGCGTCGTAGGTCGGGCAGGCGGCGAGGAAGGCCACGAGGGCGAGCGGGGCAAGACGGCGCATCGGTCGGGTTCTCCGGTCGGGGTCGATCGTGGTACCGGCGGCGACGGGGGTCGGTTCCGCCCCGAGCCGCGCTGGCGCCGAAGATAACGGCGCGCCCCGACCTCTGCATCCTTGCCGGGGCGGGGGGGCGGGCCTACCCTTGGGCCTGACTTTTCGACCCCAGTCCGCGAGGAGCCCTGATGAGCGCGATCGGCAACATCCCGACCCCCGTCAACGAACCGGTCCTGAGCTACGCCCCGGGCACCCCCGAGCGCGCCGCCCTGCAGGCCGCGATCGCCGAGATGGGGAGCCGGGTGACCGACATCCCCGTCGTCGTGAACGGCGTCGAGCACCGCACCGGCACGACGATCCGCGTCACGTCGCCGCAGCGGCACGCGCACCACCTCGCGACGGTCCACCAGAGCACGCCGGAGCTGCTGCAGGCGGCCATTGACGGCGCCGTCGCCGCACAGAAGGAATGGGAGCGCTGGTCGTTCGCCGATCGCGCCGCGGTCTTCCTGCGCGCGGCCGACCTTCTCGCCGGGCCGTGGCGCGCCCGGATCAACGCCGCGACCCTCCTCGGCCAGGGGAAGACGCCGCATCAGGCCGAGATCGACGCCGCGTGCGAGCTCGCCGACTTCTGGCGCTTCAACGTGCATTATGCCGAGCGCCTCCTGCACGAGCAGCCGATCAGCGTGCCGGGGGTGTGGAACCGGCTCGACTGGCGCCCGCTCGAGGGATTCATCTACGCCATCACGCCGTTCAACTTCACGGCGATCGGCGGCAACCTCCCGACCGCCCCGGCGATCCTCGGCAACGTCGCGCTCTGGAAGCCGGCCGCGACCGCGTCGCTCTCGAACTGGCTGGTCTACGAGGTGCTGCGCGAGGCGGGGCTGCCGCCGGGGGTGATCCAGTTCATCCCGGGCGATGCCGTGCAGACCACGAAGACGGTGCTTGCGTCGCGCGACCTCGCCGGCGTGCACTTCACCGGCTCGACCGGGGTCTTCCAGTCGATCTGGCAGGGCGTCGCCGAGCGGCTCACGAGCTACAAGAACTATCCGCGCCTCGTCGGCGAGACCGGCGGCAAGGACTTCAACGTCGCGCACGCCTCGGCGGACATCGAGGCGCTGGTCACCGGCATCATCCGCGGCGCGTTCGAGTACCAGGGGCAGAAGTGCTCGGCCTGCTCGCGCACCTACATCCCGCGGTCGATCTGGCCGACGGTGCGCCAGCGGCTGCAGGAGGAGATCGCCAACCTCAAGGTCGGCGATCCGGCCGACTTCTCGGTGTTTGTCGGCGCGGTGATCGACGAGCGCGCCTTCCGGAAGCACGAGACGCTCCTCGACGCCGTGAAGGGCGACCCGGCGATCACCGTGCACGCCGGCGGCACCTGCGACGCCTCGGTCGGCTGGTTCGTGCAGCCGACGCTGCTCGAGACGACCGACCCGCACCACCGGATCATGAAGGAAGAGTTCTTCGGCCCGATCCTCTCGGCGTACGTCTACGACGACGCGAAGTGGGAGGAGACGCTCGAGCTGATCGACCGCACCGCGGAGTACGCCCTCACCGGCGCGATCTTCGCGCGCGAGCGGAGCGCCATCGTCTCGGCCGAGCAGAAGCTCCGCCACGCGGCGGGGAACTACTACGTAAACGACAAGTGCACCGGCGCCGTTGTCGGCCAGCAGCCGTTCGGCGGCGGCCGCGCCTCGGGCACCAACGACAAGGCCGGCTCGCTGCTCAACCTCTACCGCTGGGTCTCGGCGCGCACCGTCAAGGAAGTCGGCAACCCGCCGACGAACTGGCGGTATCCGTATCTGGGGTGAAGGGTGAAGGGTGAAGGGTGGAGGGCGACAGGCTTCGCTCTTCACCCTTCACCCTTCACCCTTCACCTCTTGCTAACGCCCTCGCCCCTACCGACATTCCCTTCAGACCCTCCTGGAGGCCGATGCCGATGACGGAGCCCTTCCGCAGCTCCGACGAGTACGACGAGCAGGCCCACCAGCTGTACAACGAAGGACGCTACGACGAGGCGCTCGCGCTGCTCCGCGAGGGACTTCGGCTCCACCCGCAATCGGCAGATCTCTACGTCGGCCTGGGCTACGCCCAGCTGGCCCGCGAGGAATACGCGTGGTCACGCCAGGCGTTCGAGACCGCGCTCGTCCTCGACGCCGAGCACGAGGATGCGCTCGCCGGTCTCGGCGAGGTGCTGCTGGTCCTCGGCCAGCCCGAGCGCGCCTTCGCGCTCTTCAACCGGATGATCGAACTCGAGCTCGACGACGACCACGAGCTGATGCTCCAGGTCGGCCGCGCCTGCTTTCGCGAGGAGTGGTTCCGCGAGGCCGAGCGCTTCTTCGAGCTGGCGCGCGTGCATCACCCCGACTCGCCGGAACTCGCGGCGTCGCTTGGCTACACCGTGCATCGCCTCGGCCGCGACGCCGATGCCTTCTACTGGCTGCGGCGCGCGCTCGAGCTCGAGCCCGAGTATCCGGAACCGCGGATCTACCTCGCCAACATCCTCTACGATCGCGGCGAGATCGGCGCGGCGTTCCACCACTTCGCGCGGCTGCGCCCCGAGGACCACTTCGACGACCTCGGCATCTGGCGCACGATCGAGCTGCTCAAGGCGGCGCGCAACGTCCCCGACGACGATCCCGAGCTGCAGCCGTGGCTGCTCCGGCTCGCCGAGATGGGCGGCGAGCTCGGCCCCGAGGACGCGATCCTCGCCGAGGTCGAGGGGATGCAGCCCGACGGCACCCGACGCGACCCGAACCAGCTCGAGCTCTTCGGCCAGCTGATGCGCGGCGTCCCGGAGATGTCGAAGCGGCCCGTGAACGATTCGCCGTCGCACGTCATCGAGACGCTGAGCGGGATCACCCTGCGCGGCTCGTGGGATGACCTCCTCCTGCAGCTGCAGGCGGTCGAGGGGGCGTGGGCCGAGGGCACCATCGCCGAGTTCATGCGCACGTTCGCGCTCCGCGGCACGGCGGAGACCGGGGTGCGGATCCCGGTCACCAGCGCCGAGGCCTTCTTCAAGGGGTCGGCGGAAGCCGGCGTGCTGAGGATTCTCGAGTGATCCAGTTCGAGCAGGCGGGGAAGACCTACGTCCATCCGCTCACGCGGAAGCGCGTCGTGGCCCTTGAGGGCCTCGACCTCGCGATGCAGCGCGGCGAGGTGTTCGGCATCGCCGGTCCCAACGGCGCCGGCAAGTCGACGCTGATCTCGCTGCTGATGGGCTTCCTGCACCCGACCAGCGGGCGGGTCACGATCGACGGGCGCGCGCCGCGCACGTACATCGAGGCGCACGGCATCGGCTACCTCACCGAGCTGGTGGCGCTCCCGCCGCGCTGGAAGGTCCCGACGGCGCTCGAGCGGATCGCCACGCTCGCCGGCGTGCCGTCGGGCGAGCGTCGCGCGACGGTCACCGCGCTGATGGAGCGCCTCGGGCTCACCGAGCACGCGGCGAAGCAGATCCGGCAGCTCTCGAAGGGGAACCTGCAGCGGGTCGGCCTCGCCCAGGCACTGCTCGGCGAGTTCGACGTCGTCGTGCTCGACGAGCCGACGCACGGGCTCGATCCGCTCTGGACGCAGCGCTTCCGCGACATCGTCGAGTCGCTGCGCCGGCCCGATCGGGTGATCCTCATCGCATCGCACAACCTCGACGAGCTCGAGCGGCTCGCCGATCGCGTGGCGATCCTCGACAAGGGGCGGCTCCAGCGCGTCGTCGCGCGACCCGGGTCGAGCGAGTCGGCCGCCATGCGCTGGCGCATCGTCTTCGAGGGCGAGGTGGCGCTGGCCGCGCATCTCGCCGCGGTGGAGCCGTTTCCCGGCATCGCCAACGGCTGGCGAGCCCAGGCCACCCGCCCCGAGGTGAGCCGTGCGCTCGCGGCGGTCCTCGGGCAGGGGGCCGTCCTGGTTGAATGCTCACCCGACGAGTCGCGACTCGAGTCGGCCTTCCGCGAGGCGGTGCAGCGATGAACCGCGACCAGTCGCCGTTCCGGTACCTGGGCTGGCACGCGCTCGATGTCGCGCGCGGTCCGCTCGTCCTCTATCTCGTCGTCTCGGCGATGCTGTCGTTCATCAGCTGGAAGATGGCGCAGGCGATGCCGGTGGTGCCGACGCCCGATGTCTTCCAGGCGCAGACCGCCGATGCCACGTTGACGCTCGCCGTGCTGCTCGCCACCGCCGGCATCATCTCGGCCGATCGCCACAACGGCTGGTACCGCGCGTGGTTCAGCAAGCCGATCGCGCCGTGGTGGTACTACCTGCAGCGCTGGCTGCTCGGGCTCGGGGCGGTGCTGCTCGCCCCGGTCTTCCTCGGGATCGGCCAGGTCATCGTGCTGAAGAGCGGCACGGGCATCACCGCCGATCTCCTCGGCACCATCGCCCTCGGCTACCTCCTGATCGGCAGCACCGCGCTGCTGCTGGCGCACGTGACGCAGCGCGAGTGGCTGCTGGTGTTCGTCCTCGCGGCGGCGCAGCGCGGGCTTGCCGGCCTCGTGAAGCTCGGCGTGGAACTCCCGAGCTATGCCGAGCCGGTCTTCAAGGCACTGCCGCCGTTCCACCTGATCGCCCCCGAGGAGCCGATGCTCACGGGGCAGCCGCTGCTGCACGTCGCGGCCTACGGTCTGGCGATGCTGGTGGCGGCGTTGGTGCTGGTCGAGAAGCGGGCCCTCGGCAGCGGCGGTCGCGCGTGAGCGATCGCCCCACCGCGGGGCTGGTGCGCGAGGTTCTTCCCAACGGCATCACCCTCCTGGCACAGCGGGTCCGCACCGCGCCCGCCGCGGCGATCGCCACGCACGTCCGCGCCGGCTTCCTCGACGAGCCCGATGATCTCGTCGGCATCTCGCACGTCCTCGAGCACCTGATCTTCAAGGGAACCGCGACGCTGCCGCCGGGCGAGCTGGCGCGGCGCACCAAGGCGCTGGGCGGCGTGCTCAACGCCTACACGTCGTACGACCGCACCGTCTACTACGCCTCGCTTCCCGCACGCCACGCGGTCGAGGCGCTCGCGCTGCAGGCGGAGTCGGTGCGGAACCCGCTGGTCGATGCCGAGGAGCTGCGGCGCGAGCTCGGCGTGATCGTGCAGGAGGCGAAGCGGAAGCGCGACACGCCCGGCGCGGTCGCGGCCGAGACGCTGCACGAGCTGCTGTACGACGCTCACCGCCTCCGGCGCTGGCGGATCGGCGAGGAGGACCGCATCGCCGCCTTCACGCGCGAGGAGGTGCTGGGCTACCACGCCTCGCGCTACGTGCCGTCACGCACCATCGCGGTGATGGTCGCCGACCTCGACGAGTCCGAGATGCTCGATGCGCTCCGCGCGGCCTACGGCGATTGGGCCGGCGTCGTGCCCGCACCCGCGCCGGCACCGGCCGAGACGGGCGAGCCGACCCAGCGCACGCGCACGATCGAGGCCGACGTCGCCCTTGCCGAGGTGGTGCTTGGCTGGCGCGCGCCCGCGCCGCTCGATCCGATGGCGAAGCCCCTCGATGTCGCGGCGGCGATCCTCGCCAACGGGCGTGGCGCACGCCTGCCGCGGCTGCTCCGCGAGACCGGACTCGTCACCGGGGTCTCGGCCGGCCTGTACGGTTCGGAAGATCCGTTCGGCGGGCCGGGGGCTGGGGTCTTCGCGATCAGTGTCGAGACCGACCCG
>DASTAN010000202.1:0-15003 GCA_035712665.1 Gemmatimonadales bacterium
GAGCGCGCCGACGGCACCGTGCTGGTCTTCTCGGTGCAGGCCAACCACCACACCCTCGGCAGCGCGCGCATGTTGCCGGCGATTGACAGCGTCGTGGCGGAGCTCGGGCGGAAATAGGCGGAGAGGGGAGATCCGAGATCGGAGATCAGAGGACGCAACCCTCCGATCTCCGATCGCTGATCTCAGATCTCCTTCTGCAGGAATCTCAGCATTGCCGAGATCTCCGTGATCTTCTCGCGCGGCCGCCCGGCGGCGGCGCCACGAGCCTGCTCCTCGGCGTCGAGCCGCTGCCAGTCGGCCCAGTCGGTGCGCCGGACGCCGCGTGCGTCGAGCTCGGCGAGCAGCGCATCGGGATCGCCCGCACCGCGACCGACCTGGCCAGCGGCGACATCCGCGATGAGCGACGCGACCGTTTCCGCGGCGCACGACTTGTTGGTGCCGATCACGCCGCTCGGTCCGCGCTTGATCCACCCCGCCGTGTAGAGTCCCGCGATCGGCTCGCCGTCGGCATCGAGCACGCGCCCCGCCGCGTTGGGGATCGTCCCGCGACGGGCGTCGAACGGCACGCCGTCGATCGGGACGCCGCGGTAGCCGACCGAGCGGAAGACCAGCCCGACCTCGAGTGTCTCCACGACATCGGTCGGCACGGCACGCACGCCACCCTGGCCGTCGTCCTCGAGCCGGTTGCGCACCACGCGGAGTCCGGTCACCCGATCGTCGCCCAGCAGCTCGACCGGCGACGCGTTGAAGTGGAAGACGATGCGTCGCGTCGCGCCGGTGCTGCCGCGCTCGGCCCATTCGCGGAGGACCTGCAGGTTCTTCTCCGCCGTGCGATCCTCGCTCGACGCCAGATGCGCGGCCGAGATCGGGTCGAGATCGAGATCGCGCGGATCGACGAGGACGTCGACCCCCTCGAGCTCGCCCAGCTCGCGGAGCTCGGGCGTCGTGCACGCGGCCTGCACCGGCCCGCGACGGCCGATGACGTGCACCGTGCGCACCTGCGAGTCGCGCAGCGCCGCCAGCGCGTGCGCCGCGAGGTCGGTCGTGGCCAGCACGTCCGGCGACTTGGCGAGCACGCGCGTCACGTCCATCGCCACGTTGCCCAGACCAACCACGGCGACGGCACGCTGTCCGAGGTCGAACGTTGCCTCGGCGTAGTCGGGATGGCCGTTGTACCAACCGACGAACTCGGTCGCGGCGTGGCTCCCCGCCAGCTGCTCACCGGGGATGCCGAGGGGGCGGTCGGTGCGCGCGCCGTTGGCGAGGATCACCGCGTCGTACGCCGCGCGAAGCGCCTCGATCGTCACGTCGCTGCCCACCTCGACGTGGCCGAGGAAGCGGAAGCCGGGCTGCGTCGCGATCCGGTCGTAGACGCGGGTCACCGACTTGATCTTCGGGTGATCGGGCGCGACCCCACCCCGCACCAACCCGAACGGGGTGGGCAGGCGGTCGAGGAGGTCGATGCGGATCCCGGGCGCCGCCTTCTGCAGCGCCTCGGCGGCGAAGAAGCCGGACGGGCCGGCTCCGACAATGGCGACCCGGAGGGTCGAGAGCGGTTCGGACATGGCGCCGAAACTAACGGCTATCTTCCCCCCATGGCTTTCAAGATCTACACCCGAACCGGCGATGCCGGCGAGACCGGCCTCTTCGGGGGCGGTCGGGTCCCCAAGGACCACCCCCGCGTCGGGGCCTACGGCGACGTCGACGAGCTCAACTCCGCGATCGGCATGGCGCGCGCTGCCGATCCGGTCGACCTGCACGACGCCCTGCTCGAGACGATCCAGCGCGACCTCTTCTCGATCGGCGGACACCTCGCCACCCCGGACCCCGAGCGGGTCCGCGAGGCGCTGCAGAAGGCCGAGCTGTCGCCGGCGCGGATCGCGGAATTCGAGGCGGTGATGGACGCGGCCGATCAGGAGCTCCCGCCGCTCAAGGCGTTCATCCTTCCGGCCGGCACGCCGAAGGCCGCGGCGTTCCACCTGGCTCGCACCATCTGCCGCCGCACCGAGCGCAGCGTCGTGCGGCTGACCCAGCTCGATGAAGTCCCCGAGCTGTTCGTGATCTATCTCAACCGCCTCTCGGACCTGCTCTTCACGCTGGCCCGCCTCGCGAATCACCGCGCGGGCGTCGGCGACGTGACGTGGTGACGCCGCTGCTCGTCCGCCACGAGGCGGGCGAGTATCCGGTGCACATCGGGCGGGGTGCGCTCGCGTCGCTCCCCGCGCTCGTGTCGGCGCGTCATCCCCGGCGCCACGTCGTCGTGATCAGCGACGACGTCGTCGCGCGCACGATCCCGGCCCCGCTGGGCGACGTGCCGCGGCTCACCTTCCCCGCCGGCGAGCGCCACAAGACGCGCGAGACCTGGGCACGGCTCACCGATCAGCTGCTGGCGCTCGGTGCCGATCGCGACACGTTGGTCGTCGCGGTGGGCGGCGGCGTCACCACCGACCTCGCCGGCTTCGTCGCTGCGACGTTCCTGCGCGGCGTGCCGTGGATCGCCGTGCCGACCACCACGCTCGGGATGATCGATGCGGCGGTCGGCGGCAAGACCGGGGTCGACACGCCCGCCGGCAAGAACCTCGTCGGTGCCTTCCACCAGCCCGACGCCGTCGTCGTCGACCCGGATGTCCTCGTCACGCTCCCCGACCCGATCTATCGCGAGGGGCTCGCGGAAGCGGTGAAGCACGGCGCGATCCGCGACGCCGAGCACGTGGCGTGGCTGGCGGCGCACGCCGAGGCGATCGCGGCACGCGATCCCGATACGCTGGCGGAGCTGCTTCGCACCTCCATCGCGATCAAGGCCGAGGTCGTCGCCCGGGACGAGCGCGAGGGCGGCCTCCGCGCCATCCTCAACGCCGGGCACACCGTCGCGCACGCGCTCGAGCAGGCGAGCGACTACGAGATTCCGCACGGCGAGGCGGTGGCGATCGGGCTCGTCCTCGAGAGCCGCGTGGCGGAGGCGACCGGCGTCGCCGAACCCGGCACCGTGCAGGTGATCCGTCACGTGCTGCACGAGCTGCATCTCCCCACCAGTGCCCCGGACACGATGCCGCGCGACCGGCTGCGCGCCGCCCTCCGCACCGACAAGAAGAATCGCGCCGGCGTGGTGCGCGCCGCGCTGCTCGCCCGCGTCGGTGCCGTCGCCCAGCGCGACGGGACGTGGACCGTACCGCTCGACCTCGCCGCCCTCGACGCCGCGCTCGACCTGCGCTGATCCACATTCCGGCCACCCCCACCCGACCGGGCAACTGCCAGCCCGGTCGCGAGTTGGCGCGTTCGTGCACAATCGCGTGGAAAACCCGGTGTGGATCGCTGTGCACACGGTGGAAAGTGGACACCACGTAAAGTGTTGTGACACTTGTGGTTAGCATCTTGACACCCGGCGCGAAGCTTCCATCTTGCGAGAGTTCTCCTCGCTGGTCCGCCTCGCTTCACACCGCCGCCACAGGGTACCCCGATGCCCCGCCGCCCCACGCGTTCCCCTCGCCGTGCCGCTGCCGCGCCCGTGCTGACTGCTGCCGAGTCATTCGAGCAGTATCTGCGCGACATCAAGGATCTCCCGATGATCACCGACATCGAGGAGGAGCGCGCCCTCGCGCGCCGGGCGCGTGCCGGTGACACGGAAGCGGCCGAGCGCCTGGTCACGGCGAATCTTCGCTTCGTGATCGCCTTCGTGAAGCGCTACCAGGGGCACGGCCTCGAGCTCGGCGATCTGGTGGCGATCGGGAACGAGGGGTTGCTGCGCGCCGTCCGGAAGTTCGATCCCGATCGCGGCGTGAAGTTCATCTCCTACGCGGTGTGGTGGGTGCGCCAGGCGGTGCTCAAGGCGCTCGCCGAGCAGACGCGCTCGGTGCGCTTCCCGCTCAACCAGAACACCGCGGTCGTCCGGTTCGCCCGCGTGCAGGGCCTGCTCGCGCAGGAGCTCGGCCGCACGCCGACCGATGGCGAACTCGCCGTGGCCCTCGGCCAGAGCGTCGACGAGATTCGCGAAGCCAAGCGGCTCTTCGTGAGCGAGGTGTCGCTGGACGCGCCGGTCGATGGGGGCGACGCGCGCTCCGCCACGCTCGGCGAGCGCCTCTCGACCACCGAAAGCCACGACATCGAGGCCCAGACCGACGAGTCGCTGCGGCGCGAGTTCCTCGACCGGATCTTCCGCCGCTACCTCACCCCGCGCGAGCGTCGGATCCTCTCCCTCTACTACGGCCTCGAACCCGACCAGGAAGCCCGCACGCTGGAGGAAATCGGCGCCGCCCTCGGCGTCACCCGCGAGCGGATCCGCCAGCTCCGCGAGCGCGCCTTCATCAAGCTGCGCGAGTGTCCCGAGGTCCAGCACCTCGGTGGGTTCCGAGCGGCTTAACTTTCGGCGGTGCACAGCCGCCGCCTCCCTCGCTCCCCGCACGCTGCGGTGCCAGTCCCGGGCATCGCGGCCTTCGCGCGTGCCCGCGCGTCGCTTCCCGGATCCTGCGGCGGGCGTGGCGGTATGTCATCGAATGACACCTGCGCGACACGACGGGCGTTCACCCGAGCCCGAGGCGCCGTGATGGCACCCCATCCGGGACGGGACGGATGAGCAACCCCAAGGTGGATCGGCTCGTGCCGATCGTCGGGGCGGACGCCGTGCGCTCCGGTGCGGACGGGGTGCCACGCGTCGTGCCCCCGAACGTCGACGCCCTGGCTGGCGTGATGGCCACGGCGCACGAGGAGGGATGGAAGGCGGTCGTCGAGGGCGGCGGTACCTGGTCTGCCGGGGCTGCGCCGGCGGACCTTCGCATCAGCGTCCGCGCCCTTGATGACGTGACCGCCGTGCACACCGAGGAGTTGGTCGCCGCGATCGGGGCCGGCACCACGCTCGAGCGCGCTCGGCTCGAGGCACTCGAGCACGGCACGTGGCTCGCGCTCGACCCGCCCGGTCGGCCGGACCGCACCATCGGCTCCCTGCTTGCGACCGCAACGGTCGGCCCGCTTCGGCACGCGACCGGCCCGATGAAGGACCACGTCAGCGCGCTCACCGTCGTGACGGGCGATGGCCGGATCCTGCGCGCCGGGTCCACCGCGGCCACGCACGGCCCGGGCTTCGACTTCGTCAAGCTGCAGGTCGGCGGCTTCGGGGGGTTCGGCATCATCGCGGACGCGCACCTCCGCCTGCGCGCCCTGCCGCGCGCCGACACCACGTGGGTCGCCCTGGGCGATCGGGATCGGCTCACGGCCGCCGCGCGGATGCTGCCCGAGCGCGGCATCGTGGCGGCGGCCGTGGAGCTCCTCTCGCCCGCGCTCGCGAACGAGCCCGAGTGGGTGCTCGCGATCCGCCTCCTCGGGCAGCGCGATGCCGTGGTCGCCGAAGGACAGCGGCTCGCCGGCCTCGAGGACCTGCGGTGGCGCGAGCTGCTCCCCGAGCAGCGGGTGCTGCTGTGGAACGGCAGCGCGCGCGCGGTGACCTCGGTCCCGGTCTCGATTCGTCTCGGCACGCTG
Source organism: Gemmatimonadales bacterium (assembly GCA_035712665.1). GTDB lineage: Bacteria > Gemmatimonadota > Gemmatimonadetes > Gemmatimonadales > GWC2-71-9 > Palsa-1233. Next base: position 5,470 of record DASTAN010000202.1, read on the forward strand.
GTCGACGGCGTCGACGAGACGCTCGACCTGGTTCTCGCCCACCTCGGCGAGGGCCTGCTCAGTGCCGGCGCGGTCTCCGGACTGATTCGCTGGAGCGGCGTGGCCGATGCGACGGCGCTCAAGAGTCTGCGCGCGGCACTCGCCCCGCGCGAGGTGCCGCTGACCGTCGAGCGTGCCCCGTGGCACGTGCGCCGCGAAGTCGGCCATTTCGGTGCCTACCGCGAGGGCGTCGGCGGACCGATCGCCACCCTGCGCGATGCCTTCGATCCCGGCCGCGTCCTCGTGGCCGCCCTGGAGTCCTGAATGACCCCGGACCACGGTGTCTGCTTCGATTTCAACGGGGTGATCGTCGACGACGAGCGCCACCACGCCTCCGCCCTCATCGCGACGCTGGCCGACGCCGGGATCACCCTCGACGAGGCGACCTACTACCGCGACTACCTCGGCTACGACGATCGCGGCTGCTTCCGTCACGCCTACGACGCCGCGGACCGTCCGCTCGACGACGCGACGCTGGCGACCCTCATCGACACGAAGGGTGAGCGCTACCGCGACGGCATCTCGCGCGACCTCACGATGGTGCCCGGGGTGACGACGTTCATCCGCGCACTCGCCGACGTCGGCACGCGCCTCGTCATCGTCTCGGCCGCGCGTCGCTGGGAGATCGAGCACGTGCTCGGCGAGGCCGGGCTGCGTGACTGCTTCCGCGCCATCGTCGCGGCCGAGGATGTGGAGCGCACCAAGCCGGACCCCGAGGGGTATCGCAAGGGTCTCGCCCACCTGGCGCTCGGGGCCGAGCGGGTGGTGGTCGTCGAGGACTCGCTCCCGGGCTTCCGTGCGGGGCGTGCGGCCGGGATGCGCGTCGCGATGGTGGCGACCTCGCACCCGATCGAGGAACTTGCCGAGGCCGCACCCGATGCGCTCTGGCCGTCGTTCGAGGGGCGTCGCCCCGAGGAGCTGCCGTGGATCCGCACCTGATCGCCGATCACGCGCTGCTCGCGGCGCGACACGCCACCGGGATGGTCGCCGTCCCCGATGCCGTCTTCCGCATCGAGGGGCCCGGGACGATCGCGTGCCTGCAGGGGCTCCTGACCAACGACCTGCAGAAGATCGGGCCGCGCGGCCTGGTGTGGGGCGCGTTCCTCACGCCGAAGGGGATGATCGTCAGCGACGCGTGGGTCGCGCGCGACGGCGACGCGGCGTGGGTCATCGTGCCGCGCGCGATGCGCGAGGTCGTGCGTGACCTCTTCCGCCGGGGGCTGCCGCCGCGGCTCGCGCGGGTGACCGACCGCAGCGAGGATCTGTCGGTGCGGTGGGTGCTGGGCGCCGTGCCGACCGATGGCGCGCTGTGCATCGCCGCACCGACCGAGATGGCACCGTTCGCGGCACTGGCCATCGGCAGTGATGCCGAGCTCGACGCACTCGGGTTGCCGCCGCTGCCGACGGAGCTGGCCACGCTCTGCCGCGTGGTCGATGGCTGGCCGGCCGTCGGTCAGGAGATCGACGAGAAGACGCTGCCGCAGGAAGTCCGCTTCGACGAGCTGCGCGGCGTGAAGTACGACAAGGGCTGCTACACCGGCCAGGAAACCGTGGCGCGGCTCCACTTCCGGGGCCATGCCAACCGGACGCTGCGCGCCGTGCGCGTGGCCGGTGCCGGGGTTCCGCTCGACGGCAGCGTGCAGGATGCGGCCGGCAAGGTCGTGGGTCAGGTCACGACGGCGGCGGTCCTGGCCGGGACGTGGGTCGGACTCGCGAAGATCCGTCGCGAGGTCGAGACCGGGGCCCGGGTGCGGGTCGGTGGCGTGGACGCCGAGGTCACCGACTTCCCGCTCGCCTGACGGGAACGCAACGACGCCCCGGACCGCGAGGGCCGGGGCGTCATGGTGCGTCGGGTGTGACCGACTGAACTGCTTACTGGGCGGCCGGAGCGGCAGCCGAGTCCTTCGCCATCGTGCTGTCCGTCATCGTGCTGTCGTGCTGCATCGTCGAATCCATCGCCGGAGCAGCCGGGGCCTCGGCGGCCGGGGCCATCGCCGACGAATCCATCGTGGCTTCCTCAGCAGCCTTCTCGCCGCACGCCGCAACGGCCAGCACGGCCGCCGCCATCAGGAACTTCCGCATTCTCTCTCCCTTGTGAGTTCAGTGTGGTCACCGTGACCGGACCCGAGATTCGGTCGCTGTCGCCCGATGCACCGGGAACCAAGTTAGGGATCGGACCGATGGTGTCAAGACGCCAAGTGATTGCGGGGCGGTGACTTCCGCTGACAGACCCCGAACATTTCCCGAATCGGGACCATTTTGCCGCCCGATGAACGTCCGTCGATCGGCCGGGTATCCTTCGCCCATGACCCGTCCAGCCACCCTCGCCGACCTCCGCAACTCGCCCTGGGGCGAGGCGCCCCTCCGTCACCGCAGCGTCCGCGAGGAGATCCGCACCAACCTCCTGGCGCATCTGGCGAAGGGCGGCCCGCTCTTCCCTGGCGTCGTGGGCTACGACGACACCGTCGTGCCGCAGATCGTGAACGCGCTGCTCGCGCGACAGGACTTCATCCTGCTCGGGACGCGCGGGCAGGCGAAGACACGCCTGCTGCGAGCGCTCGTCCAGTTCCTCGACGAGGCGATCCCGGTCGTCGCCGGCAGCGAGGTGCACGACGATCCGTTCGCGCCGATCTCGCGCTGGGCACGCGACCTCGTCGCCGAGCAGGACGGCGCGACGCCGATCGCGTGGCTCCCGCGCGAACGGCGGTTCGTCGAGAAGCTTGCAACGCCTGACGTCACGGTCGCCGACCTGATCGGCGACGTCGACCCGATCAAGGCGGCGCGCGGCGGGCTGCTGCTCGGCGACGAGCTGACGATCCACTACGGCCTGCTGCCCCGCGCCAACCGCTGCATCTTCGCGATCAACGAGCTCCCGGATCTCGCGGCGAAGATCCAGGTGGCGCTGTTCAACATCCTCCAGGAAGGCGACGTGCAGATCAAGGGGTATCCGGTGCGGATGCCGCTCGACGTGATGCTCGCCTTCACCGCGAACCCCGAGGACTACACGGCGCGCGGCAAGATCATCACGCCGCTCAAGGACCGCATCGGCTCGGAGATCCGCACCCACGCGCCGCGCAGCGTCGCCGACGGGATGGCGATCACCGCGCAGGAGGCGTGGCTCGGCGATGGCGAGTCGTCGCGGGCGCGTGTCCCCGAGATCGTGGCCGAGGTCGTCGAGCGGATCGCCTTCGAGGCCCGCGAGGACCAGCGGGTGGATCGTCGCGCGGGCGTGAGCCAGCGGCTGAGCATCGCGCTGCTCGAGGTGGTGGTGAGCAACGCCGAGCGTCGCAGGCTGGCCTCGGGCGAACCGCCGGTGGTGCGCCTGGCCGACGTGTATGCCGGACTCCCGGCGATCACCGGCAAGCTCGAGCTCGAGTACGAGGGCGAGCTGCAGGGCGCGGATGCCGTGGCGCGCGAGCTGATCCGTCGCGCAGCGGCCGCCGTCTTCGAGACGCGTGCTCCCGATGCCGAGGTCGACGAGATCGTGACGTGGTTCGACCAGGGGAACGCGATCAAGGTCGGCGCGGAGGAGCGCACCGAGGTCTGCCACCGCGGCTTCGACCTCGTCCCGGGACTCACCGACCTGGTGGTCTTCCACCGCCTCGCGCGGAAGGACGACCCGAGCGGCATCGTCGTCGCCTGCGAGCTGGTGCTGGAGGCGCTGGTCGCCCGGCAGCGGATCGCGCGGAACGACGAGTACGGATTTCAGAAGGCACGGCCCAGACGGAGAGACTGAGATCAGCGATCGGAGATCGGAGAGTGGTCATCCCGAGCGGAGCGAGGGATCTCGGCACTCGGCCCCATTCCGACCGTCCCTTGTCACGTGTCCCGTGTCACTTGTCCCTCATTTCGTCACGTTCACCATCGCCTCTTCCATCGCGGTCTCGCCCCGCGCGGCGACCGTGACCCGCACCCGGTACCGTCCCGGCTTCAGCGTCGAGAGCCCGACCGTGCGCTCGACCTCGTGCAGCAGCCCGGCCGCCGCATCGGTGAACTGCAGCCGGAGCGAGGCCTTGTCCGCCCGCTCGACGTCGAAGAACTCCACGCTCGTCTTGAACGACTCGCCGCCGCGCACGCCGGCGACCTGGTAGTACAGCACCGCCTCGTCGGCCGACCGAAAGGTGCCGCGCGGATTGAGGGCGAGTCGTCGCGAGCCGAGTGCGGCGCTCGTGCCCGTGGCGGCACCGAGCACCAGCGAACTGATCTGCACCGTGCCCGACATCGGCGTCGGCACCGCGAGGCGTGGCAGGGACGCCGTGGCGCCGCGCCCGTCCTCCTGCGTGAAGACGATCGCGCCGTCGTAGCGGCCGCCCTCGACCGGGATCAGGAGCGTCCCCGTCAATGCCGCACCCGCCGCGAGCGGCGCGGCGGTGGCGAACCGTCGCGTCGTGTCGATCTCGTGCCACCGGCCGTTCGCATCGACCGCCGTCAGCCGCATCTGCACGGTGTACACCGTGCGACCGCCGGCTTCCGGGGGCTGCGTCCACGTCAGCTGATCGCCCGGGATGGCGAAGCTGGCGAGGACCACGCCGTGCTGCTGGCCGGGGACGCGAAGTCCGTAGAGCTGCACGGCCGGCGTGAGCCGCTGGGTGAACGCGCGCGGATGGGCGTCCTCGTCGGTCGCCCGGGCGACCTGGGCGCGACCGTCCTCCATGATGCGCGCGATGACGGCCGGCGTGAGTCGACCGCCATCGGTCACGTCGTTGGCGATCGTCGCCCCGGCGCGCCGCAGGCTGTTCGACCGGGCGAACTGCGTCATCGCCTCGGGGGTGGCGTTCGTCGAGGTGCAGAGCGAGATCACCAGCCCGCAGAACTGATCGCGGAAGCGCGGCGGCGCATCCACGAGACTCGGCACCAGTCGCGATGCGCCGGACAGCCCGTCGAAGTTGGCCTCGCGGAACTGGGCCACCAGCGGCGGCTCGAAGCGCTCGTAGACCCACACCTGCAGCGCCTCACCGCCGGCCGCCGTCGCCATCTTGTCCGGACGGCCGAACCGCAGCCAGACGCGCCCGCGATCGTCGAGCAGCCGATCGGGATCGGGGACGGCACGGAACGGCCCGCCAAGCCCGGCCGCCACCAGCTGATCGCGCGCCGCGCGCGCGTCGGTGATGCCGGTCTCCCGTCCCAGTGACTGGCCCTCCCCGTCCATCAGCCGGCCGGTGAGGAAGCGGTCCGGGAGCATGTCGATCGCGCCCGACACCGTGGCGATGCGATGCTGCCCGCTGCGCGGCAGCTCCACCGAGAAGTCGCGCGTCGCCACCTCGAGTCGGGCGAAGAACTCGGCCAGCCGCGTGCCGGCCGTCCACCCTTCCCGCAGGTCGCGTTGGGCCCAGAACCGCCGCAGCCAACCGCCCTGCTCCTCCGGCGGCAACGCCTGCCACGCCTGCAGTTCGGCGGCGGTGCCGGTCCACGCGATCGCCTGACGATACGGATCGTCGTCTCCCTCTGCTGGCGTGGCCACGCCGGCGTGGAAGGTCTCGATCGCCTCGTCGGTCCGCCCCACCGCGAAGAGGTCCCGCGCGAGCTCGAAGGAGATGATCCGATCGTCGAGTCGTCGCGACGCCTTCACCATCTGCAGCAGCGCCACGGCGGAGTCGCGGCTCCCCGCCACGCGCTCGATCCGCGCGGTGGCGGCCCGCGCACCCGGCCCGAGCAGCGGGCGCACGGCACGAAGCGTCGCGAGGCGTTCCGCCAGTTGGCTCGCGCCCTCGCGCGGCAGCGGCAGCAGGGCAAGGTCGTTGGCGAAGAGGCGGCTGGTGCGATCCTGTCGGACTGCGCGGACCAGCGCGTGCCCTGCTCCGGCCTCCCACGACATGCCGAGGATCTGCAACGGTCCGGGCTTCGCCGTGACGCCCAGTCGAGCGAGGTTCGCACGGCTCATCCCGAGCAGGTACCACCCGAAGCCGATGTCGGGATGGTCCCCCACGACGCCGTGCAGTCGCTGCTCGACGGACAGCGCGAGGGACCGATCATCGGTGAGTTCGGCCCGCTTGAGGTCGACCGCGGCCCGGCAGAGCTTCGCATCAGCGCCGGTGAGCGGGTCGCAGCGGGTGGGGGTCGGCAGGGCCGTGACGCTGTCGACCTCGGAGAGCGCGTCGAGGATGTCCGACAGCGTCTGTGCCTGCAGGGTGACGGGGGCGAGCGCGAGGGCGAACGCCAGCGTGCATCCGAGGCGGCGGAGCGGGAACCCAGGCATTGCAGGCCTCGCGGGGGACGAGGAGCGGAAGGTGGACTTCCCTATTTACTGCTCGTGCACCGCTCCCGCAATGACCGCCGCGCTCCGCTCCGCGCCGAGCCACCCGGTGTTCACGGTCAGGTGGTAATTCCGCGCATCGGCCCACTCGCGGTCGTAGTACTGCTTGTGGTACCGCGTGCGATGCGTATCGACGTCCTTGATGCGGCGGGCCGCTTCCTCGGCGTCCACGCCGAGTCGCCGGGAGATCACCTCGACGCGATGCGGCAGCGGCGCCACGAGGCGCACGTGGAGCGCATCGGTGCGCTGCGCGAGCACCGCGACCGCCGCCCGCCCGACGAGCACGGCGTGCCCCTCGCCGCACGCCTCCGCGACGACCTGCTCGGTGATCTTCACCAGGCGCGCCTCCTCCGCCTCGGGGATGGCGATCACGTCGGGGCCGAGGAGCTCGGGCGTGGAGGCCGCGAGCGCACGGGCGAGGCGTTCGACGAACGTCGGCCCGCGTTCCTCCTTCTCCGCGATCTCCTCCGGGGTGACCCCGGCGCGCCGGGCGACTTCCTCGATCAGCTGGTTGTCCACCAGCCGCCACTTGAGGCGATCGGCCACCAGGCGAGCCACCGTGCTGCCGCCGGCGCCGTACTCGCGCGAGATCGTCACGAACATCACTCCTCCTTGCCGTCCCAGAGACGGCGCTTGAGGCCCCACGTGCCGGCCACGCAGACCGCGCCGGAGAGCGCGATCGCGACCGGCGACCCGAAGTGTTCCGCCACCCAGCCGGCCTGGAACGCGCCGATCGGCGCGAGACCGAGCACCACGAACGAATACACCGCCATCACCCGACCGCGCAGTTCCGGCGTCGCCGCGAGCTGCAGCGAGGTCGCCGTCGCGATCCCGGTCCCTGCCATCGCCGCCCCGCCGATCGCGAGCACCAGCCACGACCCGAACGTCGAGCGCGTGACCGCGAGCAGCATCACCGCGATGCCGAGTCCGAGGGCGCACACCGTGGCCATCCGCGTGCGCCGCACCCGCTTGCCGAGGCCGCCGGTCACGATCGCGCCAAGCGCCGCGCCGACGCCGATCGCCGAGGTCATCGCACCATAGCCCGCCGCGTCGGTCCTGAGCACCTCACGCGCGAAGACCGGCAGGATCGGGATGAAGCTCACCGCGAACACCGACACGAACACCATCTGCCACGACAGCGCGGCGAGCAGCGGGCGCGACTGGATGAAACGCAGTCCGGTGAAGACCGAGGGGCGTGTCGTCGTCGGTCGCGGATGGCCGCGATGGGTGATGCGCAGCAGGCCGACCAGCACTGCGAAGTAGCTCACCGCGTTGATCGCGAAGCAGGCGCCGGGGCCGGCGATCGCCAGCACGACCCCCGCGATCGCCGGGCCGATGACGCGGGCGAGGTTGTAGATCGTGCTGTTGAGGGCGGCCGCCGAGACCAGGTCCTCGGCCGGGACCAGTTCGACCAGAAACGACTGGCGGGCCGGCACCTCGAACGCCGTCGCGAGGCCGTGGACGAACGCGAGCGCCCAGACCCACTCCACCGTGACGCGCCCGGTCAGGGTCAGCGCGGCGAGGGCGGCGGCCTCGAGCAGCATCACCGTCTGCATCAGCAGGATGAAGCGGCGCTTCTCGACCCGGTCGGCGACGACGCCGCCGTAGAGCGTGAACAGCAGGATCGGCAGCGTCCCGAGGGTGGTCACCATCCCGACGTCGAACGCCGAGCCGGTGAGGTCGAGCACCAGCCACCCCTGGGCGACCGACTGCATCCAGGTCCCGACCAGCGAGATCGTCTGGCCGGTCGCAAAGCGCGAGAAGTTCCGGTGCCGGAGCGCGCGGAGCGGGCCCTGCAGGAGGGTCGCCTTGATCGGGGCCAGCGAGGGGACGCGCGGGAGCATTCCCTAAACTACCGAGAGCGGAAGGCGGAGGGCGGAAGGCCTTGTCATCCCGAGCGGAGCGAGGGATCGCGGCACGGTCCACCTCCCCGACCGCCCCCGGACCCTCCACCGAAACCCGGAGTACCTTAAGGCATGCGCTTCGCCACCTACACCCGCTACGTCGCCGGGATGGCCCAGCAGGTCAACCTGCAGGCCCTCCTCGACCAGCTGGGCGACTTCCTCCTCCAGTCGGGCTTCAACGGGATGCCCGCCTGGTGGGGCGAGCCGGGCGACCCGAACGACGGCAAGTCGCTCGACGACCTCCGCGAAGCGATCCTGCAGGCCTTGATGGAATCGGGCCAGCTCACCCCCGAGATGCTGCAGCTCCTCGGCGACGGCACCACCGGCGATGCCGACAAGGACAAGCAGGTGCAGGCCGACCTCGCCCAGCTCCTCGATGACATCGTGAAGCGGCTGGTCGACGAGGGCTACCTCGACCTCAAGAGCCCCGGCGGGAAGACGCTCCCCGCCAACCAGCTCCCGGGCGGCGAGGAGCGCGCCGCGGCGCGCACCGTGCACTTCGAGCTCAAGGAGAAGGGCGCCGACTTCCTCGGCTACAAGACGCTCCGCGACCTCCTCGGCGGCCTCGGCAAGTCGGCGATCGGCGCGCACGAGACGTCGCACCTCGCCACCGGCATCGAATCCGAGGCCGAGTCGCGGCCGTGGGAATTCGGCGACGTCCTGAACCTCGACGTCCCCGCCACGCTGCAGCGCGCGATCGCGCGGCACGGCCTCGGCACCCCGATCCCGCTCGACTACAGCGACCTGATGGTGACGCAGTCGGAGCACCGCTCGTCGGCCGCAACGGTGCTGATGCTCGACTGCTCGCACTCGATGATCCTGTACGGCGAGGACCGCTTCACCCCGGCCAAGCGCGTCGCCCTCGCGCTCACGCACCTCATCCGCACGCAGTTCCCCGGCGACACGGTGCGCGTGGTGCTGTTCCACGATGGGGCGGAGGAGATCCCGGTGCGCGGCCTCGCAGGCGTGCAGGTGGGGCCCTACCACACCAACACCGCCGGTGGCCTCGCGCTGGCCCGCAAGATCCTCGCTGGCCAGAAGCAGGAGATGAAACAGATCGTGATGATCACCGACGGGAAGCCGTCGGCGCTGACGCGACCCGACGGCCGCGTCTACGTCAACCCGATGGGACTCGACCCCACGATCATCAAGGCGACGCTGGCCGAGGTCGCCGCCTGCCGCCGGAGCGGGATCGTCATCAACACCTTCATGCTCGCGCGCGACGCGGCGCTGGTCGACTTCGTGCGCCAGGTCTCCCAGATGTGCCGCGGCAAGGCCTACTTCGCCTCGCCGATGACGCTCGGCCAGTACCTGCTGATGGACTTCCTCAAGGGGAAG